>JAJXYT010000147.1 GCA_021780375.1 bacterium | reverse complement strand
GGTTAAAACGGTAACGGACAGCACGAGCGGAGGGGCCGAGCGATTTTATCGCGCCGTGGCCCAGTGAAGAGTGCCCACTCGAAAGAGGGGTGTTAAGACCGGTATCGCTATGCGATGATGTATGGTTGTCCGGGTCGGCGCCGAATAAATCGGCGCCGATCCCTTGACTGCCGAGTTTTATGCATAAGCCAACCCTTCACCCCTCGCCCTGTTCGAGCTTTCGCCGGTCTGGCATTTTTTTCGCAGCTATCATCGCTTTTGGCGGCGGCCTGCTTCAGGCCCAACTGATTGATGTTTGTTTTACCGGGAACAGCAGCGCCGGCGCCGGTGGTGGGCCGAATCCGGGTCCAACGATGTCAGGGGCGGCGGCTCTGGGAGTTGCGGGTGACCAGTGGAATGGTATGGACGCAAGCAGCGGCAATGGAATTCCGCTGATCTGCGCAAATGGCAGCAACTCGACGGTTACGATGACGTTCGCTTCAGCCGGCGGATACAATGTAAACAATTACGGCGGCTCGACTCCATTTGTCGGCACTCCTTACAACGCCCTTATGCAGAACTATCTCTATAATGGCGGCATCCCACAAACCATTACACTTTCCGGGCTTCCAACCAACTCAACTTACAACCTGGTTTTGTACAATGCGGCCAACAGCACTGCCATTGGACGCACTACCTGTTTTAAGGTGAATGGCATCACTATGAGCAGTACCTGGAACGGTACCAGCAGTACCCTGGTTGCTGGAATATATTACGTCAATTTTCCCCTGGCCCTGTCTGATGGACTCCGTAACCTGGCGATTACCTGGACCGGAACCGGTGGCGCCGAAGGTGATATTAATGGATTTCAAATCCAGGCTGTCCCCTTCGCGATTAACGCGGGCTATGATGGCACGAATGTCATTGTCTCATTCTTGACCCGGTCCGGGTTCAACTATCAGCTCCAGTATAAAAATAATCTGACCGATGCGACCTGGATCCCCACTGGCAATCCTGTTTCCGGCAATGATTCAGTCCAGTCGGTTGGCGATCTGGTAAGCCAAAACAGCCGCTGCTATCGAGTGCAAATATCAACCAATACCACGCCTGCCCTTACCCTGTTACATGCCAGCGGTGCCAGTATTGTGAATGCCAATGGCACGGTCGTTCAGTTGAAAGGTCTCAATTTGGGCGGGTGGTTTATCATGGAAAAATGGATGTGTCCTTTGGACAGCGGGAGCTTGCCGGACACCTACAGCGCGATTACCAATCTTGACAGTCGTTTTGGCGTCGCCAACGAACAGAGCCTGATTAGAATATATCAGACCAACTGGATTACCACCGCAGACCTCGATAACATCACCAACGGGGGATTCAATTGTGTGCGCGTGCCGGTCTGGTGGGGCAATTTTTATTCCATCACCAATACGACCAGCACCGGATGGCGCGCGGATGCATTCACAGTGCTTGACTGGCTGGTCACCAATTGCGCGGCTCGCGGTATTTATGTGGTTATTGATATGCACGGCGTAGTCGGCGGCCAAAGCGCTTCCGATACCACCGGTCGGCAAAACCAGAATCAATACTGGACCAGCAGCACCGACCAGAGTCAAACCGCTTATATGTGGGCGCAAATTGCCGCCCATTACAACGGCAACAGCACCGTGGCCGGTTACGACCTGATCAATGAACCGTATGGAACCAATAATAGTACGACTACGGCGGTTGTCTGGCCGGCCTATGCCAGCCTTTACACCACCATCCGTTCCGTGGACCCCACCCATATCATCATCATGGAGGGAACCTTCGGAAGCTGGAACTGGAGCATGTTGCCCAACCCGTCCTTGTATGGCTGGACCAATGTTGTCTATTCCATGCATGAATACCAGTGGGGCGGCTCGGTTGCCCAGTGTGAAGCCGGCTCCGACAATCAAGTGGCCGATTTTAACAACCATAAATCCTGGAACGTTCCTGATTATATCGGTGAATGGAACGACATGGGCAACGGCGCGGCCTGCTATGATTATTCCATCAACGACTATAACAACGATGGCATTAGCTGGACGATGTGGGCTTGCAAGGCGGCCGCCGGTCTGGTTCCGAATGGCTGGGGTTGGTATGATCCGACCTCTTGGCCGCCGACGCCAAATATCTCTTCCGATTCATTGACCACAATCGCCAACGACTGGCAGCAGTGGAAGACGACAAAGTCATTCGGCGTGAATTCATCGGTAGGTTTGTAAATCCGTCCAGGCTCAAGGATCAACTCAGGGGTTGCCTTTTAACGTCCAACGAGCGTCACGCCTGACCGGGTCCCTGACTCTGGTTCAAAAAGGTATCGCGGGCGATGTCATGTTTTTTCTTTCCAAGCGTTTTTGGTTATTCGGTTCGTCCGCCTTGCGGCGCGAATGGATTCAGGGTTGGGTCAGGCTCGGTCGAACCCGAAAGCCGATAGCCCACACAAGGCCGGCCTGTATAACGTTAAAGCTTATTAATCTCCCCCGGCAATGGTCAATGAGCCTCGTGTTACCCCACCCGAAATGGGGGTGCTAAAGCCGCTTTGACTGTGATACGATATCGACAATCCTTTGCTACCAGTGCTGGCGTAGAGGATAAGTCGAATATCAATCAAACCTGAAAAATTATGAAAAAAGTCGCATTGACTCTCCTCAGTATCATTGGTGCCGCTGGCATGGCATCCGCGTCCACTCTTGTTTCCTACACGGCAACGGCCGCACCGGGCAGCAATCCGGACGGAGTTGATCAGAACTCCAACCCGGTTCAGGTTTGGACGCAGACTCAGAGTACCGGCGGGTCGGGAAGCGGGTTTGGTACTTGGACTCTGGTCCCCAATTATTGGCAGATGTATACGTATCCTGATGGGAACAACGTAATTGGAACCATCACCGATACCCATATGTTTGACGGTGGCGCCTTGGCCATCGGACAAACGGTCTCCCTCGCTTTTGAGATGTCAGCCACGAATCCTCAGACGGACGTCGGCGTGGATCTGCTGAATGGTTCAGGAGCCGCAATCACCTTCGGGATTTTTGGCGCGGAGCCGGATCCCACCAATCCATATTATACCGGCACCGGATATTTTTACAGCGATGCGGGCTCCAGTTATGTAAACGCCGGAAGCATGGGGTATCAATACCACGTACCGTTTAACATTTCCTTCACCGTCACCGGTGCCAATACCTACAGCGCGGTCGCCGGCACAGACAGTTGGAGTGGCTCATTCGCGGGGTCGCTCCTCGGAATCAATGTGTTCAATAACGCCGCGGGCAATGGCAGCGACGTTGCCTTCAACAATCTGGCGGTCGTTCCTGAACCGGGGACATTCGCATTGGTCGGCGTCGGCCTGGCGTTACTGCTCGGAAGCCGTCGCTTTTCAACCGCCCTGCGTGGTTAGGATTGGGAAGGAAGATTGAACTTGGAACGCGACTTGGCCACAGGGTCAAGTCGCGTTTTTGTCGCAAGGAATGGCCGAAGCCGG
This sequence comes from bacterium, assembly GCA_021780375.1. Taxonomy (GTDB): domain Bacteria; phylum Verrucomicrobiota; class Verrucomicrobiia; order Limisphaerales; family UBA11358; genus UBA11358. The sequence continues at coordinate 6,146 of JAJXYT010000147.1, read as the reverse complement.
TGATCGGCTCCCATTTTTTCCCCGGGGCTAAGACGCGAAGATATTTAGGCACAGGACTTGGATTTCTGATATGAGAATAATCGGCGGGATTCACATGGTTGTGGGGTTTGCATGCCTGGCGGTGATTTGCACGGTGCTCACTGCAAATGCCCAAACGGTCAGCGTCTGGCTCACGACCGACGATCAATCTGCGAAATTACAGCCGCAAGCGCCGGCGGTGTTTTCAACCGGGACCGGCGGCGCCAATCCTGTGTTCGTTGATGAAACGCAGACCTATCAGCCGATCGAGGGTTTTGGCGCGGCCTTTACCGATACGACCGGTTACATGCTCAATGAAGTGGCAACGCCGGCCGCCCGCAACGCGGCCATGACCAACCTGTTTACCCGCGTCGGCGGCGGCATCGGCCTGAGCTTTATGCGCAACCCGATGGGCGCTTCCGATCTGGCGCGCTATGATTATTCCTACGACGATAACCCGCCCGGCGGCACTGATACCAATTTGATTTATTTCAGCATCGCGCACGATCAAGCCGACATTATCCCGCTGGTCAAACAGGCCTTGCAGCTGAACCCGCAACTCAAGATCATGGCCAACCCGTGGAGCCCGCCCGGCTGGATGAAGGATTCCGGTTCAATGATTGGCGGTTCGCTTTTGCCCGGCATGGACGGGCCGTTTGCCAACTATTTTGTGAAATACATCCAGGCTTACGCGGCGGCGGGAATTCCGATCAGTTACGTTTCGCTGCAAAATGAACCTCTGTACGAGCCCGGCGACTATCCCGGCATGTCTATGGACGCGGCCGCGCAACTCGCGGTGTTGCGCGATTACGTCCTGCCGGCTTTCGCCTCAAATCATATTACGACCCGGGTTTTGGTCTATGACCACAATTGGGATCGTCCGGATTATCCGCAGACAGTTCTTTCCGATCCGATGGTGCTGGCTTCCAGTCAAGTGGCGGGTACCGCGTGGCACGGCTATGGCGGGACGCCCGGAGCCATGCTCACCCTGGCCGGTCAGTATCCCGCCAAGGGGAATTATGAAACCGAGCATTCCGGCGGCGCCTGGGTCGGCGATCAGGTCCGGAGTGACTTTGAGGAGATAACCCACGTGATGCGGAGCTGGGGCAGGACCTATGTCAAGTGGAACCTCGCGGCCAACCCGAATGACGGCCCCAACACCGGCGGTTGCAATACGTGCAGTCCGCTGGTGACGGTGAACACCAACACCGGCGCCGTCAGCTATGACATTGATTTCTACACCCTGGGACACTTCAGCAAGTTTGTCTTGCCCGGCGCCTGTCGAATTTATTCGGGCAATGCGTCGGGCATCGTCAGCGCCGCTTTTTTGAACCCGGACGGCTCAAAGGCGCTGGTCGCGTTTAACGACACGCCGGACAGTCGGACCTTTCAAATTCAATGGGGGAACAAACAAACCAGCTATTCCCTGCCGGGATTTGCCGGGGCCACCTTTGCCTGGACCGGAACCCAAAACGGCGGATACAGGGTTATGGCCACCAATCAAATTCAGGCTTCAGGCTTTAATTCCGTTTCCGGCCTGGAGACCGAGCCGACGACCGACACGCTGGGCGGTTACGACGTGGGCTATGCCGATGACTCCGATTATGCCGAGTATCAAAACGTGGATTTCGCCACGGGCATCACCAACGTTACTGCGCGCGCGGCCAGCGCCAGCAACGGCGGGATCCTTGAGTTTCGACTGGACAGCCCGGCCGGGCCGCTGATCAGCTCCGTTACCATCACGAACACCGGTGGCTGGCAGACATGGCAGACCGTGACGGCGCCGGTTTCGGGCGCCAGCGGCCTGCACAATCTCTACCTTATTTTCCGGGGAACCGCGTCGGGTATCGGAAATCTGAATTGGTTTCAGTTCGGCGGCGCGTTTAATCATCCGCCCGTGATGGCCGCGATTTCCAATCAAACGATCATGGCGGGGACGGTCCTGGTCATCACCAATTCGGCCAGCGATGCGGATGTGCCGCCACAGACCTTGACCTTCAGCCTGCTCGAGGCTCCGGCGAATGCGACGATTGATACCAACACCGGCTTGTTCACCTGGCGGCCGGCCATGGCGCAATCGCCCTCCCTCCAGCCGATCAGCGTGATGGTTTCAGACGATGGCACCCCGGTCCTGAGCGCGACGCAGAATTTCGCGGTGACGGTGACGCAACCGGCTCATCCCGTGCTGAACGCGGCTGTAATGACCAACGGTCAGTTTGAGTTCCGGGTCAACGGTGATGCAGGCCCCGACTATACGATTCAATTTTCCACAAACCTCGTCTTCTGGTCGTCCATCGCCACGGCGGATTCGCCCACCTTGCCTTTTACCTGGAATGAAAGCAACGCCGCCAAATTTGATACCCGGTTCTACAGGGTATTATTAGGGCCATAGTGCTCCCTGGTTAAAATCCGCCCAGGGTGGATAACGGAACATTACCTGCGTGTGACTCCTGATCATTGTGCGGAAGGTGTTAATCGGTTAATCACTGCCCATTCAGTTTTCGGTTGAGTTTCAGGTCTGGCTTGCGAAAGATGCTTCGAGCGGAAACCCGGCGGAGTTTAAATTCGCGGATAAGAACTGAATGCAAATACCCCAATTGATGGTGGCGGTGATTTAAACGAAGGACAGTTCGCAACCATTCGGGTAAAATTCGGTTCACAGGCGGCGAGACGCGGACAACGCGGGAAAATATACTGAATGAAAAAGTCCTTGTTGGTTGCGGCGGTATTTCTGTTGACGACATTTTGCACGGCGCCGGCTGCTGATCAGGATTCCAGTCTGGTCGTCAACGGAGGATTTGAGGACGGTCTGGCGGCCTGGCAGACGACCGGTGATGTCCGTCTGGAAACGATTTATCAGGACTGGCATCTCCAACTTTACAATTCGTCCCAAAGCGGGGCGACTTCACAGTGGGGAAAGGAATATGCGGAACGGATGGTGTCCTCGTTGAATCCCGACCTCGTGCTCATCGCATTCGGGCAAAATGACTTCTGGAGTGTTCCGGCAGATTCCTTTGCGGACAACATCGCGGACATTGTGAAGTTGGTTCGCCATAAAAATCCAAACGCCGAATTCCTGTTGGTTTCCACCCTGCGATTTGATCCGGCGTACACGACGAATTCCGATTACTGGAATCTCGTCGGCGAATACGCCCAAAAGCTGAAGGCGTTGACCGGGCCGGGCGTGCAATTCGTGGACCTGACCGCCCTCAGCCAGTGGGTTTATGCCGCCAAAAAGCCGAAGGATTGCATGAACGACCCGCTTCACCCCAACGATTACTTCGCCCGCTGGTACGCGCAAAGCGCGGTCGCGGCCCTGGATCCGGTTTCCGGACGGGCACTCGCGCCCAGGCGGCCGATCAGGTTGTTTCCCGGCAAACTGGTTCCCACCCCTCAGTAGTTTCTTGTTCCTTTTGGAACTGCTTACCGGCGATTGAACCGCATCGTTGTAGCGCAGGCGTCCCGCCTGCGGGTCCACCCCGGCCTCCCGCCGGGTGTTCCTGACGACAGCGAGACGCCGTCGGAACCCGCAGTCGGGCCGACTGCACTACGAACCGGTTCATGGAAGGGTGGCGACAATGGTTGCCGTGCCGATGTCGCCCGGAAGAACAACCCAATCACCGTTGAGCTTCTGCCAGGACTGGCCATTCAATCTTGATCTGGGCCGGGGTGTGCAGTTGGCCTGGGCAACCGCGCAACCGGTTACGGCCATTGACGACGGCAGCAGTCGCACCGTTTTCTTTGCTGAAATTCCGGGAATTCCGGCCGGGTTTGCGTTCAACCGCGATGCCAGTTTGAAGAATTTTTCCGGCAAAATAAGCCGGAGCGGCCGGTTGATCATCGCTCACGTGAAACCCGGCGCCGGTCCCGCCATCCAGGTTTCCGGGACAAACGGAAGTACCGTCAGCATCGTGCTTTTGAGCGACCGCGATTCTCTGGCGCTGTGGAAGGGGAACTGGCAAGGCTGTGACCGCGTCTTCCTGACTCACGCCGGACTGGTGCTGGATGGAACGCAGTTGCGCCTGACTTCGGAGGACCGTGCCGACCTCAAGGTTGGCGCGTACCCTGCACCGGCGGCCGTCACCTGCCATGAGGAAGTGTTGCGGCGCACGGATAATGGCATTTTTGAGGAATTTACACCGCACGCGCCGCGACCCGAAGTGTATCGGGCCACGCTCAAAAAAGTTCAGCCGGTCGGGCCGTTGCGCAAAATTATGTCGGGTAAAATCGCACAACCCGTGGCGGCCGGGCCGGAGGACGCCGATTTCACGGCAGCGGCGGTTTGGAAAGTCAGATTGCCTTCAGGAATTGACCCGGGGACGGACCCCATTTTACGGCTGTATTACGTTGGTGATGTTGCGCGAGTGACGTTGAACGGCAAGCTGTTGACCGACGATTTTTACAACGGCAAACCCTTTGATATTGGAATGCGCCGGTATGCTCCCGGGATTTTGAACGGTGACCTGGAGGTGGCCATCTTACCGCTCCAGAAGAACGCGCCAATTTATCTGGCCAAAGAAGCGCAGCCTGATTTTGGCGACAAACCGGGCGTTGCTTTGCTGAACGAGGTTGAAATCATCCCCCGATATCAGATCCAACTGAACGCGCAATAGGCCTTGCGCCATCAACTGGCTGATTCTTTTTCGAATTGTGGCGACCGGACAGGTCATTGGGTTGAGTTATGGAATTTGGCAGTTGCGTCAGAATATCCAAGGGATGCCGGCGGAAGCGCCGGCAAGCACCGTTCCGGATGGAATTGACGCTCCGCTGCGCTCGGTCAATTCCATCCTTTGGATATTCAGGCGGCTTTTTCCTTTTCATTGCATGATTCCAAACAACCCAGGGGTGGAAGGCTCACCATCCTGAATACTCGGAGCTATTTGTGGCTGGTATATTTGTAAAAGTAATTGGAGTCGGAATCACCTAATTTGATTGGATGTTTATCCAGTTTGTGGTGGTCAAGTGAGTGGACATTTGGAGGGCATAATTATAGGCATTACCACTAACCACCGTAACCGTAACGCTATTCGACACTGGCTGACTGATGGCAAGAACGGGAGGGATCGGGGGCGCATACAAACGCACCGCCAACACCAGGGTTCCAACAAAAGTTGCCAAAAAACGCAATCTCGACTTTGGCAGAACATGTGCCGCACTTTCTTTATTCATAATGTCCTCGTGATGCTTACTATACACAAATGCCGCCTAACGCGAGCTCAGCGACCGCCGCCGAAAACGCCCGGTTGGCTGCAACAATCGCTGACAAATTATCCGAACCGTTCGACTGCCCAGCGGGGCGGCGGTTCGCTGCAGCGCCCTGGTTGAACGAAGCCTCAATCCAATCCACGCCTCCCCCCGCTTCACTTCACGTTATCTACATTCCTTCAGGTGTTAGGTGGCGTCACTTTGGCTCCTCTGGTTTGATTATCTGCTTCTTCGTCAAAATCAAATCGTGAATTTGGCCGGACGCTGGCTTCTTGCCCCAAATCCAATCTTCGTCAATCCTCAAAACTATCTTGTCGTCTCCATCAGCAACTGAAAATGGTGTAAACTGAACATGAGGACAACTTAAGAAATCCCTGATCCTGTCATCAAAGACTCCGCGCTGGTATAGCTCGGCTGCACTTAATGTCGGGTAGTTTGTTTGGGACTGATAGAATCTGGATAAATGCTCCTGAATGTAGTCGCAATAGCTGAATGCCTGCAATCGCCAAGTCTTGTCCTTGGCGTATGCGTGAGCTTTGAAAACTGCGCCAAGCAACAGGCTCGCCAAAATGCCAATGATGCCGATGACAACAAGTAGCTCAACAAGTGTAACGCCGCTAATCGGCTGATATTTTGTGTGACGACGCATAGCCGCCTAACGACCAAATATAGGTTATCCGAAGTTATTCATCGGCGGTGCGGCGGGCCGGAGGGAAGTCCCCGCCGCTCCGCCGGTGACTCCCGCCAACCCGAAACCTTCCCGGCAAACCTGAAGGCGTAACCGGCGTTGGCTCCGGCGCGGTGTTGAACGAAGCCGCTTCGCGGCGGGGGAATGGGAGGTGCAGGCTTCGCATGTATTTGGACTGTTCCATTTGCTTTCGTCCATTTTTCTCCGACATTGCTGATCGCGGGCCGGTATTGGC
>JAJXYT010000169.1 GCA_021780375.1 bacterium | reverse complement strand
CCGACGGGACGGAGGGTGTGGTTAAGTCAACTTTTGAAGCGGTCATGGTCAATGGACGATGCAAGGTTTCAAGTTGGACTTGTTCGGCGGACAATGTGCCGTTGGTGGTCGCGATAATCACACGCCCGTTTTGCGACGAGAGGTTCATTGTCATCCTGGAATTGGTGTCGGTGGAGGGCGGCGTTGTGGCTGCCGCCGGGGCGGGTGGCGCCGGCAGAATCTCAATTCCATTTATCTCGGGCTTTTGCTGCCGGGGGATGAAGTTGATGTTCAGTTTGCCGTCGGCGACCTCCGTGTTGACGGTCTCGACGCAGGCGCGTTGGGCACCGCCGGCTTCGGCCCACACATCGAAATCCCTGAATTCGTGGCCTTCGACAATGAACGTAAACACTCGCTTGCCCGGCCCGGTGATGGCGTCGTAGGTCTCGGCAAAATGCAGTTTTACCACGTATTTGCCGTTGGGAACCGGGTACGAAAACGAGGTCATGCCATACCGCTCGGTGCGATAAAGTTCCGGGTCCCTGGTATTGACGATCGCCAGGTGAGGACGCTCGATGGTTTCACCGTCAGCAAAACCCTGATCCGGCAACCACAGATTGCCCTCATGGTCCACGAAAGCCTTGGACGCACCGGCCTTGATTCGAACCGGCGGGAACATCGACGCGACTGCGGCCTGGGCAGTCATTGATGTCGCCGATGGGGGCGCCGCAGGGATTGGTGGCGCGGGTGGTGCTTGAATTGCGCTTTCTTCGGGCGACGAATCATCGGTTTTTTCCACGCTCGCCGCGATGGGTGGGGACGTTCGGGATTCCGGCTGCAAACGGAAATTCATGCGGACATTTCGTTCGGAACCAAAGGTTCTGGTGAGCAAGGTGGAGAGTTTGGATTCGTAACCGGGAGCGGACGCGGCGATGGTGTGTTCTTCATACTGCGTGTTCAATTCATAACGGCCGTTGGCATCGGTCCAACTCTGGGCTGGCGCCTTATTTGGGCCGGCGCCGTAACGGTTGTCGTCCACACGCGCACCGGCAATGGGTTGACCGGTAACGGCATCCGTAACGGCGCCGCTGACGGTCACATCCCGCGTTTCGAAGGCAAGGTTCAGCCCGAGCGCAATCAGAATGAACATGCCCGCGACCAATGCCGTTCCGAAAGCCCATGGCCAGAGGTTCAGCTTTGGTGGTTCGGAACGGGCCGCCTGGGCAAACGTCTCCCGCACATCCTGGCGCGCCAGCACAATCAACGCCCAGATACCCATGGGCAGGCCAATGAGGCTGCAAGCGACGATAGACAAAATGGCGGCGGTCATGGCCCAGGCGTAACTCCGGAGCCGCAGCATTTGCACCGCGCCGACGAGGATCAACAGCGCCGGAATAACTTTGAAAAGTAAGATGCTGAAACCCGCCAGGGCGCCCCAATGGGAAAAAGAACCGAAGCCGAAGTCCTTAAGATTCCCCAGCCACGAGTCGGTAAACACTCCGGCCAGGAAAAACCAGGCCATTAATGCCGAAAACAGCTTCCAGAGGGCCGCAACGATGAGCCCCACGGCTGGCGCCACAATCATGCCCGTGCCGGCGGCGGACGCGGCCTTCGGTGTCATCGGCGGCGGTGGCGAGCCGGCGCCGGCTGCCGGAGGGGTTCCAGCCGGTGGCGGGCTTGACGGTGGACCGGTCATCGGGCTGGGACCGTTCTTGGAATTGCCGTTTTGCGGGTGGAGCCAATGAATCATTCTCTTTCCCTGGCCATCGGTGAAGGCTTTGCAGAGGATCAAAATCCAGTCCGTGACGGCCCAGATGAGGCATCCGAGTATCAAAAACCCCAGCAAAAGTCCGGTGAGGGGCTGGGGGGCACCGGCAGCACAGGCGACAATCAAAAGGATACATCCGGCCAAGGCGCCTAACTGCAGGAAAGCGGTCCCGGTTTTTCCAACGTAGAAGCGGTGGGCGCCGAACAGGCCAAAGGGGAAAGCCAGCAGCAGCGCCGGAAGGATGGCTTTGTCGCTGGTAGTTTGGCTGGCGGGAAATGAAAACGGCGACGACCGGGCGGCACCCGCCGCTGATGACGTGCCGGTGATGGTTTCCACGTCCGTCTTGACCTGGCTGGCCTGTTGGTAACGGCGCGACGGCTCCTTTTCCAGACTGTGCAATACCACCTCATCGAGCCGCACATCAATTTGAACCTTTTTCGAGGGCGCCGCAAATTTGCCCAGGGGAAGTTCGCCGGTAAGCATTTCGTAGAACACCACGCCGAGCGAATAAATGTCCGCGCGATGGTCCACCGTCTGTGGTTTCTCAATCTGTTCGGGCGCCATGTAATGCGGCGTACCCACCACGTCCTTCGCCCCGGTCAGCGTTTGTGGTCCAAGGCCGATGCCGACCATCTTGGCGATGCCGAAGTCGGTGATTTTCAACCGGCCTTTTTTATCCAACAGCAGATTCTCGGGTTTGATGTCGCGATGGACAATGCCTTCATTATGGGCGAACTGGAGCGCCTCGCAAATTTGCGGCACAATGGCCAGAGCCTGTTCCGACGTCAGTTCCCCGGCCCTTTCCACCTCGCGCAGGTTTGCCCCATCGACAAATTCCATGAGCAAATAATGCAACGGGCCGGCCTGGCCGAAGTCGTGCACCGCGACGATGTTGGGGTGGTTCAGACGGGCGAGGGCGCGGGCTTCGCGGTTGAACCGTTCGGCAAAGCCGGGATCGCTGGCCACCGCCGGCGGCAGGACCTTGAGCGCCACAAAGCGGTCCAGTGCCGGTTGCCGCGCCTTATAGACCGCCCCCATGCCACCCTGGCCGATCAGACGAAGGATTTCAAGCTGCGGAAAAAGCCGGGCGATCTCCCCGACCGATGGCGGGACAAACCGCGCGCCCGCGGTTTCGCCCGACACGCCTCTGCTCTCGGTGGGAAAGCCGGACTTGATGAGGCATTCCGGGCAAAGCCCGAGGGGCACATCCGGCGGCAGCGGCTTGCGGCAATTCGGGCAAATTCTCTGTGTTTCCATATCGTTTTGATGGATTTACCGCCATCGGCACATCATATATTTTGGAGGAGTCTGGCCCTTTGGTCCTGATATTCCTGGTTCGAAATGGCGCCGGCTTCCTTGGCCTTCTGCAGATCAATCAATTGCTGGCCAACCGTAGGGGCAACCATTTGCTGGCCGACGATGGGATGCTGGTCGGTATTTCTCGTGTCGCTCCGTGAGCCGCCGCCGAGACGCAGGTCCAGGCAGTCGGTGAGGAAGGTCATGGTTAAAAGGCCGGCCAATAAGGGAATGAATATCTTTTTCATGGGTTTCGTTCGAGTTCAAGGTTTGCTGTATTTAATGCTGTCAACCATCGGTTCTTCCAAATGTTACTTAGGAAACCGCGGCAAAAGGTTGCGAGAAAAGCGCGGTCAGCTTCCCAGCACGGCAAACAAATGCCGCAATTCCTCGTCCACTTCGCCGGGATCGGCCACCGTTTGCGCGATTTCATCGCGCAACAACTGGCGATACCGCTGGCGCAGACGATGGACGGCGGACTTCACCGCGCCTTCGCTGACGCCCAGTTTCGGGGCGAGTTCCGCATACGGCTGGGAACTCCGGTCGCCGACGAGACAAGGATGCAACACGGCAAAAAGTTCACCCCGCCCTTCCTGTTGATATTCCGACTGCAACCGGCGCAGGACCGTGTCGAGCAGGGTCAAAGCCCAACGCCGTTCGTAACTATGTTCCGGCGTGACGTTGTCGGCCGGTTCGCGGCTGTAGCGGGTTTCCGCCACGTCAAACTCCAAGGGGAGGGGGGCGAGGCCGCCGCCGCGTTTTTGCGCCCGGGCCTTGTCCCATTCGTCGGCCAGAAAATGGTTCATGGCCGACAACAGGAAGGAGCGGAAACGCCCTTTTTGCCGGTCCGCCTGCCCGACCCAGTTGCGTTCCAGCAGGCGCGCGAAAAAAGCCTGCGTCGAATCCTGGGCATCCTCCGGCGAATGCCCGCGCCGCCGGACATAGGCATAAAGTGGATACCAGTAGGTCCGGCAGAGTTTCTCGAGCGCGGCCCCGGCGCGGGTGGTGTCGCTGCGGCCGGCCGTCAGCACGACGGACCAGTGGGTGGTGACAAAGGCCGGCTGCCGGGAGGCGTCATTTTCGGGCGAAGCTGTTTCCGACGGCGTAGCTGGGGTTGAAGTGCTCACCGATAGTGAAGCCTAACCGAATGCGGCAAAAGCGCAAGCAGGAGTCAGATGGGTTGTGTCCCAAGTTCGCCCGGTGCTCCGCCTTCAGGCCGCCCGGTACCGCGTAAACGCGGAACTCCAAACCTTACATCAGGACGCTGTCAACCGATGACCTCAAGATTTTGGCGCGGGCGCGGGCGCGTCGCTTTTTTGGAAGCACCGGATATAGTTGATGGGCAGAATGCCGACGGGGATCGTCCCGTGGGGACGCGCCATTTTATTGGTCAGGCGGTGAAGCCGCTCCGCCGTTCGTGAAGTGGATATCGTCCAACTCGATATTAGAGATGGCGGCCGACTGGCTCAAAATCTCGAAGAACTGGCTGACCGCGGAAAGATCCACTTCCGGGCCGAAGGCGGACATCGGTATGTCCACCACGTGCCAGTGACCATCCCGAACAAATCCGTAAGGGTCGCTGCCCGGTCCCGGGAAGTTGATCCATTTCTGCCCAACCCCATCAAGGTTTCCGCTCTTCATGCCGATCATGAACGGGGTGGTGGAGGTGGTCTTCAGGGCAAACTCCAATTGGCAACCCGGGTAGCTGAAGGCGCTCAGATTGTATTTTACGTTGGGCGTGAAGGCCATCCCCGTCCAACCGGCCCCGGCCGAGGCGAGACTGATATCATTGGTGCCCTCATACGGGTTTTGCGTGGTGGGCACCATGGTGTTTGCCCAGACGAAAAAGTTCCCCTGGGTGCCCAGAGCGAATGATCCCGCGGTCATGTGTGACGGCGTCTCGGTGAAGACGCCGAAATCCCCATTCTGCGGGGTCACCCGGGTGGCGCTGGGTTCCCACCAGACATTGTCGATGGACAGGTTCAGCGCCGAAGTCGGGTTGACGACACTCGAAATCTGGAACAATTGATTCACGGTGCGAAAATCGACGTTGGCGAACCGGTTCAAGGGGATTCTCAGCGAATGCCATTGGCCATCATGAGGAAACCCGAACTCCGAGGTCTGATCGGCTCCCAGCGGAAGCCAGAAGTTGGCGGCATCACCGGCCAATTGGCCGGCCACGCAACTTTGGATTCCCACTTGCAGGGGCGTGGCGTCTCCGGCGGTGGTGCGGATGTCAAAGTGAAGATACCCGTCGGAGTAGTTCTTCATGTTGCGGAAATTCGGCAGGAAGACTCCCAGGCCGAACCAATTACCCCCGGCAATATCGAACGACCAGCAATTGGTACCCTCGGAAGGCGCCGGCGGGTTGGTGCTCGGCGTCATGTTATTCCAGATATACAGGGCGGCATTGGTTCCATAGGCAAAGTCCGGTTCCAGGCCGGTTCCGTAGGTCAGGGAGTCGTTGACGGGTGTGGTTTCGGTGAAAACCCCAAAGTTCCCGTTTTCCGCGTAATTATCCCCGAAATAAAGTTGCGTATATCCATTGTCCGTAACCCGGATATAATCCACATACATCCGGGCCGGGAACGTCGCCGTGACGGCGCCCGGGCTGTACACCCCCGTGTACGAGGGATCATAACCGCCGATGGCAATGTTGAGAATCGGAAACATCGGCTGATGAAACTCGCTGAGATAGTCCGCAGTGATGTCGAGCGATCCGATGGCGGTGCCGTCGAGATAAAACGTGATGGCGGTCGGCGTCCATGACATCTTGTAGAGGTGATAATCGAGGCTCAGGTCAACCGGCGCCGTCACCCAGGCAACATAGTTGCTGTAGGTCCCGGCGGCATTCGAGTAATGCACGGCGGAGTCGATCAGTTTCTGCTGAGTCCCCGCGGCGATACCGGCGGCGGAGCCCATCTCGACAATGTCAACTTCCCCACAACCTGGCCAGGCGATGGCGCCGGCATTATTGCCCATCATCCAAAAGGCCGGCCATAAGCCATTGGCCGTGTTCGGCATCTTGATGCGGGCTTCAATGGTCCCGTACTTGAAAGCGAATCGTCCCTCGGTGAGGATGCGCGCGGACGTGAACGAATTTCCCCAATAATTCGTGCGGTCCGCCTCGATCACCAGATTTCCATTCGTAGTGTAAGTATTCTCGTGTTGGGCGGTGTCATATTCCAATTGGCCATTGCCCCAACCCTGATTGCCGACATCATAAGTCCATGTGCTGGAATCCAGCGCGGTGCCGTTGAACTCGTCTGACCACACCACGCCGCCACTGTTGTTGGTAACCTGAGCCTGGATGGCGGCGGACGGACTGCTCGGACCATTGGAACTGAGGGTAATAATCCATACGGAATACGTTTCGCCGGATGTCAATCCCGGGATGACAGTACTGGTCACCAGGCCGAGGCTGATCGAATTGGTTGTCGTGCCATTGGTATCACTATAGGTATCACTATAGAAGACTTCGTAGCCGGTCACGCCCGGCGAGGTGCTGGCGTTCCAGGTCAGGCCGATGGCATTGGTGGTTCCCGACGGAACCTGTTGCAGATTTGACGGGGGCAGGACCACGACCGGCGGAATCCGCAAACGGAAAAAGGTTGCGTTCTGGATCATCGGAGTCAGGAACGATTTGGTGCCGCCATCGCCCATGACCATGGGGAAGTTGTTGGTCCAAATTCCCGCGGCAAGGTTGGTTGTCGATTCGGGGTAATACTGAAGGCCCGACGTGCTCGGCCAACTGATTTGCGCGAGCGGCAGGGTGGCTACTGATAGAATATTGGTTACGGCGGGGGTGCCGGGGCTGGAAACGCCGCTCCCGAGTGTGACGTCATCCAGGTCAATCGTGGCCGTCACCCCCGGACTCGCCGCGCCCGCAAAATGGAAGTAGATCGTCGCCGACGTCGCGGCGGCCGGAGCGGTCACGAAGTTGCTGATCAAGCCGTAGGCGTTGTTTCCAGGAATGAAAGTCTGGTAGCCGGTGTCGCCCCCGGCGTTCCACAGGATTCGCCACTGGGCATTATATCCCGCGCTGCCGGTCAGGGCATTGGCATAGAAGGTAAAAGGGCAGGCGGTTCCCCCGGTAACGGGTATAGCGGACTGGTTAAACTGAACCACCGGACCAGCACCGGTGCTGGCCAGATAAACCTGGAAATCAAACGAGCCGCTGTGCGGGTTGTCGTTCGTGCGAGCCCCATACACCGGGCCGCCCACCGCCGTATCCACGGACCAATTATCGGCGGCGGCCCCGGTTCCGTTTTCGAATCCTCCATTCGCGGCGAGGTTGCCGGGAACCGCGGGCGTGCCTGGGACGATGTCCAGAACCTGGTAGAGACGGGTCCCGCTGGGGACGGGATCAAAAACCGTGTTCGTCATGCCATTGCCCGCCACCGCCGTGGCGAGATCAGTCCATGTGCTTACGGGATTGGACGACCATTGCAGGTGGTAGGTGTCTTTCGTATTCGTGAGCCAGCTCAACTGCACACCGGGCTGAACGCTGAGATGAACTTGAGCGTTGACCATGCCCGTGCCGAGAACCATAACCATGACACCCGCCGCGACTCGCCGACAGAGCGCGGCACGAACCATTAGATACATTGTGGTGGTTTTAATTGACATACTCTGACTGTTGTTGCTTCAACCGCACCCGACTGGCGGCCAAGAAAAAGGCAAAGAGCCTGCGATCACAGACTCTTTGCCCCCTGGTTTATCAAGCAGTTCCCAAAGTGTCTCAGGCTTTCCGGCTGCGACGAAGTGCCCACACCCCCAGCAGTCCCATCGCGGCCAAAGAAACGGTCGCCGGCTCGGGAACCTGGGTCAGCGACACATTGTCAACTTCGATGGCTTCGGCACTGCCGCTGGCTGCGCCGGTCGTGCAATCAAACTCGATTTCAAAGTGATCCACGTTGGCCGGCGCGGTCCACGAACCGGTATATGTCTGCCAACCGGTATTGAAGTAAGGGCCCAGCAGTCCCGGTCCCGAATCGATCACCCCACCGGTTGCATTTATGTCCCAGAGATGAATGAAGACCACTCCACCGTTAAGTGAACTGTCAACTTTCAGATCAAATGAGTAATTCACCAACCCGGGGGAAGCATCGCCCAGCGCTGTACTTTGCTGGAGCGCAAGATTGGCAGCCGGGATCACATTGTACATATACGCGTCGTATAATCCTGGCGCTGACGGGCCGTTGGCCGGTTGCACGTTAACATAAGCAGATCCGTCGCTTGCACCCAGCACCGACCAGCCGGTCGTATCGCCGGTTTCAAATCCGGGATTGAGAATCAAGTCCGCCGCGCATAGTGAATTCCCGATCAAGAGTCCCGTCAGACTCGTCAAACCGGCGATGGTTTTTATGGTTACCTTCATGATTAAACCTTTGTTCGTATAGCAGAGCTGATTGCTATATTTATTGATGTTTTTTGAACCGTTGTGATGTTTTTTATCAAAACTGGCCTGTTTTGTCAATCTTTTAGTGACATCCTTGCCGAATCCTGGATGGGTGGCGGCTTCGTTCCATTTTTCTGGAAGAACAAGATGTAAAGAATGGGTAGAATGCCGGCCGTGTTGAAGATGGCCAGGCAGATGAACAGGGCCCCATGCCGGTTTTTTTGCAAATGCCTTGTTTTGCAAAAGAAACCGGTGGCATGGGCCGCCAATTGGTCGTGGCGCGCGCTTTTCCACAGGGCAATCAGCTTCCAGACGCCATCCCGGATCGCCAGGAGAATTAATACGGTGATGAGCAAGACCGGCAGTGGGCCTTACATATTCGTTCGATGGTTGATGTTTGAGTTGACCGAATCATTTGAGGAAATAGCCGGCAGGCTTCCATTGTCCATCTTTTTCCAAAATGAGCGCGACCATTACTCGGAACCGGATCGCTGTTGAATTTGCTGTTCTGCGTCGCGGACGGACGATTTCAGCCGTGGGTCGTCCAGAACCGACACCGCCTCGTTTTGCATTTTTTCCGCTTCGGCTTTTTGACCGGCGCCGACCAGGATTTCAATCAACTGGCGCGTTTGGTCAATAAAGTGCTGGTCCGCGAATTTTGGCAGTTCCGGCAGGAATGGCACCGGCCCGTTGGCGAACAGCGCATTCGTTTTGGCCATGGCTTCGAGCCTTTCGACATGTTGCTGCCGCGACGCGGCTTGTTGGTCTTCCCATTTTTTCGTCTGTTCCCAGGAATGGCGGATGTGTTCGAATGCCGTCTGCGGATCGCCGAGGTAACTCAGGCACAAATCATATTCGCCGCGCTGGACGAGCAGGCCTTGCGCGAGTACGTAGCATTGTTGCGCCAAGGCCTTGTCCTGTTGCTGGAGGGATTTGAACAACGCATACGTTGCGTCGTCGTCGTCAAGGTAATGGTTGATGGAACTCACTTCCATGAACAAAGCGAAGTCGCCACGGTCGCCGGCAAATTCCTGCGCGTCATGGTCGCGGACCTCCAGCAACGCCTGTTTTGCCTTCGGATAACGCCGGCCCAGTTCAACCCAATAGGATAGGGCAAAAGAATTGCGCACGCCGGCTTGGGCCGGATCGGACATGGAGTGATTGTGATACCAGATCAGCCGCTGCAACGACTCTTCATAACGGCCCTGGGACATCAAGTCCTGTGCTTCCTGCAAAATATTTTGCAAGTCAACCGTTGCGCCC
>JAJXYT010000052.1 GCA_021780375.1 bacterium | reverse complement strand
TGCCGCACACCACCAGCGCCTTTGCCGAGCGCGTTATGGGCGGACACTACATCGTCATCAACATCAACCGCGACGCCATCGCCCGCTACGGCCTGACCATCGGCGACGTGCAGGACGTGCTCCAAGTGGCGCTGGGCGGAATGACGCTGACCACCACGGTTGAAGGCCTCGAACGCTACACCATCAACCTGCGTTACGACCGCGATTTCCGTTCCAACTTGAAAGCGCTCCGGGACGACGTCGTCATCCCCACTCCCGCCGGCGCGCAGGTGCCGCTGGGCGAACTGGCCGACATCAAGGTCGAGGACGGTCCCGGCAGCATCAAGACCGAGGCGGCGGTGCCGCAGGCCTGGATTTACGTGGACATCGCCGGCATTGACGTGGGCACTTATGTGAAAAACGCGCAACGCGCCGTGGACGAGGCCATCGCCAAAGGCGAAATCCATTTGCCGCCCGGGTATAACATTTATTGGAGCGGCCAATATGAATACATGGTCCGTGCCCGGCAACGCCTGATGGTGGTCGTGCCAGTGACATTGCTCATCATCATGCTCATCATCTATCTCAATACGCGCTCCGCCGTCAAAACCGCCATCGTCATGCTTTCGGTGCCCTTTTCGCTGGTTGGTTCGGTCTGGACGCTTTATTGGCTGCATTACAATTTGAGCGTGGCGGTGTGGGTGGGGATGATCGCGCTGGCCGGCGTCAGCGCCGAGATCGGCGTGGTCATGCTCCTCTACCTTGATCTCGCCTACGAGCAGTGGAAACGCGAAGGCAAAATGCGCACCCCGGCGGATTTGCGCGACGCAATTTACCACGGCGCGGTCAAACGTCTGCGCCCCACCGCCATGACCGCGTCGGTCATCATCGTCGGTCTGCTGCCCATCCTCTGGAGCAGCGGCACTGGCGCCGACGTGATGAAACGCATCGCCACGCCGATGGTCGGCGGCGTGATCACCGCCACGCTGATGGCGTTGTTGATTTATCCGGCGATCTATTACCTCTGGCGCTCGCGCGGCCTCGCCCCGGCCGTCGCGGAAAACCCTTCCCGTCGCGAAACTCAATAGGCGGCGCCAGCAAGGCTGCCGTAGCAGCGAACCTCAGTTCGCTCCGACTTCTCCGCCGAAATAATGAGCGGACTCACGTCCGCTGCTACGTCAATAAACGAGAACGGGCACCGCCGCGTCCTGCGCCGACCTCACCACGTCCTCAAACTTCTCGTCCTTCGTGTTTGGCGCTTTGAGCTTTGCCGAAACGTCCGGCACGGATTCGAGGAAGCTCAATAGAAAACTGCTCTTGACCGCGTAATTGACATTCTCCGGCAACGAACCGCTTACTGCCAGCGCCGCCGAAGCATTCAGTTTCGCCGACACGATGCCGACCACGTTGCCCCGATCATCTACCAGCGCCCCGCCCGAATTGCCCGGCTGCACGGGCACGCTGATTTGAAAATACCGCGGGTCATCCCCCGCGCCGGACAGTGACGCGATTTCCCCCTTGGCCAGCTTGGGCGCGAACCCCTGCAAACCAATGTCGGGAAAACCCACCGTCGCCACCGTGCCGCCCAATTGCGCTGACCGGCTGGATGAAATGGGCAATGAAGAAAATTTCCCGTCCGCTTTGAGCAAGGCCAAATCATTGGCCGCATCCACCTGCACCACCTTGGCGTCAATCAAACCCGCGCCCGTGAGCAAATGAACCTTCGCCGCATCCTTGACGACATGAAAATTTGAAATCAAATAACCATCGTCCGTAATGAAAAAGCCGGTGCCAGTAGCTGACGGATTGGAATTGAAAATATCGTCGCTTGAAATATATGAACTCGGTTCAGGCGCTTTCCGTGGTTTGAAGTCACTAGCCAATCCTTGCGCCTCCGCAACTTGTGCTGGCGTCATCAAGCCTTGCAAAACTGATAGTGCCGTCTTGGCTCCTTCATTACCTTGAGAGGAGGCAAGATCGAACCATTTGTATGCTTGAACGTAATCAAGAAGCACCCCATTACCGTAATAATAAAGAGCGCCGAGATTATATTGAGCAAGAACATTACCTTGCTCCGCCGCCTTCCGCTCCCATTTGACCGCTTCGCTGTAGTCTTGGGCAACACCTTCCCCGTGCTGGTAACACAAGCCGAGGTTGCTCTGCGCGTGTGTTTCCCCTTGGTCTGCTGCCTTCCGATACCACTTGACAGCTTCGGCGTAGTTTTGTGGCACACCTATGCCTTGCGCATAAAACGAACCAAGGGAGGCTTGAGCATCGGCGTCACCCAGCTCCGCCGCCTTGCGGAACCATTTAACTGCCTCGGTGGTGTTAGTCCCTAATAAATTCTTACCTAATTCAATTTGGGCTTTGGCATCCCCTTTCTCGGCCTTGGTTTTGATTTCCTCGAAGGTCGGGGCATTCGTTGCATCGCCGGATGAAGCAAGTTGGACTATTTGGCTACTCGCCGACGGACGCCCACCGTTGGGGCGGTTCGTTTCAGTCGGTTGAGCAGGCAATTCAACGACAAAAACGAGAAACACGAAAACGAGAATTTAACACCGATTCATTTTCATGCCAGAATCGTAGCCGGTTTTGATTGACAGGCAAGCGCGGCTTCGTTTGGTTTGGTGAGTTCAAACAATCCATTGTCATGGACAAATTGCCAAGCTGCCAAAATTGTGACAGTCCGCGTCGCCCAGTGAAAGCGCGCGGCCTTTGCTCGGTTTGTCTGTCTTGGCAAAAACGCATTGACAAGTATTACAAAAAATTAGAGCAGGCGAAAAATAATCCTCAAAGGTATTATCAGGATGCCAGAACTTTGCCTTTGCAAATCGAAATGGCGAAACGCGTGTTAAAGGAATTCCGTTGGAGAGAAAATGGATTGAGAACGGATTCGACCGACGAATGGCACGTCGAAGCTCTTGTTAACATTCTCGCGCAGGTTTCCCGCTCTAATTTTCCCTGCAATACAAATCACCTGATTCAACGAGTCCCGCCACAATCGAGACGATTAATTTACGAGATTTTGCTCGCCATTGTAGAAAATATTCCAGCCCTATATCCGCCAATCAATGAAGGATGGGCACGTTGGCGTTCTGATTACTATCTTGCTCCGTCCTCGAAAGAAAAACTGGAGTTGGAAAAGGCGCATCTTGATAGTCTTCGCGAATCGTCCATCCCAAAATGAATTCAGGAAAAGAGCGGTTCAAGCGCGGAATGCGCCCGTCTTCGCTCCCGTCTTCACTGCGTTACGACGCGGCGAGTTGCTTCGACGCGGCAAGGAGTGCGGAATGGAAAATCCGCAGATTACGCAGATTGCACAGATTTCTTTTTCCTCATCTGCGTCATCTGCGAAATCTGCGGATAAAACTGGGCCGTGCCACGCGCCCCGTCCGTCCGCGTTTTGTAGGAGTCGAGGTCACGAGACTCATTTCAAATTTTGGATGGCGATTGCGGATCGCATATATTGCAGAATGAGCCTCCTCACGTCGTCTCCTACGGATTGGAAACGGGGAGCGCGACCGTCCCGGTTGCCGTTTTCGGCGTCCCGCCGGAAACCGTTTCCCAAACTGAATGGTTCCACCAATGGTTCGGGCGCGACGCCCGAACTCCTTGCGGAGGGCCACCAGCACGCGAGACGCGCGCGCTCCCCCCAATCGTCCATCCCAAAATGAATATCGGAAAAGAGTGTTCCAGTGCGGAATGCGCCCGTTTTCGCTCCCGTCTCCACTGCGTTACGACGCGGCGACTTGCTTCGACGCGGCAAGAAGTGCGGAGAGAGCCCCCATTTGATTTCCGTCATCGCCCAGCCTCGTGCGCCGGGCCACGCGACCGGTTGCCCATGCGGACTGCCGTAGCAGCCGACATGAGTCGGCTCAAACTCCTCCCTCGCCGGAATAATGAGCGGACTGACGTCCGCTGCTACGTTCGGATTTGCCATTGCCGCGCTCCAAAGCGCCAGAGGGCTGGCGCACGCCAAGAGGCTTCGGGTTCCCCGGGCCATTCCGAATTTCCGCCAGGTTTTGGACTGCGGCGGCCCGCCGCCGCTTTTTCCCGGTGTCCGCGTGCAATCTGCGTCAGGTTTATCCGTGTCCATCCGCGGTTAAAAATTCAACACCTGCCCTGATCGTCCATCCCAAAATGAATTCAGGAAAAGAGTTCCCTAAAACCAGAGGTCGGAAGCCGGAGGTCGGAAGACAGAATTAAAATCAGGCAAGGCTGTCCCGTTTGCGGCGTTGCCCCGCCCGCCGGCTCCTCACCTCTGAATTGCGGATTCAAGATTCCATTTTCAGCACCACCAAATTCATGGTGCCGGAGCGAACGCGGTAGAAAATCACTTTTTTCCTGTCTGTCACCGCATGAAAAATCAGCCAGCGCGGAAAATCGCGCACCCGCCAGGGACAAATGCCCGCCGGGGTCAAATCCTTCCGCTCGCGGCCAACATAGGGATTCTTTTTGATGAACTGAATCGTTGCCAGCAACGATTCATACCACCGTTCGGCCACGTCAGCCCCGGCGTGGTCTTTCAGCCAGGTCAATTCCTCCGCCAAATCCAGCAGGAATTGCGGACGCCTGGCAGCGTTCACTTTTTGCCCCTCAATACCCGGTCGCGAATGGCGTCCATTTCCTTTTTAGTCAAGGGTGTTTCCGGCCCGCTGGCGATGGCCTGATCAATCCACCGTTGATCGCGTTTGGTATTCAGCGCGGCGTCAATTTGGAACGTCCGCTCGATCCGGCTCATCGCTTCCTGGGTGATGCTGCGAAAGTTCGCGGCGGCCTCGTTCTTCAACTGCGCGTGCAGTTCCACCGGAATGTCTTTCAAAGTGATGCTGGGCATACGCCGGAACCATAATACCACCATTCCGGTTTTGCAAGGCGGACGTTTCGTTTTGTCGCGCCTACAACAAATCCAGCACCCGCTGCAATTCGGCGTCGGTGTTGTAATAATGCGGCGAGAGCCGGAGGTAATTTTTTCCGGCCCGATCCGTCCGCAGCGACGTGACCATGCCCGCTACCGCCAGTTTTTTGTGCAGCGCGGTGAGATCTTTGCCTTGCTGGTGAAACGAAACTATGCCGCTGGCGTTCTCAGGTTTCGCGTCTCCGTTCAAAATCGTGTAACCTTTCGATTGCAGGGCAGGCACGAGCCAGGCGCGTTTGCGCAGCAACTCGGCGGCAATATTTTCCACGCCGATTTCCAAAGCCAGTTCCATGGCGGCAACCAGGCCTACCAGCCCCACCAGATTGTGCGTCCCGGCCTCGTACTTGGTCGCGCCGGCGCGGAAAACGATTTTCTCCTGCGCGACGAAATTCGGGTTCTGGACGTTGTGCCAGCCGTAAATCGGCGGATTCAACCGGTCCTGAACCTCCCGCCGGACGTAGAGCACGCCGGCACCGCACAGGCCGAGCAGCCACTTGTGCGCGTCGGCCGCCAGAAAATCCACGGTCCCGGCCGGGACCGGAAACGCGCCGAGGGTTTGAATGGCGTCGAGGCAAAACAAAATCCCGCGCCGGCGCAAATATTTCCCGATGGCCTCAACTTCAATCCGGAAACCGCTGATAAAGTGGCAGGACGCCAAAGCGACGAGCCGCGTGTTTTCGTCCACCTGCCCCGCCACGTCCATCGGACGGATCACGCCGAGGCCGCGCGTGTTCAGCAGGCGAACTTCCACACCGCGGTCGGCCAGCGCCATCCACGGATAAACATTCGACGGGTAATCGTCATGGTAGATGAGAATGTTGTCGCCCCGGCGAAAACTCAACCCGGCGGCGACAAAACTCAAGGCGAGTGACGTCGGCCCGACGAACGCGATTTCCTCCGCCCGGCAATTGAGCAATTGCGCCGCGACCCTGCGTCCTTCGTCCAATCGCCGGGGGAAAACCAGCGTTTCCTGATCATCGGCCGTGCCGCGCTGGGCGCAATCGGAAATCGCCTGCGCCACGCGCCGGGGCAACGGGCAGACGCCGGCGTGGGCCAGAAAAATTTTGTCGCGCGAGACGGGGAACTCCCGGTGGCGCAGTTCCTCGTCGGCGAGCAATTGAGTCAACGTCATGGAGCGAAATTAATGCGTGGAAGTCTGGTGCGCAAAGCGGAACTAGAAGTGGCTCAGCTGATTGATTTGATTGAAGTAATTTGTCCAAAACCGGATGACAATGTAACCGACGAAGAGGGCCACCATGAAATAAATGAAGCGTGGCACCCATTTCGAAACGAGGTGGAGTTTGCGCAGGCCGTCCTCGTTATACAGCCGGTTCAAATGACGAAGGGATTCATCCAATTTGCCGCTGACCTCGCCGGTGGCATAGAAATTGGCGAACATTTCAGGAAACAACCGGCAGGCGCGCACGGCCTCGGACGGCATCTGGCCAGCGGTCAGTTTCGGCCTCCAGTCGGCCACCGCACGGCGCAAGGCGGGCGAACCGCTTGCCGCCGCCGCCAATTCCCAGGCTTCAAAGATGTTGACGCCGGCGCTGATGAGGGCGTCGAGGGCCGCCGCGAGCCGCGCCAACGCCAGATAGTGCCGCGCGGTTCCCAAAACGGGAATGAATCGCACAACCGATTCCAGTTTCGCCCGCCAGGCCTCATTGCGCTGGTCTTGACCGGCGAAAATCAGAAAAACGGTGCCAGCGTAGAGCGGAACCAATCCACCCAACAAAACCAGGAGCCAGGGACCGGACCAGAGGAATTCGAGGAGGGTGGAGACGAAAATGGCAAGATGAAAGACAAACACCGGATACATCAGATCGGCGATGGTCTGGCGGATGAGCCGGGCGCGTTCGCTGTAGTAATCGGCGAGCAGACGGAGGCAGGCGTCAATCCGTCCGCTGCGTTCGCCGGCTTCAATCAACGCCAGATCGAACGCGGGCAGCCAGCCAAGCCCATTCAAGGCTTCGGCGACGGTTGCGCCCTGGGCCAGTTGATCCAGGAGGCGTTGCAACGGCTCGCGGTAGGAACGGGAGGGAGGACTGCGTTTGATTTGTTCGAGCGCGGGAATGATGCCGATGCCGGCGGACGTAAGTTGGGAGAGTTGGTGAAACAGTTCGGCGCGCTGCTCCAATTGCCGGGGCGTGACGATGAACGGCATACGCCTGCCAGGCCTCAGGCCGCAACGCGGTCGAGGCTGGCCTTGAAGTCACGCTTGCTGCGGGCGCCGACGATCTGGTCGGCCACCTGGCCGTTTTGGAAAACGAGCAGGGTGGGGATGGCCCGGACGCCGTATTCGGCGGCCAGCGCTTGCTGCTCATCCACGTTGACCTTGCCGATTTTCACCTTGCCATCGTATTCGTCGGCGAGTTCATCCAACAACGGCGCAATCATTTTGCAGGGACCGCACCATTCGGCCCAGAAATCCACGAGCACGGGCGCGGGCGACTGCAAAACCTGCTGGGCAAAGTTTTCCTGTGTGAGCTTAAGGATGAGAGGAGAGGCCATACGTCAAAATACATTCAGGGTTCGAACAACTTCTGAAAATCTCAGGTGGTCGGGATCAGCAGCATCCAAGCCACTGTGGCCAGGGCGAACAGCCCGGCGGCGGCGGCGGCGACTATGAGCATTTGATCCAGACCGCTTATGGCCGGGGCCGCCGCCACGGGCCGTTGCGCCATCGAAGCGGGGCGTACCTGGGAGACGGGTGCGGCAGCCGCCGCGCGCGGCGCGGCGGCCTGCGGAGCCGGAGTGGGCGCCGGAATACCGGATGGCGCGCCCGTCGGGCCACCGGGCGGCAGCGTCGGCAATTTGATAGTCGGCGCGGCGGACGGCTTGGGCGGCAAATTGATGCGGACGGTTTCTTTCTTGGGCTGGACTTTGCCGGTTTCTTTTTTCGGCGGCAGCACAGCACCCGGAGGGATGTTCGGAGGTGTCTCAGCCATAATCTTTGTTTGCTAAAAGATAAACGGCATCCCGCGAGTGTCAAACCCTTATTCAAAAAACCGGACGGGCCAACCCGCCAGTCCGGTCACGAGAGCGACTGGCTGAAACTACTGGCGCGCGCGGCGTTCGCCGCGGTCGTTTTCCCAGCGTGGCGGACGTTCCTCCCGCGGGCGGGCGACGTTGATGGTGAGCTGGCGGCCCTGGAATTCCTGGTTGTGGAGTTGATCAAGGGCACGCTGCGCGGCCTCGGCGTCGGCGAATTCCACAAAGGCAAAGCCACGCGATTTGCCCGTGGTTTTGTCGAGCATAAGATTAACCGAGGTCACCGCGCCTGCCTGGGCAAAATAGTCTTGCAGGTGCTAAGCCTTTTCGTCAATCAGTTCCCGCCTGGCGCCACCGAGTAGTTGCTCGATGAAGCCGGTGGAATAAACTCCGCGCCGGAAATTCGGGTCCTGCATGATGGCCTGCTGGAAGGAAACATTGGATTTGATGCCCGTGATCATATATTCCGACAGCGCGCGATTCATGCGGTCCATCGCCTCGCGCCGATCATTGCCGGTCGTGATGAGCTTGCCAATCATGGAATCATACGTCGGCGGAATGGTGTAGCCGGCGTAAGCGTGGGTGTCCACGCGTACACCCCGGCCGCCCGGTTGAAAATACATCTCAATGCGTCCCGGGCTGGGGCGAAAATCGTCAAAGGGATCTTCGGCGTTGATGCGGCATTCGATGGCGTGACCCTTGATTTGTATGTCCCCCTGCGAATGGCGCAACGTCTCGCCCATGGCCAGCAGGATTTGATAACGCACCAGATCAATGCCGGTGACTTCCTCGGTGACCGGGTGCTCGACCTGAATCCGTTTGTTGAACTCGAGGAAGTAATAATTGCCAAGGTTATCCACGATGAATTCCACCGTACCGGCGCTGGTGTAGTGTGACGCTTCGGCAATCTTGACGGCCGCCTTGCCGATTTTGTCCCGCAATTTGCGAAATTTGTGTTCCAGCAAGGGCGAGGGCGCTTCTTCAACCACCTTTTGATTCCGGCGCTGAATGGAACAATCCCGTTCACCCAAATGAATGATATGTCCCTTATGATCGCCAAGAATTTGAATTTCGATATGATGCGGATTCTCAATGTATTTCTCAATGTAAACGCCGGAATTGCCAAACGCCTTTTCGGCTTCCGAACGGGCGGTATGATAACCCTTCACCAGGGAAATATCATTATGCGCCACGCGCATGCCCCTCCCGCCACCGCCGGCCACGGCCTTGATCATCACCGGATAACCGATGCGCTTGGCGATGGCCAAGGCGTCCTGTTCCTTTTCCACCGTGCCATCCGATCCCGGCGGGGTGGGCACTCCGACTTTTTTGGCGAGCATCCGGCTCACCGCCTTGTCCGCCAATGATTGCATCGCGCGGGGGCTGGGTCCGATGAAGCGAATGTTGCAACTGTCACAGACTTCGGCAAAATGCGCGTTTTCGGCAAGAAAGCCATAACCCGGATGAATGGCGTCCACGTCCGTGATTTCGGCCGCGCTGATGATTCGGTCAATGCGCAGGTAACTTTCCACCGCGGGCGGCCCGCCAATGCAGATGGCTTCATCAGCCATTTGCACGTGCATCGAATTGGCATCCGCCTCGGAATAAACGGCTACCGTTCGGATATTCAACTCCTTGCAGGCGCGAATAATCCGAACAGCGATTTCACCGCGATTGGCGACCAGAATCTTCTCAAACATGGATTTTCAGTGAATGTGAAAATGCTTCTGCGGGGCCTGCTTCAAGCCGGACGCACCTTGAACAAGGGCTGGCCGAATTCCACCGGCTTGGCATTTTCGACCAAAACCTGGGTAATCACGCCCTTGGCCTCCGCTTTGATTTGATTCATCACTGTCATCGCTTCAATGATCCAAACCACCGT
>JAJXYT010000051.1 GCA_021780375.1 bacterium | reverse complement strand
GTAAATCATTGAAGAACAATTGCTTAAAAATGCACTCAGAATTCACGTTTTTTGCGCGGTGTTTATGGGCGGTCGGCTTCGTGCGAAGCAAAAAAGCCTTTGTTTTCAGTGAATTTGGCGACACCTGCTGCAATGGCACGTTTCTGATTCCTACAGTTTTCAGGCAAAAACTCGATTTTGGCAGGCCTTATCTAACCGCCATTCAGGACTGACCCGTTTACGTTTAAAAATGTGTTTGGTGGTCAATAGCCTTACATGAAAACAACAGTGACTATATTTGGCCTGATACTCGTCGTAATTTGTCTTTCTTGTAGGTCAAGGCTGACTGCTGAAGATTATGCGAAACGCGAGAGTAGTGTTATGGCAACCTATTGCACGAACGATGTGCGTAAAGCCGAACAAATTCTTTTAGAAGATCTTAAAACCATCCCTGAATATGAAAGTAATCACATAGAAGGAATTGATTTTGATGAGGCTAAAGCATTGGATCATGAAAGATTATTCCTTATATATCGCAAGACACACGAGACAAATAAAATGGAATACGAATTCCAACAGAGCATGGACTGTATAGATCGATCTAGACGTAATTGGAAACTACCTCCACTACCCTATGTAACATACGAAGACTTTGCCAAGGAACTCAATATGCGTGAACGTGGAGTAAATGTCAGATGGAAGACGAATGTAATAAGTCCGCCAACGCCATAAATGTTACGAACTTTTTTGACATCGTATAATTTGCCGAATTGTGGTCGTAAAAAACCGGGTTTTTGGTCCGGTGCCGTCGTAAAAAATGGACGAAAAATGAAAAATTGCCGAATTAAGGCTGCATAAAAAAATGATCCGCCGGAGCCGAATTCCTATCGTAGAGTTTTTTCGAGCTTTGCAGCCGAGTTCTGGTCGTAGCATCGTGCCGTTGGAAACGGTTTTGAGCCAGGCCAGAGTGCGAGTGAGGACAAAGATGCCGACGGGTGTCAGCGGACGGTCAAAACCAGCCAGGGAGGGTCGAATGAAAACCAGCCACTTTGAGGGACACATTGCGTTGAGTGCCTGTTACGCACTTTTTTGACATCGTAAAAACGGCCGATTTGGCATCGCAGGGTTTTTGAGAGGATTCCCACACTGGCATCGTAATTTGTGGCCGAATAGCCACGCTCTGATCGTACTTGTCGCGCCGTAGTGTTGACGAAGGCGGAAGGTTGTGACCCGACCGGTGCATTTTTTGATTTTCAGCCGACAGGAGGATTTTTCACCGCACTGGCATCGTAAGCAGTCCCTTTGGGCTGGATTTCCACACTCCCATCGTAAGGGCCGATTTTCGTCGTTACACCGGGTTCTGGCCGAACTGGCGTCGTAAGCCGACGTCGCCGGCGGGCAGATTATGTGCCGGTTTACCCCGTGAGATAGACGTGGGCGCTGATGGGAGCGGGAACTAGCAACATTATCTCACGGGGTAAATCTGGCGCATGGCATCATGGAAGGACAGACCGAGTACTTGGACGTGAAAGTCAATGGCGTTGCCGGCGAGGTTGCGTTCGGGCCAGCGCCAGTAGCTGTCCTTGATGATGAGACCGGGATAGACAGGCAAAATAAAATTGCCGGCCTCGCACGCGATGATTTGAAGGCCGCGTTGCTCATCCGCCGGAGTCCGATGGCGGTCTCTTTAAGGGTTGGTTACGGCAGGGCTCCCGATACGCGCTGAATTTTCACCGCTCTGCCGCTCGCGTCGTCGATTTCAATCACCGCGCCGTGGAGCTGCACGCGGTCTTTGGCCACGTCAAACCGCTGCGGCATGGTGGAGAGGAATCGTTTGACGACCGGCTCGATTTCGCGGCCGAGCACGCTTTCGTGCGGGCCGGTGAAGCCGGCGTCGCTCAAATACGCCGTGCCGCCGGGAAAAATCTGTTCGTCGGCCGTTTGCACGTGGGTGTGCGTGCCCACCACCGCGCTCACCTGGCCGTCGAGAAACCGCGCGAACGCGATTTTTTCCGAGGTCGCCTCGGCGTGAAAATCCACGAAGATGATCCTGGTTTGCGCCCGCAACCGTTTCACCTCCGCGGCCGCGAGCAGAAATGGATTTTCGAGCGGCGGCATGAAGGTGCGGCCTTGCGCATTCAACACGGCAATCAAATTCGGAGTTCGGAGTCCGGAGTTCGGAGTTCGGAATTCAAAAATGGCGCTGCCGTGACCGGGCGTATCTGGCGGATAATTCAACGGACGCAGAAAACGTTTTTCATTGGCGAGCAGCTCCATGACCTCCTTCTGGTCCCACAGATGGTCGCCGCTGGTAATGACATCCACGCCGGCGGAGAAAATTTCCCCGGCGGTTTTGGGCGTAATGCCGGAGCCGCCGGCCGAGTTCTCGCCGTTGGCAATGACAAAATCGAGCGCGTATGCTTCGCGGAGTTTGGGCAGGAGTTCCTTGACCGCGCGCCGGCCGGGTTGTCCCACGATATCGCCAATAAAGAGCAGTTTCACGGGCCGAATTTAACCACGAAAACCTCAACAGAACAATCCCGCAACCGGCCTTCGCTTTATCATTCCAGCGGCCGGCGCATCTGTTCAATGTGATGCGCCTTGGAGCTGGCGAAGCCGCTGCAGGATGTTGGTTGCTTCGACCGTGTTGGTATTCGCGTTGGCCAGATAAAGTCTGTAATACTTGATGGCGTTGTTGGTTTCGTGTTTGCGCCAGGCAATTTCGCCGAGTCCATAGTCCACCCGGAATGAGTTGGTGAAGGTCTGGTTCAGCTTCTCATAGTCGGCGCGGGCGTCGTCGAGCTTGCCGGTGCTGAGATAGGCAATGGCCCGATTGAACAGCGCGGTGCTGTTGTCGGCTTGCTGCGACAGAATCTGATTCAGCACGGGAATCGCCTGGTCATAATCTTTCAGCTGGAGATAAACGTAGCTTTTGCTGAACAACCAGGTTGGATCATCCGGCAAATCCCGCAACCGGGCGTTAATAACCTTAAGGGCGTTGGTGTAGAGGCCCCTGGCCACAAAAAATTGCGTGGCCGTTTCCAACAGGGCATTGTTGGTCGGGTTCCGGGAGATCTCCGTGTCGAGCAATTGTGTGCCGCGGGCAAGATCATTCTTCTGAAAATAAGCCGCCGCCTCGATGAGCGTGAGTTGCATTTGATTGGTCGCGTCGAGGGAGAATTTCCCCGGCTCGCTGCGCAGATCATGGATCACCTCCAGCGCGCGGTCGGGCAAGCGGTTAAAACCGTAGAGCTGGACGAGCCACAAATGCGCCGGCAGGTTACCCGGCTCGAGCTGGCAGACCCGGTTGAACAACGCCAGCGCCTGACGGAGGAACCCGTTTCGTATCCAGACGAGGCCGTTCGCAAAGCAAAAGCTGGGCTCGTCAAAGGGACCACCGACGTCGAGCACGGCGCTCCAGGAATTGTATTTGCCAAACTGATCCAGCGTGGTTTTGGCCAGGTCCACCGGGACCTTTTCGCCTGCCTGAAGGCTGTGATTGAACTGCAGATTGATCCGCGCGACGCCATTGTCGGGATTGAGTTTTTGTGCCATCTGAAAATGTTCGGCGGCGATGGCCAGGTTCCCGGCGCGTTGCAGCTCAACGCCCCAATAATCCAGGCTGCGCGAGTAAAATCCCCCGGCGACGATGGCGTTCAAGTCGTGTTCCTGCCGCGCGTGCAACCAGGCAAGCATGGTTTCGCCCCAGGATCGGGACTCCTCGGGCGGAGGCGCCGCCAGGGCACGCTCAATCGGCTTGAACGCCTGCATTTCTGCGCGCGCCCAAAAAGCCTCATTCGCATCAATTTCGTCGCTGTCCGGCAATGGCGGCAACAAGGTATCGGCGGGCAGGGTTTTGAGCCGATATACCAAACCGTGCGGCTCCATGTAAAATTGTTCAAAATAATAACCAAAGCTCGGGTGCAAATAGTAAAGCTCGTTGGTTCTGGCCAGCGTTGTTAACAGGACAACCAGTTGCAGGGGGCCGATCGTGTTGGTGTCCCAGGCGTGGAAGGTGTCCGGCCAAAGCTTCGGATATTTTTCATGTAAAAAATGGTGATAGGCCGGCAAAACCATGGATTGGGTGTCCAGAAAAACAAAATCCTTCGCGCGGCCGTCACGGGCGAGGGCTGCCTCTGTCAGATACAAGCGCCGCCAGTCGTCGCTCAACAAGATGCCGCCGGTCCGAGGCAGGTTTTCCACCACCAGCGAAGTGTAGCGTTGAAACGTGTCGTTGTTGGCGGCGCGGACTTGCGGCGCGTTCTTGTAAACCAGCCCCGCCAGCGCCGCAAAGAAAAGCAGCCACACGACCGTCACGGCCAGGAAATTCCAAAAATTAAATTGAGGGGTTCCCCGCGGCAGGAAGCGGGTGCCAAGTTCTCTTCGAAAAACCAACAAAAAATATCCGCTGTAATAGCCCACGCCCAGCGCGCTTAAATAGTAAAGCGTCAATCCGAAACCTCTTTCCCGCGGACTGAACGGCGGATCAAAGAACACCCAAACGCACAGAATCAAAAAGACCGCGTGCACGAAGTGGAACATGAGGGATGCCAGCGCCCGGCCCATCTGGCTGGTGTCGCCAAAAGTGGAATGCCAGCGGATGGACAGCATCAATACCGGCACCAGTGAGCTTAATGACATCAACGCCAAAGTCTTCCGTACCTCGCCATTTTCGAAAAAAGCCGTGAACACGGAAAACTGTGCGGATAGATTCAAATGCAACAATTGCCAGAAGGTAATCGGCACTTGGCCGGAAATGGCCACCACCAGCGGCAACAATAAATAGAACGATATGCCGGCCAGGCCGCAAAGGAACATTCGTCCCAGAAACCGGGGATGGAAAAAGCTCAGCCCGCGAATCCAGATGATGGCGGCGAGGAAGGCCGGAAAATAACATACCATCGCCCAATCGTTGGTCATGCCCGCACCATAGACGAACGCCGCCAGAAATAATCGCCATTCGTGTTCATCCAGGCGGTATTCCAGCAAAGACCA
The DNA here is from genome assembly GCA_021780375.1 of bacterium. Lineage (GTDB taxonomy): Bacteria > Verrucomicrobiota > Verrucomicrobiia > Limisphaerales > UBA11358 > UBA11358. Next base: position 34,802 of record JAJXYT010000051.1, on the reverse strand, counting down.
GATCACAAATGCGAACAGCAGCAGTCCAAACATGTCGCCGGTGTAATTGGTCGCGTATTCCCAGAATGTGAGTTGCAGGCCGCACGCCACCACGGCGAAAACCGGCGGCAACCAGGCGTGGCGAATGGTCAATAATGAAAAAGGGCTTTGTTCGCGCCGGCGCTGGGCATCCGTCCGGTCATGCGGCAACAGGGCAACCGACCGCGCCAGCAACCCCAGCGTCAGCGCCGCGCAGACGGCGGAAAATACATTCAGCGCCACAGGAATCTGCGCCGCCGGCAGCCAATGAAACGGCTGGGTAACGATAAAGAAAATGGGATTGTAAACTTCGGGCTGCCACATCCAGCCGGACACTCTGGCCACGGCGTTGAGATTGAAGAGGGAAACCCAATAATTAAGGGTCAGCAGATAAACCACCAGCGCCACCGCGGCCAGTAACCATGGCAATAAACGCGGAACAAAATTCCTCCGCGGGTCCGTTTGCGCGTCCATCGTCATCGGGTTTGTTCAGTTGAACCCAAGTCGGGCAATTTGGCAAGCCTTTCTCCCGTTCGCAAATCCGCCACACATTCGACATGTTGTGTTTGGGGAAACATATCCAGCGGCTGTACCCGCACCAAATCAAAGACACCGTCCTTGCATAAAATGTTCAAGTCCCGGGCCATCGTCGCCGGATGGCACGAGACGTAAATGGTCTGCGCCGGCCTGATCTCGCGCAACAGCTTCAGCGTCTGCGGCGGACAACCCTTGCGGGGCGGATCCAGCAAAACCGTGGTCGTTTGCGGTGGAAACCGTTTCCCTAATTCCGGCAAGACCTCCTCGACCTTCCGGGCCACAAATTCCCCATTGCTGATTTTGCGCGCCGCGGCGTTACGTCGCGCCGATTGGATCGCACGCTGGTCATATTCCACGCCGACGAAGGATTCGACCGTATGCGCCAGTTCAATTCCAAAAAAGCCGACGCCGCAATACAAATCCATCAGGTGCCGCGCGCCTCCGGCGGAAAGAAAGCCGCGCACGATTTCCACGAGCCGGGGCAGCAGGAAAAAATTGTTTTGGAAAAAAGAGTCCGGAGGCACATCCCAGTTTTCCGGCAGCGTGCGCAACACGACCTTCAAACCGCCCCGCGGCGGCGGATGCGCGCGCACGTGCTGAAGTTGTTCGTTCAGGGCCGGCTCGGCGATTTTGCATTCCTCAACATCCTCGACCAGACCGCAGTCCCAGCGCACGAAACCAAGGTTCAACTTTTGCTCCGGTTTGTTCCACTGACTGCGAATCATGATCCGGTTGCGATAGCCGAAGGGTTGGGGGCAGGGAATCACCGCCGCGACCACGTCGGGCGAAAATTTCCCGACCCTTTCAAATAAATCTCCGATTTGCTTTTGTTTGAGCCGCAGCTGGGTCGCGTATTCAATGTGCTGGTATTGACAACCCCCACATCGGCCGAAGTAACGGCACTCCGGCACGGCCCGTTCCGGCGAGGATTTTTCGACGCGCACCAGTTTCGCCCGCGCAAAATGTTTTTTTACGTCGATGATCTCGGCTGCAACGACTTCACCCACGAGCACGAACGGCACGAATACAACGAAATCATTCACGCGGCCGACGCCTTCGCCGCCAAACGCAATGTCGTCAATCGTCAAACCCAACCGGTCGCCGATTTGAAATGGCACAAAAGCAGGTTAAAAAGGGCGGGGCGGATAAAAAAGATTTTTCCCGACGGTCTTACTTCGCTTGGAGGGCGGCGATGGCTGCTGCCATCTGTTCAAAGTGAACAGCGGGATTGCCCGCGTCGGTGATATGAACGATTTTGCCATCCAACCCGATGAGGAAACTGACACGATGCGCCACGTTCAAATGGTCCATCCGTACGCCGTAGAGGTCCACAATCTTTCCGTCAGGATCAGCGAGCAATGGAAAATTCAGTTTGTATTTCGCAATGAATTTCTGGTGGCTTTTGGCGGAATCGAAACTGACGCCCACGACCTCGACGTTGTCCTTTTGCAGGTCGCCCATGCGGTCACGAAAACCGCACGCCTCCTTGGTGCAGCCGGACGTGAAATCTTTCGGGTAAAAATAGAGCAGTACGACTTTCTTGCCGATCAAATCGGCCAGCGCCACCGTTTTGCCGTTCTGGTCCTGGCCCGTAAACAGCGGCGCCGGGTCGCCGACTTTGGGTCTGGGCGCCGCCTGGACCGGAACGACCGACAAAACCAGACCGGCAACCGTTAGCGCCGCAATTAGATTCGTTTTCATGTTGTTTTTCAGTTTCCAATGTTTGACGGGATTGTCCCGCAAACGTTCAGGTTTTTATGCGGGGTTTGCGTCGGAAACCATTCTGCCACCACAGCCGCCAGACCATCCAAAAGGCTTCGCTGACAATATGACCGGCCATTTTCGACCGGCCTTCGGCGCGCTCGGTGAAAATGATCGGGAGTTCGACGATTTTGAACCCTTGCCGCCAGAGCTGGTGCGTCATTTCAATCTGAAAGCTGTAGTGGTTCGACCGGATTTCACCGAGTTTGACCGCTTGCAAGGCACGGCGGCGGAAACATTTGTAGCCGCCGGTCGGGTCGGTGAATGGCATGCCAGTCACCAGGGCGACATATTTTCCCGCGCTCCGGCTCAGCATCAGCCGTTTGAGCGGCCAATTGATGACCCGGATGCCGCCGACGTAACGCGAACCCAGAATGAGGTCGGCATTTTGGGCGGCTTCGAGAAACATCGGCACGTCATCCGGATTATGAGAAAGATCGCAGTCCATTTCAAAAATGAACTCATAGTCGTGTTCCAGCGCCCATTTGAATCCGGCAAGGTAGGCGCGGCCCAAACCGTCTTTTTCCCGCTGATGCAGAACGTGAATTTCCGGGTGTTTTGCCGCCAGTTCATCGGCTATCCTGCCCGTGCCATCAGGCGAATTGCCGTCCACGACCAGGACGTCCACGGCCACGGGCAGCTTCAAGAGTCGTTGCACCAGCCGGGACAGGTTTTCCTGTTCATTATATGTCGGTACGACGATGAGCGTTGGATTCATGCTGGCAGACCCGCAGATAATTAACGCGAACCGCACCGAAAACAAGTGAACAGTTCGCTTGTAGCAATGGACACCGCGCCGGCGTTTTTATTCAATTTTTCGGAAGCAACGGTTTGAGCGGGCACTGTTCGCACAGCGGCGCGCGCGCCCGGCAGAAGTGTTTCCCTACCATCACCAGTTGCGCATGATAATCCTGCCAGTAATCCAGCCGCGCCGCGCCGGTTTTTTGATTCAACCGCGACTCGCAAAGCGTCTTCAATTTGCCGTAATCACTCGCCATTGAATTTCCGACCTCTGTCTGCCAGCCTCTGGCCTCTGCCTTCCGACTCCAATGATGTCTCTGAAAAATCCGCTTCGTGTAGGCGTCAATCACGAAACTGGAATGCCCGCCGGCGTAAAGCAACATGCTGTCGGCGGTTTCCGGCCCGATGCCGTTGATGGCCAGCAACCGCGCGCGGACGGCCGCCGTCCCGCCGGCAAACAGCCGCCGCAAATCACCGTCAAAATCCTCCACCAGCACGCGCAGGAACGACCGCAAGCGCCGCGCTTTTACGTTGAAATAACCGGCGGAATGGATGAGTTCGGCCAGTTTCGATTCCGGCAGCGCGAACAGTTTTTTGGCTTCCAGCACCCGCGCGGCTTTCAGATTGGCAATCGCGCGCTCGACATTCGTCCACGCAGTGTTTTGCGTCAGGATGGCACCGAGGCAGACTTCAAATGCGGTTTCGCCCGGCCACCAATGCCGGTGCCCAAACCGCGCGCGCATGAGTTCGTAGGCGCGGCGCAAATCTCTTTTGACGTTCGGCGCAACCATCTTTGAAGCATTAACGCAAAGGCGCGAAGTCGCAAAGTAAAAGCAGAAACCGAGAATGGAAGATCAATCCAAACACGGCGTTTTGCCGTTTTTCATCCTCCTTCCTCGTTTTGTTTCTTTGCGCCTTTGCGCCTTTGCGTTAAATATGGACGCCATGTTCGCTTCCTTGCTGACTGACTTTACTCAGTGGAATTATCTGATCAGCAGTCCGATTTGGCTGGCATTCGCGGTCTTTCAAATCTGGATGTTCATTGACGCGATCCGGCGGCAGGAATGGTTCTGGGCCGTGTTCATCTTTATTTTCCCGGTGCTTAACGCGGTGCTTTATTTCTTCCTCGTCTATCGCGCCTCGGCGACGTCGAGCACACGCGGTTTCGAACTGCCCGGCACACAAAGCCGCAAACGCATCAAAGAGCTTCAGGCGCAAATCCATCACCTGGACAACGCCTATCACCATTTCCAGCTGGGGGACGTGTATTTCCAACGCGGCAAACTGGCCGAGGCGGAAAAATGCTACCGGGCCGCGCTCGAACGCGACCCCAACGACATAGACGCCCGCGCCCATCTTGGCCAATGCCTGCTCCGGCTGAAGCGCCCCGCTGAAGCGCGTCCGCTGCTCGAAGGCGTCATGAAAGAAAAGCCCGATCATGATTACGGGTACACCATGATGGCGCTGGCTGAAACGCTGACCGCCCTGGGTGAAACCGATAATGCGCTGCTTTACTGGCAGCACATCACGCAAAACCATTCCTATCCCCGCGCCAAGGTCCAGCTCGCCGAACTTTACCTCGCCAAAAACCAGCCCGACCTTGCCCGCGCTGAACTCAAGGACGTGTTGAGCGACGACATTCACGCGCCGGCCTTCCAGCGCAAGCGCGACCGCGTCTGGGTTTGGCGCGCAAAAGGCTTGATGCGGAAATTGGGGTGATTGTTATTCCGAGAAAGCCAGGTAAGGAATAAAGATCAAATTAGCAATCGGGATGATCAACAAAATCACGAGCCATCCGCTTTTACCCCGCGCCTGGCAGATTTTCACCCACATCATCAGGAACACCACGATGTTCACCAGGGGAATCAGGAAAAGAACAATCATCCAGACCGGCATTTTGGCCGCTTGCAGCAGAGGAACCAGTTGGGCAATGGGAATCCAGATGAGCACTCCGGGAGTGACACCGCATTTTTCACAAATGCGTTTGTAGCAGAAACAGATGAAGATGTAAACGGCCAGAGCGAACAGCAATAGAAACAGAATCATCCCCAGACCCATTGCCGTGGCAGCTGCCGTATTTCCAGTGTCATTCATAGCTAATCACTTTCTTTCAGGGTTCTCGTCGGTTTTGGTGAGGCAGTGAACCTTCCGGAGGTCACCGCGGCTTTTCTGACACAATCGTCCTTGAAAGCAAGCCAATTCAATTTACGGAAAAACTTCCGCTTGGCCGCGAACTGCTTCATCCTGTGCATGTGTCATGCTTGATCGCCATTGTCGGCCGGCCGAATGTCGGCAAGTCCGCGCTGTTCAACCGCATCGCCGGACGGCGCATTGCCATCGTGCATGACCAACCCGGCGTCACGCGCGACCGCGTCACCGCCGAGGCGGAATGGCGCGGGCACGCCTTCACGCTGGTGGACACCGGCGGCATCGGTTTATTGCGCGGCGAGAAGGCCAGTGATGTCATCGCCAAAGCCGCGCTCGAACAGGTGGGACTGGCCATTGCATCGGCGAACGTCATTCTGCTGGTCGTCAACGCGCAGGAAGGCGTCGTGCCGCTTGACCGCGAAGTCGCCGCCCGCCTGCACCGTAGCGGAAAACCCATTCTGATCGCCGCCAACAAAGTGGATACCAGCCGCACGGAAAAGGACGCCGACGAATTTGCCGGGCTCGGTTTTGAGAAAATCTTTCCCGTCAGCGCCATTCATGGGGGTGGCATCGAGGAGCTGCTGGAAGCGGCGGTAGCCCTTTTGCCCGAAGTCAGTAGTCAGCAGTTAGTCGTCAGCAGCAAGACAGATAGCGATACGAATGTGCCGGCTACTGTCCATCAACTGCTGACTACTGACTCACCCGCATTGAAACTGGCCATCATCGGAAGGCCCAACGTCGGTAAGTCATCCATAATCAACGCCTTGACACAATCCGAACGTCTTATTGTCTCACCGGTCCCCGGCACGACGCGGGATGCGATTGACGTGCCCTTCGAGGTTGAAACTGACGGTGTGCGGCAAAAATACGTTTTGATTGATACGGCGGGCATGCGCAAGTCGCGGCGCGTGGACGATTCAATTGAGTTTTTCAGCGTCCAGCGCGCGGAGGATTCCATTGCCCGCTGTGACATCGCCGTTCTGGTCCTTGACGCGGAGATGGACATCACCGAACAGGACAAAAAAATCGCCGATGTCATCGTCGAAAACCGCAAGGCCTGCATCGTGGTTGTCAACAAATGGGATTTGTTTGAGCAAAGTGCCCGCCAGGCGCGCGAGGAGGAGATAGTTCGGCGCCATAAAAAGGAACGGCGCGAAGGACAGGAAAAAGAAATGTCCACGCTTGGTGAATTCGGCGCCTGGGTGCAAAAACAATTGTTCTTTCTCGATTACGCGCCGGTAATCTTCACCTCGGCCCAATCCGGTTTTCACCTCGATCGCCTGCTGGAAGCCATTCGTTATGTCACCGCCCAGTTGCAGCAAAAAATTCCGACGGCCATCCTGAACCGCACGTTGCGCGACGCCGTCGAACGCCGCCAGCCGGTCAGCAACCTGGGCCATCGCCTGAAATTTTTCTACGCGACGCAGGTCAGGCAGGCGCCGCCGACGTTTCTGCTGTTCATTAACCGCGACGAACTGTTTTCCGACCAGTACAAAAAATATCTGGCGGACCAGATGCGGCGGGCATTTGGCTATGAAGGTTGTCCCATTGTGCTGGCGGCAAAACCGCGGCCCCACACCGTGGAGCCAATTCGCAAACCCAAGCCCGCGTTCCGAAAACGGTCTCACGAATTTGCTTCATCACGCTCAAAAAAACGGCGCTGATTATTGTTCACAGCAGCGAATAAGTTCCGGTTTTTGCAACCCAGACGCGGGTTTTTCCCGGCTTTTACCCGGGGAATATCGTCCGGGTAACTTTTTTGAACATTTTTCTTGTCACCACAATATGTTGGGTATAAGGTCGGAATGTTGCCCACTAAATGGGGTTTTGCCGAAAATGGGTAGCATGATAAAAGCTCAGGAAGTGGGCCGGAAAGCTGATTTTCCCGATCGTTCTTCTGTACTGAGGCGGTCGGGTGATTTGTCTGAAAACGAAATTTCAACCATCTTGAAAAAGGAACAGCATGATTGACGCACGGGAAGAAGTGATGGCGCCAACGCCGCACAAAAGCCGCCGCCGCACCGCATCGGTGGCCGCGGGGCGCAATGTTAAAAATACAGACATGAGCACGGCAAAAAAATCATTGCGCGTCGAACGCATTTTCAGCGACGCGAAGGTCAAGCCGTTCGACCAGGTTGAATGGGACCGCCGCACCGCGGAAATCACCGACGACGCCAGCAAGGTGATTTTCAAGCAGGAAAACGTCGAGGTGCCGAAGGCGTGGTCGTTGCTGGCCACGAAAGTCGTCGTTTCGAAATATTTCTATGGCGAGCAGCACACGTCCGAGCGCGAGACCTCGGTGCGCCAGCTCATTCACCGCATTTCCCGGACCATTGCGGATTGGGGTGTAAAGGACGGTTATTTCAGCAAGGCCGACGGGGAAGTGTATTATGACGAATTGACGTGGCTCTGCCTGAACCAGTACGGCGCATTCAATTCGCCGGTCTGGTTCAACGTCGGATTGTATCATCAGTACGGCATCGGCAAGCATTCCGGCAAGGGCAACTGGTATTACAACCGCAAGGCGCAGGAAGCTGAACGCGCGGCGACCCAATACGAATATCCGCAGGGCAGCGCCTGTTTCATCCAGTCGGTCGCGGACAACATGGAGGACATCATGCGCCTCGCTCACAGTGAGGCCATGCTCTTCAAGTACGGTTCCGGCACCGGCACCGACCTTTCGCCGCTCCGCTCCGCCCGCGAAAAGCTCAGCGGCGGCGGCCGGCCCAGCGGCCCGATGAGCTTCCTGAAGGTTTATGACCAGGTCGCCAACGTCGTGAAATCCGGCGGCAAGACCCGGCGCGCGGCCAAGATGAACACGCTGCGCGACTGGCACGGCGACATCGAGGAATTCATTGACGCCAAGCAAAAGGAGGAAAAGAAGGCCTGGGCACTCATCGAGCAGGGCTACGACGGTTCCTACAACGGCGATGCCTACGGGAGTGTGATGTATCAAAACGAAAACCTCTCCGTGCGCGCCAGCGATGAATTCATGCGGGCCGCGCTGGCGGGCAAGGAATGGCAGACACGCGCGGTCACCACCGGCAAGCCACTGGAGAAGAAGGACGCGGCCAGGCTGCTCTACAAAATCGCCGAAGGCACCTGGATTTGCGGCGACCCGGGCATGCAATACGACGGGGCCATCCAGAAATGGCACACCTGCAAGGGGACCGAGCCGATTCACTCCACCAATCCGTGCAGCGAATACGTCTTTCTCAACAACACGGCCTGCAATCTGGCGTCGCTGAATCTCATGAAGTTCAAACGCGAAGACGGCACGTTCGATGTCGAGCGTTTCAAAGCTGCCGTGCGGATCTTCATTACCGCCCAGGAAATCATCGTGGACAATGCCAGCTATCCGACGAAGGAAATCACCGAAAATTCGCATATTTTCCGCACACTGGGTCTTGGCTACGCGAACCTCGGTTCGCTCTGTATGAGCTACGGCCTGCCGTACGACAGCGATGAAGGCCGCGCACTTGCGGGCGCCATCACCGCCATCATGACCGGCCATGCTTACGAGCAGAGCGCGGAAATCGCCGCCGGCATCGGGCCGTTTCCGGGCTATCGTGACGCCCGTTGCGCGCACGTTTCCAAACCGCGCAAGCCGGATAATATCGAGTCCATGCTCGGGGTGGTCCAACTGCACCGCGACGCTGTGGAAGACATTCATCCGAGCGAAGAGTTCGGCTACCTCAAGCAGGAGGCGCGCAGGACCTGGGAAGGCGCGCTGGCCAGGGGGCGGCGGCATGGCTACCGCAACGCGCAGGTCACCGTCCTCGCGCCGACGGGCACCATCGCGTTTTTGATGGATTGTGACACGACCGGCGTGGAACCCGACATCGCGCTGGTCAAATACAAGCTTCTGGCCGGCGGCGGCATGTTGAAGATTGTCAATCGCGGCGTGCCGGATGCGCTGCGCCGCCTCGGTTACGGCGAGGTGGAAATCAAGAACATCATCGCCCACATCGAAAAATTCGACACGATTGAAGACGTGGAGGAAAGTAGCGCAGCCGTCTCGGCTGCGGGTCAAGCGACTGCCGGCGGGACGCCTGCGCTACATCGCAGCGGCTTGAAGCCGGAGCATCTGCCGGTTTTTGACTGTGCGTTCAAGCCGTTTCGCGGCAAGCGCAGCATTCATTATCTGGCGCATCTGAAGATGATGGCCGCCGCGCAGCCGTTCATCAGCGGCGCCATTTCCAAAACCGTCAACATGCCGAAGGAATGCACGGTGGAGGAAATCCGCGACACCTACGTGCAGGCGTGGAAGATGGGGCTCAAATGCGTGGCCATTTACCGCGACGGTTCAAAACGTTCACAGCCGCTTAACACCAAAAAGACCAACGACGGTGGCGAAAAAGTCTCCACCGAGGCTGCCCCGCTGGTATCCCGCATCAAGGAACTCGAAAGCGAAGTTGCCGGATTACGCACCGAGGCCGGCAAACCGCTCCGCCGCCGTCTTGCCGACACGCGCACGGCGGTCACGCACAAATTCGACATTGCCGGCCACGAAGGTTACATGACGGTGGGGTTGTTTGAGGATGGCCAGCCGGGCGAATTGTTCATCACGATGGCCAAGGAAGGTTCAACCATCGGCGGATTGATGGACAGCATCGGCACGCTGACGAGCATTGCCCTGCAATACGGCGTGCCGCTCGAAGCGCTCGTGAAGAAATTCGCGCACCAACGGTTCGAGCCGAGCGGGTTCACCAAAAACCCGGAAATCCGCAACGCGGCCTCCATCACCGACTACGTGTTCCGCTGGCTCGCGCTGCAATTCGTTCCCGGTTACCGCGAAGGTGTCGCCGCCGCGCGCAACCAGCCGGAGCTGGCCATGCCCGGCTTGATGGAAGAGCTAAAAAAAAAGGTGAACCGCCCGGTGCCTGAACTGCCGATTGCCGAGGAAAACGACGTAGTGGAAGTGAAAAGCGGCAACGGCAACGGTCATCACCCGCCCGCCGCGCGCACGGTAAAGAGTCTGAGTGACTCGGTGGCACACTTTCAGGAGGACGCGCCGACGTGTCCGAACTGTGGCCATGTGGCGGTGCGCAACGGCGCCTGTTACAAGTGTCTGAATTGCGGCGAGAGCCTCGGCTGCTCTTGAGGAACCGGGCAGTCACACCGGCCGGAGAATTTGTTTTCTCCGGCCTTTTCATTTTCCAGCACTTGATTATTCTGCGGCCATGAGCGACGGCAATTCCTTCATCCGCGAAGATCCCTGGCGCATCTTCCGCATCATGGCCGAGTTTGTGGATTCCTTCCAGACGCTGTCTCAGGCGGGCCCGGCCGTCACGATTTTCGGCTCCGCGCGCATGCGCCCGAGCGACAAATATTATCACGCCGCCGTGGCGATCGCCAAAGGGCTGGCGCAGCACCATCTGGCCGTCATCACCGGCGGCGGACCGGGCATCATGGAGGCCGCGAACAAGGGTGCGGCCCAGGGCGGCGGCAAATCCATCGGCCTCAATATCGAACTGCCCCACGAACAAGCCGGCAACCGCTTCGTCAACCTGCCGCTCCATTTTCATTATTTCTTCGCGCGCAAGGTCTGTTTTGCCAAATACAGCCTGGGTTTCGTTTTCATGCCCGGCGGATTCGGCACGCTCGACGAATTTTTCGAAATCATCACGCTCGCCCAGACGGAGCGCATTCCGCAGTTTCCGCTTATTCTGTTCGGGCGCGAGCATTGGAGCGGGCTGCTGCGCTGGCTCAAAGCCGAGCTGCAGGACAAACACAAATTCATCAGCCCCGACGACCTTGACCTCGTCAAGGTGACGGACGCGCCGCAGGAAGCCGTTGAAATCATCCTGGACTACGAACGCCGGGTCGGCCATCCCACTGTCATCCCCAAGGCGTTCGCCTGATTGAAGAATGCGGCCGCTGATTCAGGAAATCGCCACGGCCCACACGCCGGAATCGTTCGTCGAACATGTGCGGAACGAGCGCGGCGTTATTTTGCTGCGGACCTCGGCGTTTGACCTGCCCTCGGCGCGCTACTCATTGGTTGCGGCGAATCCGTTTCTCACCTTCCGTTCCTTCGGCTCGCGTTGCGAAATTTCCGGTCACCCGTCACTCGTCACTCGTCACGCTCAGTACGGCAACCCGTGGCAAATGCTGGACGCGTTGATGGCGCGGTTCGAGTTGTTGGACGGGATTGACCTGCCGTTCCCGCTGGGCGGCTGCTTCGGGTACTGGGGCTACGATTTGAAAAATTTCACCGAGCCGAAACTGCCGCGCCACGCTGTCAACGACCTGGAATTGCCCGATTGCCACGTCGGTTTTTACGACAGTCTGGTCGTTTTCGATCATCATCTGGACAAGGTGTGCATCATTTCCACTGGCCTCAATGCCGACGGCTCACGGAGTGAAACAAGGGCGAAAGAGCGATGGGAGTTTTGGCGGACGCACCTTGCAGCCGGAGCGCCGGTTTCCGACCCGGCGCGGACACGGACCAGCGTAAAACACGCCGGGTCGGAGACCGGCGCTCCATTCTCAAATCTCGCGCGTTCTGAATTTCTCGACCGTGTCGAGAGCGCGCTACGATATATCCGCGCCGGCGACATTTATCAGGTCAACCTTTCGCAACGGTTGACAGCGAAGCTACCACGGTGGGGCGAGGCTACTGGCGAGCCGATTCATTCATCTACCATGCCGGCTCGCGGGGACGCTCGCCCCACCGAATTTTCCGGCTGGGAACTGTCCCAACGGTTGAACTCCGTTTCGCCCGCGCCGTTTTCGGCGTTCCTCGATTGTGGCGATTTTCAACTCGCGTCGTCGTCGCCGGAATTATTTTTGCGCCTGAGCGGTTCGCATATTCAAACGAAGCCCATCAAAGGCACGCGCCCGCGCGACCCGGATCCGACCCGCGACGCGCAACTGGCTTATGAACTCCAGACCAGCGCCAAGGAACTTGCCGAACTGGTAATGATCACCGATTTGCTGCGCAATGATCTCGGCAAGATTTGCGAGTTCGGTTCGGTTCAAGTGCCGGAGCTGGCCAAACTCGAAAAATTCGCCCAGGTGCAGCATCTGGTCTCGAGGGTCGAAGGCCGGTTACGGCCAGAGGCGACCCATTTTGCCGCGCTGGCCTCGTGTTTTCCTGGCGGCAGCATCACCGGGGCGCCGAAGTTTCGCGCGATGGAAATCATTGACGAGCTGGAACCGATCGCGCGCGGACCTTACTGCGGTTGCCATGGCTATCTCGGATTCAATCGCGAAAGCCAGTTGAGCATCACCATCCGTACGGCAATCTGCAAAGACGGCCTCGCGCATTTCAACGTGGGCGCGGGCATCGTGGCCGACTCCAACCCGCAAGCGGAGTATGAGGAAACGCTGGCGAAGGCCGCCGGTTTTGTGGCCGCGCTGCAAATGAAGCTTCCGGCTCCGCCCATTGCTTGCGCCAAGGAACGTGAATTCAACTCCTGAAAATCAGCAACCCGGCGGGCAATTTTTTTCTGCTCGCGAAGTAGCTGCGTTTCAGATAATGGGAGGCGCATAAGGAACACATGACCATCTTTCTCAACGGCCAGTTTGTGCCCGCAGCCCAGGCGGTCATTCCGGTCAACGACCGTGGGTTCATGTACGGCGACGGGCTTTTTGAAACCGTGCGCGTCGCGAACGGCCGGCTGTTCCGTCTGGCGCAGCATCTGGAGCGCATGATGCGCGGGGCCGATTTCCTGAAAATCAAACCGCCGTTTGCACCGAAGGAAGTGCAGGAATTTGCCGAGCAACTCATCGAACAAAACCAGATGTCGGAGGCTGTGCTACGGGTGACGTTGACGCGCGGGCCGGGTGAACGTGGATACACACCGAAAGCCGAAGGCATGCCGACGATGGTGATGACGTTGCATGCCGCGCCGCCGTCGGAAAATCCCCTGCATTGGAGTTTGGTCACATCCTCGTTCCGGGTGTTGGCCGCCGATCCCTTGTCGTCCTTCAAAACCTTGAACAAGCTCACGCACGTCATGGCGCGCGCCGAGGCCGCCGGGCAGGGAGCGGACGAGGCATTGCTGATCAACACCAATGGCGAGGTGGCGGAGACCGCGAGCGGCAATGTCTTCTGGGTTTACCATGACAAGATTTGCACGACCCCGACGGGCCGGGGCGTGCTGCCGGGCATCACGCGCGCGGTTGTGCTGGAAATCTGCCAGGCCCTTGGCCTGCTGACGAACAAGCGCGTGGTCAAACCCGAGGCATTGAAAAACTCCGAAGGCATCTTCATCACCCAAAGTGCGCTCGGCATCGTGCCGGTGGCAACCTTCGATGGCGAGCCCGTCGCATCCTCGCCCCTGGTGGATCAAATATTCAACGCGTATCGCGAATGGCTCGCCAAATCCTGGCTCCGATCCCGGGCCGCCGTCGGCTGCACTTGATTTGAAGATGTGCGACATGGTTACCAATCGTTTGGCGATTTTATAATTTACATTAGTCATCATCAAATCGCCTTGAGGCCCTTGAAATCAACAGTGTCAGGGGCGTAGTTTGAAGAAGGAAAGGGCGAAGTCGGAGTAGGAAGGCGTCGGCGGACTTGAAACCGTGGAGGCAATTTATGGTCGAAGCGCGAAGCCAAAGGGTGCGACGGGCCTTATGCAAGCAGGAAAGCAAAGGCTCTCTCCGAGTTGCACACCCATCCCCAAAATCAGGAGGTCGTTATGATTGAAACCCGTGGGATTGATCCCTGTGCGGCCTTCATCAGCAGCCACCTGCCGTTTGCCGGCGGATCAGGCATGCGCACCGAAGGCGCGGTCCATCGGGCGGTGACCATTTCCCGTCAGACGGGATGCGGAGCCTTGGTGGTGGCCGAGAAGCTGGCACATTATTTGCAGGGACATTCCAGAAACGCCGCACTCTGGACGGTTTTTGACCGCAACCTTATGGACAAGGTGCTGGAAGAACACAATCTGCCCGCCTGCCTGGCCAGGTTTCTGCCCGAGGACCGGGTTTCGGAGATCGAAAATTTCCTGGACGAAGTTTTTGAGGTGCATCCTCCGGCGGAAACCATCATCCGGCAAATCGCCGAGACGATGCTCGGGCTGGCCGCCTTGGGCAATGTAATTCTGATTGGTCGTGGCGGTAACGTGATCACGGCCCGGTTGCCGAACGTGCTGCATGTGCGGTTGGTGGCCCCGTTCGAAAAGCGTGTCGAGCACGCCCACCAGTATTACAGCATGACCCGGACCGAGGCGCAAAAGTTCTGCCTCACAGAAGACCACGGCCGCGCCCGCTATCTGAAAAAGTATTTTAACGCCGACATTGACGACCCGCTGCTTTACCACCTGATTATCAATACCGGCCAGATGGATTATAATGCCGCCGCCAAACTCATTGGCGAGGCGGTTTTACATCCAGAGTGAAGGACCGCCGCGGCGGCGGAAGGGGAATAATCCGCCCTTCATTTCCAGTTCGACCTTGGGTTGGCGCGTTGCTTGTGGCTTAATTCCCCCGTGCCTCGCGACACTCGACCTCGTTCTACCCGCGTGCGGCGTCAAAAGCGCGCGGGCTGGATATGGCTGTTGGTGCTGGCGGCGCTCGCGGTGGGGGCTTGGCTCTATTGGCGGCACGGGCATCCGAAGAAAATTACCCTGCCTCCGACTCCTGCGATCAAGCGAAAAGTCCCATCGCCGGTTCTAACGCGCCAGTCGCCGGGCGATTTCCCACGACCGGTTCACGACGTGGTGGAAGCGCAGATCGCGCTGGCGCGCCGCGCGATTTCACCCGGCTCCATTGACGGCGCGCTCGGTTCCCAGACCCGCGAGGCGATTGCGGTCTTTCAGCAAACGCAAAACCTGCCCGCGACCGGTCGGTTGGACACCAACACGTGCATGGAGCTCACGCTCGACGCGCCGGTGTTGAAGACCTACACCGTGACGACGAACGATCTGGCGCACCTCCAACCGCTCGGCAAAACCTGGCTGGCCAAATCACAGCAGACGGCACTGGATTACGAAACGGAACTCGAACTGGTGTCCGAAAAAAGCCATTCGAACCCCAAATTGATTCAGCGGCTCAACCCGACCGTGAACTGGACCAACATTGCGCCGGGCACGGTTTTAAAGATCCCCGATGTGCATTACCCTGTGCCGGCGGACAAGGCGGCGTTTGTGGTCATCCATCTCGACGGAAAATTTCTGGAGGCCTTCGGTTTGGAAACGAATCTGCTCGCGCATTTCCCGTGCAGCATTGCGGCGCTCGTCGAGAAGCGGCCGGTGGGCGAATTGCACGTCGTTGTCATCGCACCGAACCCGAATTACACCGTGGATCCGGAGCTTTTTCCCGAATCCCCGGAGTTGCAAGCCATTGGCCACAAGCTGATTCTGCCGCCCGGGCCGAATAACCCCGTCGGCGTGGCGTGGATTGGCCTGGACAAAACCGGTTACGGCATCCATGGCACACCCGGCCCGGAGCAGGTTGGCCGCACGGAATCGCACGGTTGTTTCCGACTGGCGAACTGGGACGCGGCATATCTGATGCAACTGGCGTGGACGGGCATGCCGGTGCTGGTGGAGCCGTGACGGGGAATTGAACTTGCGCCGGGCTGGTGCCTGGATCAAAAGTCCGTCGCCAGGCTCGACGATTGCATGTGCCGGTCGGAAGCCTTTTGAGCAAACGACAAACAAACGCCGGTCGAATCTCGAACCGCAGCGCGCGGGAACATTACTGCGCGCTGGAATGATGATTCGGGAATCTTCTCAAAAAGCAGGCGCTTCGACAAAAGCATCCGGGGACCTCTCAGCCGGATGCAGAACGTTTCGAATTAACTGCCCGCGCCACGACTGACGTCTGCTGGATGGGAATCTGACCTGTTCGCATCCGGTAAAAAAGCTGGTTCGTGAACAATGCCGGTTTTGGGAGCCGGGGCGGAAACCGTGGGGCGATTCCAAAATGCCGCCCAAATTATCATTGCCGGGCGGTACGCTTTGACCTAATGGTTAAGCAAACTGAACAAAGGAAAAATATGGCTATGGGATTGATTTTTGTCGTTATCGTGCTGGTGGTGTTGCTCGGCCTCGTGGGCTTCTTCATCGGCGGTTACAATAAACTCGTCACCTTGCGCAACCGCTTCAAAAACGCCTACGCGCAAATTGACGTGCAACTTAAACGCCGCTACGACTTGATTCCCAATCTGGTCGAGACGGCCAAGGGCTACATCAAGCACGAGCGTGAGACGCTCGAGGCCGTGACCAAGGCGCGCAACATCGCCTACACGGCGTCGCAGGCCGCCGCCGCCAATCCCGGCGAGTCCGGCGCCATGAAGAATCTGGTCTCCGCCGAAGGCGGCCTGGCCGGCACCCTCAGCCGCCTGATGATGGTCTCCGAATCGTACCCCGATTTGAAGGCCAACCAGAACATGATGCAACTCAGCGAGGAGTTGACCTCCACGGAAAATAAAATTTCCTTTGCCCGGCAGGCTTACAACGACTCGGTGATGACCTACAACACGGACCGGGAAGTTTTTCCCAGCAATCTTATCGCCGGCATGTTCAACTTCGGCCCGGCGGAACTGTTCGTCATTGATAAGCCGGAGCAAAAGGACGCCCCCAAAGTTTCCTTCACGTGAGTTTTTGCCGAAACAGAAAATTTACGATTTATGATTTGCGGTTTACGCGCCGTCATGAATTGTTTGGCCCCTCGTAAATCGTAAATCCTATATCGTAAATGCCGATGGATTTTTTCCAGCAACAGGATAAGGCCCACCGCAAAACGAAATGGCTCGTCATTTACTTCGCGCTGGCCGTGGCCGCCATGATCGCTGCCATTTATGTCGCGGTGCTGCTGGTTTTTTCCGGTGTCCAGGCGCATCAGGAGCGCAGTGATTATGGGCAGGAGCCGCCGCAGTTTTCGGTTTGGAACCCGCGGATTTTCTTCGGGGTCAGCATGGCCACGCTTGCCATCATCGCCATCGGCAGCCTGTATAAAACCTCGTCGCTCGCCGCCGGCGGCAGCGCGGTCTCGGAAATGATGGGCGGCCGGCTCATCAGCCCCAATGCCACCGATCCGGACGAACGCAAGCTGCTCAACGTCGTGGAGGAAATGGCGATCGCCTCCGGCGTGCCCGTGCCGCAGGTCTATGTCATGGACGAGGAGGACGGCATCAATGCCTTTGCGGCCGGCCACAAACCCGGCGACGCCACCGTTACCGTCACGCGCGGCTGTATGAAACTGCTTTCGCGTGACGAACTGCAGGGCGTCATCGGCCACGAATTCAGCCACGTTCTGAACGGCGACATGCGGCTGAACCTCCGGCTCATGGGCATCATCTTTGGCATCCTTTGCCTCGCCGTCATCGGCCGGGTGCTGCTGCAAACGTCGCGCGGCGGCGGGCGTGGCCGCGGCCAGAATCCGTTGCCGCTGCTGGGCCTGGTTTTATTGCTCATCGGCTACGTCGGCGTTTTCTTTGGACGGCTCATCCAGGCCGCGGTCAGCCGCCAGCGCGAGTTTCTCGCCGACGCCTCCTCGGTCCAATTCACGCGCAACCCGGGAGGCATCACCGGCGCGCTGAAAAAAATCGGCGGCCTTGGCGAAACCGGCTCGCGCATCGGCCATGCCCATGCCGAGGAATTGTCCCACATGTTCTTCGGCAACGGCGTTTCGGAGCCGTTCATCGGCCTGCTCGAAACCCATCCGCCCCTCGTCCAGCGCATCCGCATCTTTGACCCGAACTTTGATGGGAAATTTCCTTGCGTCCGTTACGACGGGCGCGATCAGCCGCCTGAGGAAATCTCCAAACCGAAGCGCCAGGCCATGCCCAATCTTTTTGGCACCGTGCTGGGCGGCGCCATCCTCACCTCCGGTGACGCCGAAAGGCCGCCGGTGGTCCGATCGCACTCGGTCCTGCCGAATCTGGGCAATCCGACGCCGCTGCATCTGAAATACGCCGCCCAATTGCGTGATTCACTGCCCGACGCTGTGAAGGCCGCCGCGCGCGAACCGCTGGATGCCGTGGCGCTCATTTACGCCATGCTGTTGAGCAGTGATGACCAAACCCGCGCAACCCAGCTTGCGGAACTCGCCAAACGCATTGACCCCGCGATTTGTCAGCAAACCGCTGCGCTCTACCCGGATGTTGCAAAAGCGGCGGCCCATGCGCATTTGCCGATGGTCAATCTGGCGCTTGGCGCGTTGCGGAATTTGAAAGCCGACCAGTACACCCAGTTTTCACAGGCGCTCCAGTGGCTTGTCCAAAGCGATGGAAAGCTCGAATTGTTTGAATTCGCCATCCAAAAAATCATCCTGCATCACCTCGCGCCGCAATTTGGCCAGGCGCCCCGCGCGGTGGTGCAGTATTATTCCCTGAAACCGCTGGTGCCGGACTGCGCCGTGCTGCTGTCGGCGCTGGCGAACGTCGGCAGCCATGATGCTGCTGAAATTCAAAAGGCGTTTGCGACCGGCCTGCCGTATTTGCGCGCGCCGGATGAAACCGCGCTGGTGCTGCTGCCGCGCGAACAATGCGGCGTTAAGGAAATTGACCCGGCCCTGAATCGCCTGGCCCAGGCGGCGCCGTTGATCAAAAAGAACCTCCTCGAAGCCTGCATCCATACCATCGGCACCGACGGCGTCATTCTGGAAGCGGAAGCCGAACTGCTTCGCGCGATTGCCGATACGCTGGATTGTCCCATGCCGCCGTTTGTGGCAGGAGGGTAACGCAAAATGCGGATCAACCGCCGACAATTCCTGCAGACCGCAAGCGCGGGGGGATTGATGCTCGCGAACGCTCCGCTGCCGGCGTTTGGAAATCTGACCGGTCGCCTTGACCGGCGCGCGGTGGTCCGCCGTCACCAGCCGATGGTTACGCAATTCGATCCCTTCTCCGCCCTCTCCGTCGGCAACGGCGAATTCGCTTTCACCGCCGACGTGACCGGACTGCAAACCTTTTCCGCCGAATGCGAGAAACCATTTCCGCTCTGTACCACGTCGCATTGGGCCTGGCATTCCACGCCGTTACCCGCCGGCCTCGACCCGAAAGATTTCCATTACAAAGATTACGACACTTATGGCCGGACCGTCGGCTACGCGACCGACGCCACAGGCCAGGAACCGCTCTTTAAGTGGCTGCGGGAGAATCCGCACCGATTTCATCTCGGCCGGATCGGGTTTGAATTGAAGACATCCAACGGCTCGCCGGCGTCGGCCGGCGACTTGAAAAGCATCCGCCAGACGCTGGACCTCTGGCGCGGCTGGTTGGAAAGCAGTTTTGAATTTGCGGGCCGGCCGGTTCGCGTTCAGACCTGCTGCCATCCCGGCCTCGACCTGATTGCCGTGCATATTGAATCGCCGCTTCTGGCGGAAGGCCGGCTGCGGGTGCGCCTCGCGTTTCCCTATGCCTCGTCCGGCATGAGCATGGCCGATTGGAGCCATCCGGAACGGCACACGACCACCCTCGCACGCCCTGAAAAAAACTGTGCCGATTTCGCGCGTAAACTGGATGCCACCGAATACGCCGTCCGTCTGCAATGGAGCGACGGGGCGGAATTGGCGCAACGCGCGGAACACGAATTTTTGTTGGGCGCGAAAACCGATCCAGCGCTTGAATTTGCCTGTCTTTTTTCGCCAAAACCGTTTTCCGGAAAACTGCCGGACGTGGCCCGGACCCAATCCGCCGCTGAAAAGCACTGGCGCCAATTCTGGAATGACGGCGGCGCGGTTGACCTGAGCGGGAGCAGTGACCCGCGCGCTGCCGAATTGGAGCGGCGGATTGTGCTTTCGCTCTACAACACGGCATTACACTGCGCCGGCTCGCTGCCATCGGCGGAAACCGGGCTGTTGTGCAACAGTTGGTACGGAAAATTTCATCTGGAAATGCATTGGTGGCATAGTGTCCATTTCACGGCCTGGAACCGTTTCAAGTTGTTTGAAAAGAGCCTGGTAATTTACGAACGCATTCTGCCGCTGGCGCGCGACACCGCCCGGCGCCAGGGCTATCACGGCGCGCGCTGGCCCAAGATGATCGGCCCCGACGGGCACGATTCGCCATCGTCCATCGGCCCTTTGCTCATCTGGCAACAACCGCATCCGATTTATTACGCCGAACTGTCCTATCGCGAACAGCCAAACCAAAAGACCTTGGCGCGCTGGCGGGACATCGTTTTCGAATCGGCGGAATTCATGGCTTCCTACGCCGGGTTTGTTCCAAAGCGAAATCAATTCGTCCTGGGTCCGCCGTTGAAAACCGTTTCGGAAAACACCGACGCGCTGACGACCGTCAACCCGACGTTTGAATTGGCTTACTGGCGATTTGGCCTGCGGGTGGCCCAAACCTGGCGCGAGCGACTGGGATTGCCCCGGGAACCGCATTGGGACCAGGTCTTGAGGAATCTTTCACCGCTGCCCGTCCAGGACGGCGTTTACCTGATGCAGGAAGGCCTGACCGACACTTACACGAAATGGAATTGGGAGCATCCGGCGTTGCTCGGTGCGTTGGGCATGCAGCCCGGTGATGGGGTGGACGCCGACAACATGCGCCGCACGGCGCTCCAGGTCCGGGACACCTGGCAATGGGACCGCTCGTGGGGCTGGGATTTCCCGATGGCCGCGATGGCGGCCGCGCGCACCGGCCAGCCGGAACTGGCATTGGATTTCCTTCTGCTTGACGCACCGAAAAACCGTTATTTGCCCAACGGCCATAATTTCCAGCGAACTAATTTGCCTGCGTACTTGCCGGGCAACGGCGGATTGCTTGCGGCCGTAGCCATGATGTGCGCCGGTTGGACTGGCGGGCCGAACGAATCCGCGCCCGGCTTTCCGAAGAACGGCCAATGGCCCGTGCGCCACGAACATCTGCGGCAATGGATGTAAGGGGTGACAAGTGACGAGTGGCGCGTGCTGCGACTTTTATCGCCGCCCGTTACTCGCGTACCGTTGCTTTCAATTGCGCTTTGAACGCCTCCACGAGTTTCGCGTGCGCCGCGTTCACTTCGGCGTCGGTCAAGGTTTTTTCCGGCGAGCGATAGGTGAAGGCGTACGCCAGGCTTTTTTGTCCTTCAGGAACATTCTTCCCGCGGAACACGTCAAACAATTCAACACCTTCAAGATTCGCCGGCTTCGTTTTTCTGACCGTTTGCAGGACCGTGTTGTGCGTGGTCGCCTCCGGCACGAGCATCGCCACGTCGCGGCGAATCGCTGGAAATTGCGGCAACGGTTTGAATGATTTGGCCGGATTCCGCCGCGCGAGCAATTGATCAAGGTTTAATTCCGCAAGCATGATCGCGTCGCGCAAATCGTACTTTTTGGCCAAAACCGGCGAGAGCTGGCCTAGTTCACCCAGCGGCAGCTTGCCGCCGAGCGCAATGGTGGCGGATTCAAGAAACAATGCTGTGCTCACCGTCCGCTGCGCAAACGTCACGCCGCGAACGCCGAATTGCTCCAGAAATTCTTCGACGAGGCCCTTCAAATCGCAGGCGTCATATTTCGCATCGCGTTCCGCTCCGTTCCAGAAATTCAACGCGCGCTGGCCGGTGAGTGCAATCGCCAC
Source organism: bacterium (assembly GCA_021780375.1). Taxonomy (GTDB): domain Bacteria; phylum Verrucomicrobiota; class Verrucomicrobiia; order Limisphaerales; family UBA11358; genus UBA11358. The sequence goes on along the minus strand of JAJXYT010000051.1, from coordinate 13,129 downwards.
GCGGCGTTCTTCCACGTGGCGCGGGCTGCCAGCTTGCGAGTTCGGGCGACTACCCGTCGCGCCACCGGGCGGGACGCCCGCCGAACCCGCAGACGAGGACGTCTGCGTTACATTTTTGAACACGCGACCGATCTCAAACAACGCCACGTCGTAATTCTTATGGCTGACATTGTGCCGCAGCGAATAAATCAAGCCCGGCAACAAGCCTGGCCGGAGCACGTCCATGTCCGAACTCAGCGGGTTTGCGAGCAGGACGATTTCTTCCGGCTTCTGACTTCTGACTTCTGACTTTGCAATCAGGGTCTGTCCTTGCGCCTCATGCAATCCCAAGCCGCTCAAAATCCGCCGCGCCTCGGCAATCTGGTCGTGGACCGAATCAAATTCATTCGTGCCGATGGCGCCGCGTGGCGGCGTGGCGGGAATGTTGTCCACACCGTGCAGCCGGGCGATTTCCTCAATCAAATCCACTTCGCGTTTCAAATCCACGCGGAAGGTGGGAACCTGGAATGTCGCCGGTTCCGACGGACTGCTCGCGCCGACGGGCCGGGCCTGGCGATGCACCCGTTTCAACCCAAGCTGGCCCAGATAGAATTCGCATTCCTCGGGCTGCAACTGAATGCCGAGCAATTCATTGACCTTGTGATGACGCAACGTCACCTGTTTCGGTTCGGCCGGTTTCGGATACGCATCCACGACACCTTCCGCCGGCTGGCCGCCGGCGGTTTCCAGAATCAACTGCGCCGCGCGCTGGCTCGCCCAGCCGCAAATGCCGATGTCGGCGCCGCGCTCGAACCGGTAACTGGACTCGCTGCGCAGGCCGAGCGCCTTGCTGGTGCGGCGGATGTTCGTCGGCGAGAAGCAGGCGCTTTCGATGAGCACGTCGGTCGTACGATCGTTGATTTCCGTGTTTTGACCGCCCATGACGCCGGCCAGCGCGATGCCTTTCTGCTCGTCGGCGATGAGCAGGTTTTCCGCGGTAAGCTTGTGCTTCTGGCCGTCCAGCGTGATGAACTCCTCGCCGGCCTTCGCGCGGCGGACGACGATGGTTGGCTTGTCGCCGCCGTCGTCAGACGGCGCATTCTTCCCGTCCGCAGCGTGCGCCGGCTCACGTCGGCGGCTACGGGAGATCAAATGATAATCGAACGCGTGCAACGGCTGGCCGATTTCGAGCATGACGTAATTCGTCACGTCCACGACGTTGTTGATGCTGCGAACTCCCGCCTTTTCCAAGGTGGTCCGGAGCCAATCCGGGCTGGGCCCGATTTTTACGCCTTTGATGACACGGGCGGTGTAACGCGGACAGAGTTCCACATCTTCAATCCGAACACTCACGAGGTCGCTACAATGTAGCGCAGGCGTCTCGCCTGCACCGGCCAGCCGGGACGGCTGGGCTACGTTAACATCCGGAATTTTCAGCTTGTTCCCGGTAAGCGCTGCAATCTCGCGGGCGATGCCGATGACACTGTTCCAATCCGGCCGGTTCGGCGTGATTTCCAGATCATAAATCACGTCGCCACCCGCGCGGCCGAGATATTCAGCCAACGATTTCCCAATCGGCGCGTCCTTGGGCAGAATCAGCAGACCGTCCACCTGGTCGGGCAGGCCGAGTTCCTGGGGAGAACACATCATGCCGTGGCTGGTGATGCCGAATACCTTCCGTTCCTTGATAACAAACGGCTCTTTTTCGCCGGGCTTCAACGGCAGCGCGAAATTCGGCAGGATGAGCGGGACCTTGTCGCCGACGTTGTGGTTCTGCGCGCCGCAAATAATGGTGCGCTCGCCCTTGCCGTCGTTGACCTTGCAGACCGAGAGCTTGTCCGAACCGGGCACCTTGTCCTTGGTGAGGATTTGGGCGATGACGATGCCTTCAAACTCACCGCCGATTTTGCGGACGTTTTCGGCTTCGAGCCCGAGCATGGTGAGTCGCTCGGTCAATGCCTCCGGCGACCAGTCGAAATCCACGTAATGTTTGAGCCAGTTAAGGGTGACTTTCATTGTGACTAAAAATTTAACTACGCACCCTCTTTTCCATTTCTGGCTGCGCAATCAAACGTATTTCAGTAATAACTTTCCGTGCCACCGCATATAAACCTGAACACTTGTCTCCTGTTTGACTGATTGCCTTCAAGTCCGCGACAATCATCCGAACTTCATTATAGCAGACCAGATAAATATTTACCTGATTGTTCGTCGGATACGGATATTCCTTCGTCGGCGTCGCATCTTCATAATATTGTTGGGCAACTTTGATGCAATGTTCAACAGCATTGCGAACTTTCTGATGGGCGATGCCTCCCAGCACGCCGAACGAAGTCGTGGTGTAAATACTGGCATCTCCAGTTGAAAAACAGACAAGGGTTATTATTCCCGCTGGAAGCGGCCAATCCATAACAAGCCCCCAGACGTGAGGAAATTCTTGCGTTTGCACCTGATTAAAATCGTTCGGTGCTGCGTTTAACATTTTCAGACGCATTCGGCGCATTGTTTCTGCCAAACCATTTTCACCGCAGTTATTGCTTTTGACGGCAGTATCTTCTGCTTTCCACCATTTGCTGGCGGTTGGCATTTTTGAACGGCGCGGTGGCAAATTCGCCGGCCTGAAATTTGGCTCAGGAAAGGGCGATTGCTTCGGCTCTGTTCTATTCTTTTTTAGCCAATCACGCATATTAAAACTGTTTCAAGAACCGCGCGTCGTTTTCGTAGAAGAGGCGGATGTCGTTGATGCCGTGGCGGAGCATGGTTATTTCCTCTTTTTCGCCGCCGGCATTTCGCGCAAGGCCCCAGCCGGTTCAAGTTCCGGCCAGCTTTTGATGATGCGTCCGCGATAGTTGCGTTGCTCGGCGCGCAGATGCGCGCGCAGGCGGCGCGGGTCATTGCCAAAACGGTCGCAGAGCGATTTGCGGGCGGCGCGCACTTCGGCCACGGCTTCGTCTCGATGAGTTCTCACAAATTTTTTGCCAGCGGCAGGATGACGTCAAAGTGTCCGTCCTTGTGTTCCAGTTCAACTTCATGATGTGCGGCACAAGCAACAACCAAAACATCGGCGGCTGGAACGGTCTTGCCTTTGTCACGGCAGCGCGCAGCCAGCCGATGCGCCAGTTCCCAGACTTCAGTGGTGGTTTCAAGCCGCAGAGCCGCGGCTGACAATTCTGTCAGCTTCCGTTTTTCTTGCTGTCCGCGCGCTCCGTTCCAAAGCTCAAGCATCACCATGTCGCACCACGCGGCTTCATCTGCCAAAACAAGCGCCTCCACGTTATCGGCGACATCGCTGTTCCCGGCACGCAAGTATTCGACCCAAGCGGATGTATCCACCAGCTTCATGCGGTCCTGGCCCACTTGGCGTCTTCGCGCATCACCTTGAGGTCTTCCTGGGTCATGAAATCAACGAACGTCCCGCGCAACCGGAAATTCAGTTCGCGGAGGCGCTGGAGGCGGTTGAATTTTTCGAGCGCGGTGATGACCGCGTCGCGCTTGGTTTTGGCGCTGGTTCGTTTGATGGTTTCCCGCATCAACTTTTCAGGAATATCAATTGTCGTTTTCATGCTTCCAAAATAGTTAAATATGGAATCTTGTCAATAGCATTTCGGAATCCTAAAATTGTTTCAAAAACCGCACGTCATTTTCGTAAAACAATCGGATGTCATTGATGCCGTACCGGATCATAGCGATGCGCTCGATGCCAAAGCCGAACGCCCAGCCGGTCCAGATTTCCGGGTCGTAGCCGACGTTTTCGAAGACCTGCGGATGCACCATGCCGCACCCGGCGATTTCCAGCCAGTCTTTGCCCAGCTTCTTCACGAGCGCGTTGCTGAAATCAATCTCGAAGCTCGGCTCGGTGTAGCTGAAATAGTGCGGCCGGAACCGGATTTTCGTCTCCTCGCCGAGCAGTTCCTTGAAGACAAATTCCACCGTTCCTTTGAGGTCGCCGACGGTGACGTTTTTGTCCACGTAAAGCCCTTCGATCTGCTGGAACGTCGGATTGTGGGTGGCATCGGCGTTGTCCCGGCGATAAACGCGGCCCGGCACGATGATGCGGATGGGCGGCGGTTGTTTCTCCATCACGCGGATTTGGACGGAAGAGGTATGGGTGCGAAGCAAGAGTGATTTACAACCGCCCTCATCCCGGCCCTCTCCCCCGGGAGAGGGAGAAGCCTTCGCCGCGCCACCCTCTCCCGCTCCCGCGGGCGCGGGAGATGTATTCGGCGCGCTGCTGGCGACATAGAATGTGTCCTGGGTATCTCTGGCTGGATGATCGGCCGGCGTGTTGAGCGCGTCGAAGCAGTGATACTCGTCCTCGATTTCCGGGCCGTCGGCGACGACGAAACCAATCTTGCGGAAGCTGCGGACGATATCCTCGGTTACTTGCGTGAGCGGATGGAGCTTGCCAAGGGCGCGGCGGCGGCCGGGCGCGCTGAAATCGGTTGGCTCCCGGGGCAACGCGGCTTTCAATTCCAGTTCTTCGCGACAAGCCGCCAAGGCGGCTTCCAGTTCGACCTTGGCGGCATTGATGGCCTTGCCGGCGGCGGGTTTTTCCTCCTTCGACAGCGCACCGAGCTGCTTCATGAGGGCGGTGAACCTGCCGTGCGGCCCGACCCACGCGCCCTTGACCTGTTCAAGCGCGGCGAGGTCGGGGGCTGATTTTAATTCGGCCAAGGCCGCCTGCTTCAAGGGTTCGATTTCGTCCAGCAACGACATACCTGGATTTTAGCCGCAAAAAGGCGCAAAAGTCACAAAAGAAATTTTCATTGCCACACTTCGGCGGAGCGCGGCGGCGTGCAAAGCACCAGCCGCAGCACCCGGCGGAGCACTCTGCGGCCGGGCCTGCGACCACAGCCGTGCTCCTGCGAAAGGCAAAACGGGCGGTCCTTTTCAGGCCGCCCGTGTATTGAATTCAAATTGAGATTTTGCTTACGCTTTTGCCAGAGTGGCGCCGGGTTTGGCCTTGAGCGCGTTTTTGGCGACATTGGCCAATTCGGTGAAAGCGGCGGCGTCGGTCGCGGCAATATCGGCGAGCACTTTGCGGTCCAGCGCGCATTTGGCGGTCTTCAGCCCTTCGATGAGGCGGCTATAAGTCAGACCGGCGGCGCGGGCGGCGGCGTTGATGCGGACCTGCCAGAGATACCGGAACAAGCGTTTTTTCCGGCGTCGGTCGCGATAGGCGTACTGGCGGCCGTGGTCCACGGCGTCGGACGCGTAGCGGTACAGTTTCGAGCGGCGCATCCGGTAGCCTTTGGCGGCGCGGATCATCCGGGTGCGGCGTTTGCGGGAAGCGGGGGCGTTGGTAACTCGCATGCGTGAGTTGAGAGTTGAGAGTTGAGTGTTGAAAGTTGAAAATCAGTGGCTGAAAGGCAAATTCTGCGTGATGCGATAAGCGTCGGTCGCATCCACGCCGGTCAGTCCGCGCAGACCGCGGCGTCGTTTTGGGTTTTTGGATTGCGCCAAATGGCGCCGGCCCGCGCTGGAGCGCAGGACCTTTCCGCGCGCCGTAATCTTGAACCGTTTGGCCACGGACTTTCTGGTTTTGATGCCTTTGGGACGTCGCATAAAATCTTAAAATCTCGATTGCAAAAGAGCGGGAACTATACGCCAGGCGGGCGGTGGTGGCAAGCGATTTTTAAGGCCAAAATCGGGCCGGGTTGCTTGCTTGCCAGAGTTGCCGGGGTCACCTATTTTTCGCCCCGATGAAATATCGTCGTTTTGGGCGGACGGAACTGGCCATGCCGGTGATTTCCTGCGGCGGGATGCGCTATCAATTCAAGTGGCAGGACGTGGACCCAAAGGAAATCCCGCGCGAAAACCAGGAAAATATCGAAGCGACCATCCACCGGGCGCTGGAACTGGGCATCCATCACATCGAGACGGCGCGCGGTTACGGCACCTCGGAAATGCAGCTCGGCAACATCCTGCCGAAGTTGCCGCGGGAAAAAATCATCGTCCAGACCAAAATCAAGCCCTACGCCACGCCGCGGGAGTTTCTCCAGGACTTTGAGACTTCGCTGAAATATCTGAAGCTGGATTACGTGGACTTGCTTTCCCTGCACGGCGTCAATAATCGCGAACTGCTGGACTGGTCGTTGAAGAAAGAGGGTTGTCTGGCCGCCGCCCGGCAGTTGCAAAGGGAAGGCCGCGTGCGGTTCGTCGGCTTCTCCACCCACGCGACCACCGACGTCATCCTGGACGCCGTGAACAGCGGCGGGTTCGATTACATGAATGTGCACTGGTATTTCGTGAATGATCTGAATCGGGCGGCGGTGATGGCGGCGCACCGGTTGGACATGGGCGTATTCATCATCAGCCCGAATGACAAGGGCGGAAAACTCTATGAGCCGCCGAAAAAGCTGGTGGAGCTTTGCGCGCCGCTGACGCCGATGGAGTTCAACGATCTTTATTGTCTGGCGCGGAAGGAAGTCCACACCTTGAGCTGTGGCGCGGTCCGGCCGACGGATTTTGACGAGCATCTCCGGGCCCTGAATTTTTACGACCGGATTCCGGAAACGATTGCGCCGATTGAACAGCGGTTGCGCGCGGAAATGGAACGCGTGCTCGGCGCGGACTGGTGCGCGCGGTGGTTCGAGGGCCTGCCCAATTTTGGGGACGTGCCCGGCGAGATCAACGTGTCGGAAATTTTGCGGCTGTGGACCTATGCCAAGTCGCTCGATTTGATCGCGTGGGGCAAGATGCGCTACAACCTGCTGGGCCAGGCCGAGCATTGGTTCCCCGGCCAGAACGCGGCGAAGGTCGGGGAACTGGATTTACAGACCGCGATTCAGCACAGCCCGTTTGCCGGACGGATTCCCGGAATTCTGGAGGAGGCGCACCGGATGTTGTTCGAGAAACCGGTGCAGCGGCTCAGTGCCGGTTAAAATGACTCGCTACGGACTGTTGGTGGTAATCGTCAACGCCGGCACGGCCGAGGTATCCACCTTGTTCAAATCAATGGGGGCGCCGGCGTTGAGCTGGGCGAGGACGGCCGCCGTCAAATCGTTTTGACCATCGGTGTAAAGCACCACCGGTGTTTGATTGGAGTTATTTGATGCGGTGTCCACCACCATGGTGTAGCCGGCAGCCTTGGCCTTGGTGCTCACCGCCGCCGTGATTTCCTTGATAATATCGGTGCGCATCCGTTGGGTTTGGGCGCCCAGGGTTGCCTGGGCCTGGCGCTCAAATTGCACAATGGCCGTTTGCGAATCCTTGATCTCGGCGTATTTGTCAGCCGCGGCCTGCTTGCGCTTGTCGCGCTCATCCGCCGAGATGGCCTGGTCGGCGGCCGCGTCCAGCAATTTTTGATATGCCGCCCGGTCTTTCTGCAAATTATCAAGGAAACCGCGGTCCTCCTTGTCCAGTTCGACCTTGCGGTCATTGAGCGCGGTTTCGGCCTGCTTGGTTTTCCAATAACCGTCAAAGAGCTTGCGCATGTCCACCGTGGCGATCTTCTGCTGCGCCCAGGCGGAACTGCTTGACAGCGACATCAACAAAACCACCGGAAAAATAATTCGCAAAACGCGTTTCATGGGAATAAGAAAACAGAATTTCCGGTCATCGCCAACTGAAAACTGGCGGGCGCAAACCCCGGCCGGCCGGTCCTGGTTATTGCATGTGCAGGAGGTAAAACAGTTGTGGCGCGTCGGTGGGCGCGAGGTTGGTGAACACAAACTGGCCCTGGCTCCCGAATTGATTGGTCGCCACCGGCGTCCAGAGCGCCGGCGGTATCGCCAGATTGGTCGAAGTCAGCACGGTGTAGGAGCCGCTGTTGGTGCCGCCGACCCCGCTCAAGATGAAACCGCCATTGGTGCCAGCCGTGATACCCCCGAAAAGAGGCGCCGTCAGCACCGTCAAGACCGCGGGTGGCGAACTGGTTACCGACCCGACATTGTTTGTCACAATGACCGTATAACCTCCGTCATCACTGGTTTGTGCGTTGGAGAGGATGAGGGCGGAGTTGGTCACACCACTGATGCGCCCTCCGTTGACCAGGCTGGTTCCATTCATTTGCCAGCGATAACTTAACGGTGCCAGTCCGACGGCGGTGACCGCAAAGGTCACCGTTGCTCCCAGGCCCACGGTCTGGTTTGTGGGTGGCACAGTAATCGTCGGTAGCGACACCACCGTCAGAACGGCATTGGAGCTGGCCAATAATCCCCAAGGGGTTGTGACGACAACCCAGTAGGTTCCGTCGTCGTTCGTCCCGGCGTTGTTGATCGTCAGAGTAAAGCTATTGCTCGCGCCACTAATGCGTCCTCCGTTGATCAAGTTCGTCCCGTCTTTCAGCCATTGAGCCGTGGCAGGCTGCTGGAATGTCGCGTTAAAATTGAATTGGGCCGTCGAACCTGTTCCTGCCGTTTGACTGTTCGGTTGCACTGTAAATACCGTCGGGATATTTGTCACCGTCAGCGTGGCAACGGAACTGGTCACCGACCCGGCGTAATTGGTGATGATGATCTGATAGTTCCCGCTGTCGTTTGTTTCCGGACAGCTTATCGTCAGAATGGCGTTAGTGGCGCCACTGATATGCCTTCCCCCGCCCAGCAGGTTCGTTCCCCCATTCACCAGATTCGTCCATGCCAGGTTGGTTCCCTGGAACTGCCACTGATAGCTCAAGGGCGGCGTCCCGGTTGCCCCGGCCACCAGGCTGGCGCTCGAGACGCCAAAAAAGCTCGAAGTGCCTGCGGCCACCACCTGATTCGTTGGCTGGTTGGTAATCTCCACCGGCAGCACCGCCCAAAGGATTTTGGCCAGGAAGGCGTCGCTCGGACCATTGAGAGAAGATTGACGCGGGAAAAAGGTTGGAAAATTGGGTGAAGCTGTCTGACCGACCATATACGCGTTGGTCAGCGAGTCCACGGCGATGCCATAGCCGTAGTCGTTGCCGGAGCCGCCCAGATACCCCGAGTAAAGAACCGCGGAAGCATTGGTGCTGAACGCAATCACAAAGGCGTCGCTGCCGCCGGCATTGGTGGTGGCGAAAAGACCGGGTGTATTGAACGCCGGGAAATTGGTTGTGGAAGCAGCGCCCACGACAAACACGTCGCCGGCGGAATCCACCGTTACGCCATAGCCGACATCGATACCAAAGTTGGTACCGCCAAAAGCCGTTGAGAAGCCGATGGCCGCATTAGAGCCGGTCCACGTGACCTGCGTCAGAAAGGCGTTGGTAATGGCCGGGACAGCAAAGCCGGTGTTGTTGGTCAGGCCATTATACAAACCGGCGACATTGGTGAGGGTGTTGGGAAAATTGGTGGAAACCGTCCAGCCGGTCACATAGGCGTTGCCCGCCCCATCCACGGCGATGTGATTGGCAGCATCGCTGTTCCCACCCCCCAGGAAAGTTGAATACATCAGATTACTAAAACCGGGAGCTACGAAATTGGTGAAGCCGGGAACGAACTTGGCGACGAAGGCATCATCGAGTGGTGGTGAGATCTGATTGGAGACACCATTGAGCAAGTAGCCGTTGAAGAAATTGGTGATGAACACCACGTTGGTGGGTGCGGCATTGGTGGTCCCGATTACTGAGACAAATTGTTGTTGTATGGCATTAGTAATGGGAAAATTTGTCGAGGCCGTGAACCCGGTGACATAGACATAATTGGAGTTGTCGACGGCTATACCTAGACCTTCGTCAAAATTGGTGCCGCCGAAATAAGACGAATAAAGCAAATTAGTGCCGGAAGCACTGATTTCAGCCACAAACGCATTGGCGTTGAAATATACTGAATAGATGCAGGCCAAATGGTTTTGCAATGCGTTTGGGGTTGTGGGAAAATTCGTAGAGTAAGTGAAACCGGTCACGTAAACGTCGTTCGACGAATCCAAAGCAATGCCGTAGGCCGCGTCAGCACTTTCACCACCGAGATAGGTTGAATAAAGAAGATTGGAACCACTGGGATCAAACTTCGCAACAAAGGCATCGGCAGGGTAAAGCCCAACATGCGGGTTTAAAGTCCCGCTGATGTTGGTGTAAATGCCGTTCCTGACAGGAAAATCTGGTGAGTCAGTGGCGCCAGCGATATAAGCATTGCCATTTCCATCCAGAGCGATGCTATAAGCTGCATCATCCGCGCTACCACCTAGATATGTAAGATAGATAAGATTGCTGCCTTGGCTGTCAAATTTGGCAACGAACGCATCGCCGGCTTGTGAACCGCCCGCAAAATTTGTCTGAAACGCGCCGGGGGTCGAGAAGGGCGCGGTATTGGTTGCAGACATCTGTTTGGATAATGTTTGGCCCGCGATATAAATAAAACCGTTGGTGTCCAAGGCAATGGACCAGGCGGTATCGCTGGAATTACCGCCAAAGTAGGTCGAGAAGCTCAATACCGGGTCAATCACCAAGGGCAGTTGGTGGTCGTACTTTCCGACGGCGAAGGCAACCGTGTGCGCATCCACCAGCCGATAGCCGCCGCTGATGGCCTGTCGCCGACCGCCAACCATCTGGTCAATCACCGGCGCCGGTTGGCGAATTTCGTTCCCGCCCACCTCCAGGATCAATTCACCCTGTGCGCCAATCGAAATTTTATCCACGCCGTTGAATTGAATTTTTATCGCCGCCGGGTCGGCTCCCGACGCAATATTGAAATCATATTCAAGCTGCTGCGGGTTGCCGTAGTACACCAGATTGATGCCGGGATACAGCTGTTCGACCCGCACCTGCGCAAACGTGGCCACGCCCGTATGCCACTGTGCGGGGTCGTTGCCGATGAGATAGTTGATTTTACCGGGCAATTCGTCAGCGCCATGAATTCGGGCGCGGGGATTGGCGGCAACGAATTGCAGTTGCACTGTTGCAGATTCGCTTGCGTCTTGGAGTGCGGTGGCTGTGACACCGCTTTGGGAACGTGAATGGCGTTTGACGAATTGGTCCCCGCCCGAAAGCGGCGTCTCCCGAAAGCTTTCGGGATTGCCGCCGCAGTCCAAGACGCTGGCGCGACATCGCAAGGTAATTTGCGCTTCAGCGGGTGAGATCAAAAATTGGCAATCGCTCCCTTGCGCGACGAATCCCGCCGTTTGGCTCGCCTGGCCGGGGGTAGCCGCCGTGAAATAAAGCGGCAGATTGCCAAGTGCCGCCGGAACCGGAGTCCGGGGTGCGAGTGCAAATACATCCAACGCACCCGCGCAAACCAATCCGGCAACGATTGATTTTAACAACAGAATCTTTTTCATATCGCACCGTTCATCTTAAAACTCGCGTGAGTAACCAAACCCGAATTGAAACTTGCCGGCGGGGCTGTTGTACTGGTCATGGTTGATGGGAATGCCGTAGTACAACTGCAAGGGACCCAGATGGGGAATGTTCAAGAGCAGGCCAACGCCATAATCGTCATTAATTCCGCCGGAGAAGGAAAACGGTTGCGCACTGACCGCTCCCATGTCGTAGAAGAGGTCTAAACGCAGGCTGACGCCGCCTTCTTTCTGAATGATGGGAATATAGTAATCCATAGAGCCAAACCAGTAGCTGTCGCCGCCGATCGGTTCACTGGGCACAATGGGTTCGGTGATACTAAATGGCTGGCGCGGCGCAATATTGCGGTATTTGAAGCCGCGCAAATTGTAGAGGCCGCCGAGATAGTAACGGTCGTAAAACGGCACATCTTGGCTGCCCAAACCGTCCGCAAATCCCGCGCGTCCGCTTAATTCAATGACGTGGCTCTTGAACAGACCGCGAAAAAACCACTCGGTTTTAAGGTCCAATTTGTAATAGGTGCTGTCGCCGGTCACAAATTCCGGGTCAAACTCCGTCCGCTGGCCGCCATTGGGCAGTTCGACGCTGTTGCGCGTGTCATAAGCAAGTGAGGCGGTAAAATGATGGAACAAATGATCGCCGGTTTGTGCCAGAATGGCGTCCGGTACATTGGGAGGAGTGAACGGTTTTGGAAAAACTCCCGGTTCCCAGCCATGCCAGCCGCTGTTCAAATCAATGCCCACGTCCTCAATGGAATAACCCAGGCTACCCATGAGGAAGTCGCTCCACAGGGCGCGGGTCAGGCTGACGCTGGCGCCGGTGCGGGTTTCATTGAAAATGTTGTTGGGGCTTTCAAAATCCCATTGATGCCGGTAAAGGTCCACGTCCAGCCGGAGCTTGCGATTCATAAACCACGGCTCGCTGAAGAGGAGTTCGTAGTCCTGACGCTGGCTGCCCAGTTGGATGAAAAGCCGTGCCCGCTGGCCACCGCCGGTAAAATACGGAGGATGGAACAAATCGAAATTGGCCTGCTCGATTTCGATGAAACCGACCAGCGAATCCACGGAACTGAATCCCGCGCCCAGCATGAGTTTGCCGGTATTTTGTTCCTCGACGTCCACGACCAGGTTCTGGCGCCCGGCAATCGGCGGATCGCTCGGTTCCGGGTTCATGTCCACCTTGTCAAAATATTGAAGGCCTTCAAGGCGTTGTTTGCTGATTTTGACCCGCACCATGTCGAAGACTTCGCCGGGGGCAATGGCCAGTTCCCGCCGGATGACCTTGTCCTTGGTCTTGACGTTGCCGTGAATATCAATGCGCTCGACATAATACTTCTGGCCCTCGTCAATCTTAAATTCCAGATCCATCGTCCCGGTATCGACGTTCGGAACGCGCACCACCTGGAGCGCGGGACCTTGCTTTACATTAATGTACCCTTTGCTCCCGTAAAAATCCTCGACCGCCGTCACGTCCTTGTCGAGGCCTTCGGGAGTGAAAACATCGCCCACGTCCATCGGCAATCCATGCGGGCCGAGTTTGCCCCGCTCATGCTCGAAATCGTGAACAGCTTGGAGCCCTTGATGCATTTGCGCGTCGTTGAAAATCTTGTTGCCGGTGAATGTGACCGACCCGACTTTGTATTGCCGGCCTTCGAATACGAAAAACCGGATGTCCATGGTTTTGGGCGTCGGATGCTCAAGTTTTACGTCCTTGATCTCGAAATCCAGGTAACCGTGACTGCGATAAAATGCCACGAGCGCGTCCTGGTCATCCGCGAACTGGTCTTCCTTGAACACATCGCTGCCCGTCAGCCACGAAAACATCCAGCGTTCCCGGGTCTTGAGCTGCTTGCGCAGTTCCCGCTGGGAGAATGCCGCCGCGCCGATAAATTCAATTTTTACAATTTTGACTTTGGGCTGTTCGGTGATTTGAAACGTCGCCGTGCCGCGC
>JAJXYT010000084.1 GCA_021780375.1 bacterium | reverse complement strand
GTGCCGCGCCCGGCGTTTTCATCCACGTCCACCACGTATTTGACCTTGGTGCCGGCATAGCCGTATTTCTCATACAGTTTCTGAATCTCCTGGCTGTCGGTGAACAGCTTTTGTTCGTCCAGGGGCTGGCCGACCTTGACGGTGATTTTCTTCCGGATTTTTGAGGCGCTCAGTTTTTTGTTGCCTTCGATTTTGATCTCGGTCAGGCGCGGGCGGGCCTGGACGATATACGTCAGCACCACGCCGCCATCGCCGGCCTGATCCAGGCCTATCCGGATATTGTAGAACTGTCCGGTGGCATAAAGGCCGCGAATGTCCGCTTCGGAGGCGCTGGCACTGTAAAAATCGCCGGCTTTGAGGCGGATGTTGGAACGAATGAATTGCTCGCTGACCGACGCCGGGCCGACGTATTTGATGTCCACGCGGTCAATTTTGAGCCCGGCGGTTTGCGACCAGACGGCCGGCGCGCAGCCCAGCAGGAGGCATATCCCGAAAAGGCGAAAAAATAATTTCATCGTCTATCGGTCCACCGGCACATCTTCATCGCTGACTTTGGCTGCGCTTTCAAATCGCGTGTAAGGCCTCAAGAATGTCAGATTGATATCGCCCGTCGGGCCGTTTCGTTGTTTGGCAATCAGCAAATTAACCGGCACACCATCGGCTTCCTCGCCGGATGCGGCCTCTTCATCGTCGCCCGCGTTAGGTTTGTACAGCAGACCGACCAGGTCGGCATCCTGTTCAATCGCACCGGATTCCCGCAAATCCGACAGCCGCGGCTTGCGGCTTTTGTCCCGCTCGAGTTCGCGGTTTAACTGGCTGAGCACCAGCACCGGCACCTTCAATTCCTTCGCCAGCGCCTTGAGGCCGCTGGAAATGTCCGAGATTTCCTGCTGCCGGTTTTCCTGTGCCCGGCGGCCAGTAGAATGTAATAACTGCAAATAATCAACCACAAAAAGCTTGATGTCGTGTTGTTGCGCCATGCGTCGCGCCCGCGCCCGCAGTTGCAGAATCGAAAGCCCCGCCGAATCGTCAATCAGCAGCTTGGCGTTCGCCAGCTTGCCGGCCGCGCTGGTCAGTTTGGGGAAGTCCGATTCGCTCATGAACCCCTCGCGAATGCTCCGCAAATTCACCCGCGCGATGGAACACATCATGCGCAGCACCAGGGCCTCCGCGCTCATTTCCAGGCTGAACACCCCCACCGGCAGTTTTTGCTCCAGGACCGCGTGTTCCACGACGTTCATCGCCAGGGACGTTTTGCCCATGCTGGGACGGGCGGCGATGACGATCATCTCGCTGCCGTGCAGGCCGTCCGTCATCCGGTCCAGATCCGCAAAACCCGTCGCCAGGCCCGTCAGTGTTCCTTTGCGGCTGAAAAAGTTTTCGATCGTGCCGATGGCCTTGTTGACCAGTTCTTTCGTCGTCAACGCGCCACCCTGCACGCGTGATTCCGAAATCCGCAGCACGTCGCGCTCCACTTCGTCCAGCAACGCGTCCACCTCGCCTTCGTAATCATAAACCCGGCCGACGACATCGGTGCAGGTCCGGATCATTTTCCGCAGCAGAAATTTCTCCCGGACGATGTCGAGATAATAGGAAAGATTCGCCGCGCTCGGCACGGCGTCCGGGAGCTGCGTCAGGTAGGCGATGCCGCCGACCTGTTCCAGCAGTTGCTTGTCCTTGAGGCGCTGCTGCAAGGTGATGACGTCGATCGCCTGGCGCGTGTCATACATCGCCGTCAACGTTTCAAAAATCGTCTGGTGCCGCAGGTCATAAAAAACTTCATGGCCATCTTTGAGTTTTTCCATGCATTCACCCATGCACTCATTCGGTGAAAGCAGCACACAGCCCAGCACGCCTTGCTCGGCTTCCGGTGAGTGCGGCGGCAGCCGGTCCACCAGCGCGGATTGCGGGCCATGGGCTGCGGATTTCTGGCGCCGCGCCTTTTTCAAATCTGCCGCGGCGCCGGCGGTCTCGGAAACGGAATCAATCATCCGGACAGGAGACCGCTAATTGGCATCCGCGACAAGCTGGAATTCTCAACACCCGTTCGCAATCCATTCACAAAGTTATTCGCCGGCGAATTCCAAACCAACCCGCCGCATCCGGACGAACGCGATCTGTGAACGAATCGCCGGGGCGGTATAAAACCGCTTTGCCGCGGGAAACAAATTCCGGCCATGATTCTCCGGTCCACCCGGTTTTCACGGCTGGCGCGCCAAAACCGGCCGAGGGTTTATGGCCCCAAAATGGTCCGGTAGTAACGAACCGGGTAGGCTGCGGAGTTGGTATCAACCCAATAGTAAGGCAATGTCGGTGAATTGTTCGTGAACACAGAAGTCCACGTAGTCAGATTGGTGGAAACTTGAATGATATAATTCGGCCCTGTATCACCGCTGATCAAAAATCCAAACTGACCGTTGGTGATGGACGCCGCCAGCACCGGCGGATGATTGGACGAACTGACCGGCATGGCACTGACCTGGATGGAGTTGGAGCTTTCGGCCACCGGGTTCACCTGGGAAACCACGTAATAGTAGGTGGTCCCATTGGCCAGGCCAGTGTTCGTATAACCGGTGGTCGTCGGACTGGCGATGGTGAGGTAGGGCCCGCCGTTGGTCGTGGAACTTTTCACATTGTAGCTGGTGGCTCCCGGGACAACGTTCCAACTTAATGAAACTTGCTGGTTGCCGGCCGTGGCCGACAGACCTGTTGGCACTGTAATATTCCCATAGACTTCAAATTCATAAAGCGAATAGCCATACTGGGTTTTGCGCACCGTCCCATACATCCTCACATAACGACCCGTTCCGGATAACCCGGTCAAATCCTGGACGCCACCGGTTCCCGTCGTCGTGCTGTAAATCGGGGTCCAGTCCACGGCATTGGAAGAAACTTGAATCTGATAACTCGTCGCGCAGGCGTTTTCCCAGTAGAGCCTTACCCGGGTGATGTCAACGGTTGCCTGTAAATCCACATAAATCCATTGCGGATCACTGAATCCCGAAGACCAGCGGGTCGTCGTGGTATTGCCGTCCACCGCATTGGCTCCGCCGAGGCCCGCGTTTTCAATGGAACTCACGGCGACCGGTTTGTTCAACGCCAGATTCGCCGACGGAACCGTGGTTGTGGCGCTGACCTGGACTGAATTGGAGCTTTCGCCAAAAGAGTTCACCGCCGAAACCACGTAATAGCAGGGGATGCCGTTGGCCAGGCCGGTGTTGGTGTAACTGGTCGCCGCCGTGCTGCCGATAGTGAGGTAAGGCCCGCCGTTGGTCGTGGAGAATTTGACATTGTAATTGGTCGCTCCATTGGAAGGCGACCAGCTTAACACCACCTGGGTGCCGCCCGCCGTCGCACTCAAACCCGCCGGCACGTCCGGCACCGACGTCGTCACGTAACTGTAAACATGCACGTAATCCACCAGCATTTGTTGGGGGAAGACCGTTGTTCCATCCGGATATCCGGGCCAGTAGCCGCCGACCGCCACGTTGAGGATTATGAATTGCGGCGCCGTAAAGACCCAGGTGGTGCCGGCGGGCAGACTGGCGGGCGTGGCGGTAAAGAATAGATTATTGTCCAAATACCATTTGATTTGGTTGGTCGTCCACTCGATGGCGTAAATATGGAAGTCGTCGGAGAGTTTCGCTCCGCCCGGCAGCGTATAGGTTCCGCCAATCCCGTTGCCACCGCTATAGCCCGGGCCGTGCATCGTGCCGTGATCGGTGCCCTGGTCGCTGGTTTTGCCGATGTTTTCCATGATGTCAATCTCGCCACAGGTGGGCCACCCGACCGGGTCAATGTTTGCACCCAGCATCCAAAACGCGGGCCAGATTCCCTGTCCGCGCGGGATTTTAATGCGCGCCTCGATCCGCCCATACGTCCAGGACCATTTCCCCTTGGTATTCATCCGGCCCGAAGTGTAGTCAAAGCCGCCGTAACTTTCCTGGTCGGCTTCAATCACCAGGTTACCACCCTGTATTCGTATATTGTTCGTCCGGGACGTGTCGTATTCGAGTTGAGCGTTTCCCCAACCGTTGTCGCCATTGCCAATGTCGTAGCCCCATTTGGCCGGATCCGGCGAACTCCCGTCGGCGTTGGTGAAATCATCACTCCAGACCAGTTGCCAGCCGCCATAAGCGGAACCCGTGCCGAAAGCCAGGGCGCCGAAAATCAAACAGCCAGCCAGTGGCAGTGCGGGGATAAAGGAAATGCGTTTCATGATACTCGATGCTTTCTTGGATGATCCGAACCGGCGCCATAAGATACATGTGAAAACAGGTCTAGTCGAATAAATAGATGGAATCCAAATAATTGGGCCGAATCACCTGGGTCGCGGCGGGCGCGCAACCGCAGGCTGTCTCACGCGGTGCGCCCGGACGTGCATTGCCGTCAAGGGTGCCGCAAACTTTCCCGATTTGAACCGGGTCGTAGCACAGGGGATCTCAAACAAAACCCCCGGCCGCATCCTGATTCGGAGTGTGGAGTTCCGTGTTTACGCGGTTCGGAGCCGCCGGAAGGCGGAACTCCGGGCGAATTCAGGACAGTACCAAACCCCCGCATTCCTTGACTCGCTTCTGACGGCAATTAGAATTCCCGCTCGTTGCAAACATGAATCGCAAACCGTCACGCTTGGTTATTTTTTTGTCCGTCTTCATTGACCTGATTGGTTTCGGCATCGTGTTGCCGCTGCTGCCGGGTTACGCCGAGGATTTCGGCGCCAAAAGTTTTGTCATCGGCTCCATCATCGCGTCGTTTTCGCTGATGCAATTTCTTTTCGCGCCCGCTTGGGGCCGGTGGTCCGATCACATCGGGCGCCGTCCGGTCATGTTGATTGGCAACCTGGGCGCGGCGGGTTCGTACGTCCTTTTTGCCTATGCCTCCGGTTTGCATGGGGCAACGGCCCTGGGGTGGATCCTGGCCTCGCGCGTTTTTGCCGGGATTTCCGGAGCGAATATTTCCGTGGCTTCGGCTTATATTGCGGACATTTCGCCGCCGGAAAAGCGGTCGGCCGGCATGGCCTTGATCGGCATTGCGTTTGGAGTCGGATTCATCATCGGTCCGGCGGTCGGTGCTCTCACCGCCGGCCTCTTCGGCAAAACGGGCCCCGGCTGGGTGGCGGCCGCTTTTTGCGCGGCGAATTTCATCCTGGGCTGGTTCATCCTCGGCGAAAGCCGGAAGCCCGGCGCCACGCCCACGGTGGCCCGGCCCAAATTCACGCAATGGGGCCATACGCTTCGCCAACCCAGGCTCGGCCTGCTCATCGGCCTTTTCTTCCTCGCCACGTTTTGTTTCACCTGTTTTGAGTCCACGTTCCCCTTGTTGTTGCAGCCGCAATCGGCACAGGGTTTTGGCCTCAAGAGCCGGGATGAGGTGGGATACCTCTTTGCTTACGCGGGCATCATCACCGTGCTGGTGCAAGGTGTCATTCATCGGCTGGTCAAAACCTTTGGCGAACCCCGCCTGATTTTCGGCAGCATGATTACTTTCGCGATCGGCCTGGCGGCGTTGCCCTTCCAAACCCATCTGCCCGGATTGCTGGTCGTTTTGGCCGTGCTGGCCATCGGTTCCGGGCTGAACCGCCCGCCGGTGTTCGGCATGATTTCGCTCAAGTCTTCACCGGACGAACAGGGCGCGAACCTGGGCGTCGCCCAGAGCTTCGGCGCCCTGGCGCGCATCGTCGGCCCAATCTTCGCCACCACCTTGTTCTTTCTGCGGCCCGCCCGGCCTTCGCCGGAGCTGCCCTATGTCATCTGCGGCGGCATCGCTTTCCTGACCGGGTTACTCGCGTGGCAGTTTCTTTGCCGGGATTCCAAAGCCCCCGCCGCCGTTAAAACACCGACGGCGGATTGATCGCGTCACACCGGCTTTTGCGACAATCCGCCGCCGTTCCGTTCACCCGAACAGAATCTATTGCTGGTCCGGCGGCGGCCCGCCCGCTGCATCGTCCGGCGGTTGGCCGCTCGGGTCACCGTTTGCGCCTCGTTCGCGCGGCGGGCCCATGTGGGGGCGCGGTCCGATGAATTCATCCGGCGTCAGTTGTCCGTCGCTGTTTTTATCCAGTGCCTTTAAAGCCGCCGGTGCGTTGGCGATTTCAGCCGCGTCAATCACTCCGTCGCCGTTGGCATCGAGCGCCTTGACGATCGCCGGGAGCGGCGGACGCGGGGCGTCCTTGGGCGCGTTGGCCGGCAAGGGCGGCAGGTATTCGTCCTTGGTCAATTGACCGTCGCCGTTTTTGTCCAGCGTCAACAAGGCCGCGCTGGCATTGGCAATCTCATTGGAATCTATCACACCATCGTGATTGACATCCAGCGCTCGAATCAGCGGCAACGGGGGCGGGCGATGGCGGGGACCGACTCCGCCCGGACCACTGTCCGGAGGCGGTCCGCCAGCGTCCTGGGCGTTGATGAGGAAGGCCGACGCGCCAAGCGCCAGCAGTGTCAGCATGGTTTTCATTGTGGTTTTCATGTTGTGCTCTCTTTCTATTTTGCCGGTGTGAATTTTTCTTTTGACGCAATTTACCCGGACGCACCTTAAGGAGACGTGAAGCCGGAAATTTTTTGGAAATTTTTTCGTTTCGCACCTTCATCTTCTCTTAAGGTTGCGTCTGCGAGAGTGACGGCGGAAGGCGGTTGTGTTAAATCAGCCGCAGCCGCGGTCAACATGAGAATCCTGATTGTCGAAGACGAACCGGATTTGCTCCGCAGCCTGGCCCAGGCCTTGCGCGAGGCAGGTTACGCCGTGGACACCGCGAACAACGGCGAGGACGGTCTGTTCAACGCCGACAGCTACGATTACGACGCCATTGTGCTCGTTTTGTTATCTTTCGTGACGGGAAAGAGTTCGCCGCGTCAACCAACCAACCCAGCCGGACCATCACCCTGTCTCTCCACCCACTGATTTCAGTCAATACCCCTTCGCTGTTTTCCGCGAAAGAAGCCAAGCCGCCGCCACCCTATCTCATCGGAAAATTTCGGGAGGTTTGCCGGCCTTTGCCTTCAGGTGAGATCATCTGGGTTGGCTGCTCGATTGCGCCGGAATTAAAGCAACTCAATCTCACTGCCTTGAAATTGACGGGCGCGGGCGGAATCATACTGCTGCTGGGTTTGGCAGGCGGCTGGTGGCTGGTCGGACGCGCGCTCCGGCCCATTGACGGCATCAGTTCGGCCGCCGTGAAGATCTCCGCCGGCGATTTGTCGCAACGCATCAATGTTGCCGAAACCGAAAGCGAACTGGGCCAACTGGCAGCGGTGTTAAACGCCACGTTCGCCCGGCTGGAAACCGCGTTCGCCCAGCAGCAACAATTCACTGCCGACGCCGCGCACGAACTGCGCACGCCCGTTTCCGTGATGCTCACCCAAACACAGACCGCCTTGAACCGCGAACGCAGCGCCACCGGGTACCGGGAAACGGTCGAGGCCTGCCAGCGTTCGGCCCAGCGGATGCGCCGGTTGATTGAATCACTCCTGGAACTGGCACGGCTCGATGCAGGACAGGAGACCATGAAACGGCTGCGCTTTAATCTGGCCGGAACCGTGAACGAGTGCGCCGAACAATTGAAACCAGTTGCTAATCAACGCAGTATAAAAGTCCTGACTGAACTGGCTCCGGTTGAAATCACCGGCGACGCTGAACGCCTCGCACAGGTCGTCGCCAACCTGCTGACCAATGCCATCCAATACAACCCACCCGGCGGCGAAGTACGGGTAACATTGGAAGCTCAAACCGGGCTGGCGGTGTTGACGGTCAGCGACACGGGGCCGGGAATTTCCGCCGGGGATCTGCCACACGTGTTTGAGCGGTTTTATCGTGGTGACAAATCACGAACCACCGCCAATGGCAGCGCCGGGCTGGGATTGTCCATATCGAAGGCCATCATCGAGGCACATGGGGGGACGATTGAAGTTTCGAGCCGGGAAAATGCGGGGGCGGCTTTTATCGTGCGATTGCCGATGTAGCAGTGCCGGAGCCGACGTAAGGAGGCTCTGAATTCGTGCTTTTTGAAAAGTTAGAGCCACGTCACCCCGGCTCCTGCGAATTACAGATTTTACCGTAAAAATAACTCCGCCGCCGCATCCGCAAAACGCAAGCCCTGGTGTGTGAGGTGAAAATTATTCTGTGAGATTTCCGCCCACCCGCGATTCACGAGTTGATTCATGTCGGCGGACCATTCCTGACGCAAATCAAAGTCCGTTGTGCGTTGAAACTCTGCAAACGGCCAGCCGGCGACCATCCGGAGGCCAAAGGCGGCGGTCTCCCCGGCGCGCCTCAAGGGCGGCAATTCCTCGCGGGATTCGATGGCGCGATTTCCTTTTTCCAACTGCTCGCAATAAAGCTGCGTGTTGGACCAGTTTTTGGTTCGCACCCCGCGCACATAGCTCGTCGCGCTGGGCCCAAGTCCGTAAAACGAGCCGCCCCGCCAGTAGTTGACGTTGTGTTGGCACGCAAGGGACGGAATGGAGCGCCGGTCGCCGACCCGGCCTGACGGGACAGCTCCGGTTCGCGCCGGGCCGGAGGCGGTCGCTCCGTAATCGCGCGCAAAATTGGCAACTTCGTATTGGCAAAAACCGGCCGAGGTCGCCCGTTCAACCAATTCCTCATACATGGTGCAGGCCAGCTCCTCGTCCACGTCAAATTCGCCGGCCTTTAGTTGCGCGAACAGGGGTGTATCATCTTCATAAATAACCTCATAACTGGACAGATGCTCACTGCCCAGCGCCAGCGCCTCGGCCAGTGTGGCGCGCCAGACCTCCACCGTCTGGCCGGGGATGGCGAACATGAGGTCGAGGTTCAGGTTGTCGAAACCGGCCTGGCGCAGGAGGTCGAACGATTTGAAAACCATCTCCCGCGAATGGATGCGGCCCAACCGGTCCAGCAGGGGCTCGTCGAGTGACTGAACGCCCATGGAAATCCGATTGACGCCAAAGCCACGGAGCAATTTGGCCTTGTCGGCTGAAACGGTGGCCGGATTGCATTCGACGGTGAATTCCTCCGCGCCGAGCAGGTTCAACCGTTCCATGGCCCGAAGGATTTGTTCCCATTGGCGAAGATTAAGCAGCGACGGTGTGCCGCCCCCGAAGAAGATCGTTTCAGGCCGGAGATCATTCGCCACGAGCTCCAACTCCCGAACGAGTCCGGCGACATACCGGTTGATCAGGTCGCCGGTTGCAGGCTCGGAATAAAAGGCGCAATAGGCGCATTTCTGCGCGCAGAACGGCACATGAAGGTAGAGGCTGGAAACGCGCGTCGTTTTGGAATCCCGCATGAAGACACATTACCGCTCCAACCGCCGTCGGTGAAGACAAATCCCCGGGGTCGTGCCTACCAACTAAATTCCGACGGCGGCAGTCGTTACTGCTGATGCACGCGCTGAACGTTTTGGGCCTTCAACCCTTTATCACTGACAACGACATCAAACAACACGTCGTCTCCCTCATTCAGTGTTTTGAATCCCGTGCCGACAATAGACGAATGATGCACAAAGACGTCCTGCCCGGAATTTTGGGCGATGAACCCAAACCCTTTTTTATTATCGAACCACTTGACTTTGCCACTGGCCATAATCTCTCCTGACTTCCGAAGCGCAACTCTTAGAAGCGAAAAAGACACGACTGAAACTCAGCCGTGCCGGTCGTCACTTTTCAGGTACACTCATGCCTATTTCCTGCGACAATAAATAGTTATTGCGTTCCCGTCAAGCACAACTTTTTAACACCATTTTCACACTTGATTAACCGGGGTCATTACTCCAGTTGCAAGGCCTGATTCAGCAACTGGGGCAGGTAATTGATAATCGCCGCCTCGCTGACCGCCAGCGTGGCCCCGGCCTTTTGCGCCGCCGCCTGCCATTCCGCCGCCTGATCCCCGGCAAAGGCGATGACGGGGATATGTTGCGTGGCGGCGTCCGCCTTCAACGCGGCAATGGCGCGGCAAACCTCCTCCCGGCCCGCCAGATCCGCGATCACCAGCAAGGGACCTTCACTCCGCGCACATTGCTGCAGCGACGCCAAATCATTGACTGCCTGGACGCGATAATTCAAATCCTGCAGCCGGTTCACCAATTGGCTGCCGGGCATCAGCTTCTCGTAAAAAACGAGCGCGAGCGGCTGCGTCATGCGGTCAGCGTGCGCCATGGCGGGATAAATAGCAAAGCTGTTTTCTCAGGGCAACCGTTACTCATGGCAAATCGGTTTGTCCCGTCAAATACCGGTCGCACTCGCGCGCCGCCCCGCGCCCCTCGTTGAACGCCCACACCACCAGGCTTTGACCGCGGCGGCAATCGCCGCAGGCAAAGACCCCTTTGAGATTCGTGGTGTATTTCTCGAACTCGGCCCGGGCGTTGCTCCGCGCGTCGCGTTCGATGCCCAGCGCCGCCAACAACGGCTGTTCCGGGCCCAGAAAACCCATGGCCAGCAGGACGAGCTGTGCCGGCAACACCTTTTCCGTCCCGGGAACATTCCGGGGAATGAACTGGCCTTGCGCGTTTCGTTCCCATTGGACCTGCACGGTATGGACGGCCTTGACGTGGCCGTGCGGGTCACCTTCAAATTTTGTCGCGGTCGTCAGATAGACGCGCGGGTCGGCGCCAAATTTCGCCGCGGCTTCCTCCTGGCCGTAATCGAGGCGGTAAACTTTCGGCCATTCCGGCCACGGATTGTCCGGGGCGCGCTCCGGCGGCGGCGGGGGCAGGATTTCCACCTGGACCAGACTGCGGCAACCGTGGCGCAGGGCGGTGCCCACGCAATCCGTGCCGGTGTCGCCGCCGCCGATGACCACGACGTCCTTGCCGGTGGCGGAAATGAAATTGCCGTTTTTCCGGCCATCCAGAATGCTCCGGGTATTCGCGGTGAGAAAATCCATCGCAAAACACACGCCTTTGAGTTCGCGTCCGGGAACCGGCAAATCACGCGGCTGGGTCGCACCGGTCGCCAGAATGGCGGCGTCAAATTCCTGCAACAGCTTTTCCGCCGGATAATGCCTGCCGACCTCGGTGTGGCAGACAAATTTGATGCCCTCGGCTTCCATCTGTTTGATGCGGCGCAGGACGACCTGCTCCTTGTCGAGCTTCATGTTCGGAATGCCGTACATGAGCAATCCGCCGGGGCGGTCGGCGCGTTCGAAAACCGTGACCAGGTGGCCGGCCTTGTTGAGTTGCGCGGCGGCGCAAAGTCCCGCCGGGCCGGAGCCGACGACGGCGACCTTCTTGCCGGTGCGAACCTTGGGGGGTTCGGCCACGATCCAACCGTTTTCCCAGCCATGGTCGGCGATGGCGCACTCGAGGTTTTTAATGGTCACGGGCGGATTATTGATGCCGAGGACGCACGAACCTTCGCAGGGTGCGGGGCAGACGCGGCCGGTGAAATCGGGGAAATTGTTGGTCTTCTGCAGCCGTTCGAGCGCTTCCTTCCACAGGCCGCGATAGACCAGGTCGTTCCACTCGGGAATCAGGTTGTGAATCGGACAGCCGCTGGCCATGCCGCTGAGCAGCGTGCCGGTGTGGCAGAAGGGGATGCCGCAATCCATGCAGCGCGCGCCCTGTTCGCGCAGCTTTTTCTCTTCCATGTGGAAGTGAAATTCCTTCCAATCCGCGACGCGCTCAATCGGCGGACGGTCCGCCGGGAGTTCGCGCCGATAGTCTAAAAATCCTCGTGGGTTTCCCATTTATAAATCGAGTTTGATGACGGAATTGTAAATTGTAATTACCCGCCGCCGACGCGCGCCACGTCGCGGACGTTTTCCTCGAACGCGGCCATGATGGCTTCCTCGCCGCTCAAGCCCTGCGACTGCACTTTTTTCAGGGACTGCAACACGCGCTGGTAATCCTTGGGAATGACCTTGACGAATTGACCGGTGAAACTCTGCCAGTTCGCCAGGATTTTCGCGACGCGCCCGCATTTGGTATAAGTCTGATAACGCTGGACCAATTTCCAGACCTCCTCGGTTTCGTCGGCGTCGGTGAGTTTTTCCAGTTCAACCATCTGCCGGTTGACGCGCGTGGCGAAATCGCCGGCCTCGTCGAGCACGTAGGCGATGCCGCCCGACATGCCCGCGGCAAAATTGCGCCCGGTCCGGCCCAGCACAATGACGCTTCCGCCGGTCATGTATTCACAACCGTGGTCGCCCACCGCGGCCACCACCGCGTTCACGCCGCTGTTCCGGACGGCGAAACGTTCGCCGGCCATGCCGCAGACGAAAATTTCCCCGCTGGTCGCCCCGTAGAGTGCCACGTTGCCGATGATAATGTTGTCACCGGCTGCGAACGTGGAACCTTTTGGCGGATAAACAACCAATCGTCCGCCACTGAGGCCCTTGCCGAAGTAATCGTTCGCGTCGCCTTCGAGTTCGAGCGTCATGCCCTTGGGCACGAACGCGCCAAAACTCTGGCCGGCGCTGCCGGTGAATTTCAGATGAATCGTGTCCTCCGGCAAACCGTTCGGACCCTGTTTTTTCGTCACTTCGCTGCCGACGATGGTGCCGACGACGCGGTGGACGTTGCGGATGGGCAAATCGGCATGGACGCGTTCGCCGCGTTCGATGGCCGGCTCGCAAATGTCGAGCAGCTTCGTCACATCCAGCGACTTCTCCAGACCGTGGTCCTGGTCAATTTGCCGGTAACGGCCCACTTCCGGCCCGGCTTCCGGCTGGTGCAAAATCGGGGTCAGATCCAGTCCTTTCGCCTTCCAATGCTCGATGGCCTTCCACGGAATCAATTTGTCCGTGCGGCCAATCATTTCGTTGACCGTGCGGAATCCAAGTTTGGCCATGATTTCGCGGAGCTCCTGCGCCACGAACCGCATGAAATTCTCCACGTGTTCGGGTTCGCCCGTGAATCGCGCCCGCAGGCGCGGGTCCTGCGTGGCCACGCCGACCGGACACGTGTTCAAATGGCAGACGCGCATCATGATGCAACCGAGCACCACGAGCGGCGCGGTGGCAAAACCAAATTCCTCCGCGCCGAGCAACGCCGCCACCGCCACGTCGCGACCGGTCTTCAACTGGCCGTCCGTCTCGACGTAAATACGGCTGCGCAGATTGTTCAGCACGAGCGTCTGGTGCGTCTCGGCCACACCCAGTTCCCACGGTGCGCCCGCATGCTTGATGGATGACAACGGCGACGCCCCGGTGCCGCCGTCGTGGCCGGAAATCAAAACCACGTCCGCGTGCGCCTTGGCGACACCGGCGGCCACCGTGCCGACGCCAATTTCGGCAACGAGTTTCACGCTCACCCGCGCCTCGCGGTTTGAATTCTTCAAATCGTGAATCAACTCCGCCAAATCTTCGATGGAGTAAATGTCGTGATGGGGCGGCGGCGAGATCAGACCGACCCCCGGCGTGGTGAACCGGGTCTTGGCAATCCACGGGTAAACCTTGCGGCCCGGCAGTTCCCCGCCTTCACCCGGCTTCGCCCCTTGCGCCATTTTAATCTGGAGTTCGCGCGCATTGATGAGGTAATGGCTCGTCACGCCGAACCGCCCGCTGGCGACCTGCTTGATGGCGGAATTTTTCGAGTCGCCATTCGGCAGTGGCAGGTAGCGATCCGGGTCTTCTCCGCCTTCGCCAGTGTTGGATTTGCCGCCCAGCCGGTTCATGGCGACGGCGAGCGCCTCATGCGCTTCCTTCGAAATCGAACCGTAGCTCATCGCCCCGGTCTTGAATCGTTTCACGATTTCTGCAACCGTCTCGACTTCCCCGATCGGAATCGGATTTTCCGCATATTTGAAATCCAGCAGCCCGCGCAGGGTGCAGAGGTTCGCCGCCTGCTGGTTGATTAAACCGGCATATTCCCGGTAAATCTTTTCACTGTTGAGACGGCAGGCGATCTGCAATTTGTGAATCGTCTGCGGATTGAACAGATGATATTCGCCGTCCGAGCGCCATTGATACTGGCCGCCCGGATCCAGCACGCCATTGACGGGCCGGTCTGGAAACGCGTGGCGGTGCCGCGCCAAAACCTCTTCCGCCAGCACCTCCATCCCCACCCCTTGTATGCGCGACGGCGTCCAGGTGAAATGCTTGTCCACCACGTCGCTGTTGAGGCCGACGGCTTCAAAGATTTGCGCGCCGCGATAGCTTTGGATGGTCGAGATGCCCATTTTGGCCATCGTCTTGACCACGCCTTTCACCGCCGCCTTGATGTATTTCCTGATGGCGGTCTGGTGATCGAGCTTGAGCAGCAACCCCTCGCGAATCATGTCGTCGAGCGTCTCGAACGCCAGATACGGATTGATGGCGCTGCAACCGTAGCCGATCAGCAACGCAAAATGATGCACCTCGCGGGGTTCGCCGGATTCGAGGACGAGGCCGACCTTGCCGCGCGTCCCGGTCCGGATCAAATGATGATGCAGGCCGGACACCGCCAGCAGCGCCGGGATGGGCGCGTGCTGCGCGTCAACCCCGCGGTCGGAAAGAATCACGATGTTGGTGCCATCGCCGATCGCCTGGTCGGCCATGGCAAACAACCTGGCGAGGGCGGTTTCCAAACCTTGGGCGCCGTCAGCGGCGTTGAACAAAATGGGCAGCGTGGCGCTCTGGAAAGCTCTGCCGTCCACCTGGCGCAGCCTTTCCAGTTCTTCGTTCGTCAGGATGGGATGCTTCAACTTGATCAACGCACAGCTCCCGGG
Organism: bacterium; assembly: GCA_021780375.1. Lineage (GTDB taxonomy): Bacteria > Verrucomicrobiota > Verrucomicrobiia > Limisphaerales > UBA11358 > UBA11358. The sequence goes on along the minus strand of JAJXYT010000084.1, from coordinate 25,219 downwards.
CGTCGGTTGCAGCAGGCTGCCCCGGGGCCCGACCATCGTCTCGGTCGAAGTGATGATTTCCTCGCGGATCGGATCAATCGGCGGGTTGGTGACCTGCGCAAAAAGCTGCTTGAAATAGTTGTAAAGCAACTGCGGCTTGTTAGAGAGCACCGCCAGCGGCGTGTCCGTGCCCATGGAACCCAGCGGCTGCACGCCGTCGCTCGCCATCGGGCCGATGATGAAACGCACATCTTCAAAGGTGTAACCAAACGCCTGTTGGAGCTGCAACAGGGCTGCGCAATCCGGCGCCGGCACGTGCGCCGGCGCCGGCAGATTCTCGAGCAGCACGTGATGTTCGCTCAGCCACCGTGGATACGGCTGCGCCCGGGCAAATTTGTTCTTTAATTCCTCGTCGGCGACAATCCGGCCCTGCTCAATATCCACCAGGAACATCCGGCCCGGCTGGAGCCGGCCTTTTTGCAGGACGCGTTCCGGTTCCACCGGCAGCACGCCGGCTTCCGAGGCCATGATGACCAGATCGTCCTTGGTGACGTAATAACGCGACGGGCGCAGGCCGTTGCGGTCAAGGCACGCGCCGATCACCTTCCCGTCGGTAAACGCAATGGACGCCGGGCCGTCCCACGGCTCCATGAGGCAGGAATGAAATTCGTAGAACGCACGGCGTTCCGGGTCCATGCTCTCGTGATTTTCCCACGGCTCGGGAATCATCATCATCATCGCGTGCGGCAATTCGCGGCCGGCCATGACGAGCAGCTCCAGGCAATTGTCAAACATCGCCGAGTCGCTGCCGTCGGTGTTGATGACCGGGATGATTTTCTTGATGTCGTCGCCGAAAAGGTCGGAGGCAAAATTCGACTGGGCCGCGTGCATCCAGTTGGTGTTGCCGCGCAGCGTGTTGATTTCGCCGTTGTGCGCGAGATAACGATAGGGATGGGCGCGGTTCCAGCTCGGAAAGGTGTTCGTGGAAAAGCGCGAATGGATCAAGGCCAGCGCCGATTCCAGCGCCGGGTGTGACAAATCCGGATAGTATTCGGCCAATTGCGCCGTCAGCAACATGCCCTTGTACACCACCGTCTTGTAAGACAGGCTCGCGAGATAAAAAAATTCGCCGCCCTTGACCTTGCCCGAATAACGGATCGCGTTTTCCGCCCGCTTGCGAATGACGTACAGCTTCCGTTCAAACCCCATATCATCAGCCAGTTTCGCGTGGCGGGCGATGAACACCTGCCGCATGAACGGCTCGGACGCTTGGGCGGTTGCGCCCAGCGAGGCGTTCTGGGTGGGAATGGTGCGCCAGCCGAGCACGCGCTGGCCTTCCTCGGCCACGATGTCGCCAAAAATCCTTTCGCACTCGGCGCGCTGCGCGGCGTCGTGGGGCAGGAACACCATGCCCACGCCGTATTCGCCCGCGCCCGGCAAAGGAATTTTCTCCTTCGCCGCGGCTGCCTTGAGGAAGGCGTGCGGCGTCTGCATCAGAATCCCCGCGCCGTCACCGGTGTTCACCTCGCAACCGCACGCGCCGCGGTGATCGAGGTTGAGCAACACCTGCAGCGCCTGCCGGATAATCGTGTGGGATTTTTTCCCCTTCATGTTGACCACAAAGCCCACCCCGCAGGCCTCGTGTTCAAATTGCGGATCATAAAGCCCCTGTTTTGGCGGCGCGGAGATTGGCGCGGGCCGTCTGACATTGGCGTTTGCTGTTGAGCTTCGGGTCATCGCTTGGCGAATTAGCCTTCGTTCATCCATTTTTTACTCAATTTTAGCGGTTGTGCAACAAATGTTTTGCACAAACCAGCCTCAATCTACACGTTAGCGGGGGATTGTACATGGCAGGTTGCCAGACACAGCGAGGCGCCCGGCGCACCCATCACCATCAAATGACCTGCGCGGAACTTCCTGGTGGGAAAAGGGGTCTGCCAGGAACGGGATAAAATTTGAAATGGTCCTGGAATTCAAGGCCATTCAGGTTGTTATTTTGCCTTGATTGCCGGGTCGCCCAAAATCAGGGGGCAAACCACAGGCCGGCGGCAAAGTTCCCCGCGTCTCTTTTACCACGCCACCACGCGCCAGAACTTCGGGCTGCCGGATGGCAACGGCAGGGAAACCACCTGCGGATCGTTGGTTTGCAGGAAAGACTGCGCCACTTGCCAATTGGTCGAATTCAGAGACGTAATTTGCTGGATTTGGTTGCTGTGGCCGACCGTACCGCTGATCGTCAGCAGCAGGTTGGTTGAACCACGCGCGAGGGAGAGCTGCGGCGTGCGCGGCGGTGTCACGCTGGCCGGATTGTCGCTGAAATCGGGGATGCCGTTCGCGTTGGCGTCGTTCGTGTCATTGATGGAAAGCACCCACAGTTGGTAATCGGACGCCGCCGTGCTGGGATCGCCGTCGGCAAAGTAAACGTAGCCGGCGTAGTTGGTGGGCCAGGTTGGAATCTGTCGCGAAAAAATTTCGTTCTCAAAGCTGAGAATTTGCGAGGAGGCATTGGTCCATACGCCGGGCTGGTTGGTCAACGTGTTGAAAGGATCTGTCGAAGACTTGTCAAAAACAATCGGCCCTTGCAGCGTGTTGCCAGAATTGCCGGTCTGAGCCAGATTCACGGCGGCTGAAACCGAGTTCGAGCCGGGTGTGTAGGTCAGCGGGCCGGTGTATTCGATCAGAGTAAACGGACACGTAAAAGTGCCCAAAGATCCCCAGAGGTCGTCATACAAGTAGAGCGCGCAGGTGCCGCTGGCCGAACCCGCGGCGCGGTTCCATGTGGCGGTGACTGATCCACCGCCAAAGTTACCGTTATCAGTTGCCGGATACGACCCTGTACTGACTTCGTTGGTCACGCCTTGTGAAACTTCAAAGAAATCATCGTAGCCATCATTATTGGCGTCTGTTCCCAACGGCAAATTCACGTATATTGACCCGCTATCTGTATAGCCGCTCCATACAAGCGCCAGACCGCTGCCCCATGGATCACCGAGAGAGTCGCTCGAAAATGTCGGCACCAATTCACCGTTGTAGGGCGGTCCACCAATGGTACTCAAATTCAAGGTGCCGCCATACGTCGTGCCTTGCTGGAACCGAAGCGACATGCAATATACCCGCGCCTGGGCCGTCTCCGTGCCGTAGTTTGTGATCGGGTAAAGAAGCCAACCCGCCGTCAAAAGAATCAAGAATCGTTTCATGGCCGCTCCTGCTGAGATGGCATTGAAGCACTTATTTCAGCGCTTGTCAATGTAAGAAGTTGTGTTCCACAGGGTTTGTTTCGTACTTCACCGGAAAATCACAGATTGTACCGGATTGAATTTAGACACCTGATTTCCGAGTCCTCCGGGGGTGCGGGGCGCACTGCGTAAATCGCACCTCGAGACCTCTGCAAAAGCGTTTTCTTGAGGGACGGAGCGCCGTTCTCCGACCTCCCGCGAAGCTGTGGATTTTCCTGATATGCCGGGTCGGAGACCGGCGCTCCGGTTTTGCAGAGGTCTCACTTCGTAAATCGCAAATCGAAAACAGGCTCAGGTTTTTTTATTCATTCAGCCCCCAGTGGTCGTATGGAGCAGCGTGCGGCTCCGGCCAATGGCCGGGTAAGGCGTCGTGCGCCGCGCGAAGGCAATAAAACGGGAATGCCCGGGGGCCGGCGGCTTGCAGGGGAGACGGGAGCGGCCCGGCCAACTGCCTGTGCATGAGTTGCAGCAACCCCGTCACATCAATCGGCTTCTCCACCAAGACACTGACTCCCGCCGCCTCGGCCAGTTCGTATTGGTTAGACAATCCAGTGAGAACGAAGACCGGCAGGGAGCGATCCGCTTCGAGCAGCCGGTCCAGCGTGGCCCAGCCATTTTTCACGGGCATGTTCAAATCCACCAGCAGCAGGTCAACCCGGCATCCCGCCTGCCGGAAGATCTCCACCGCCTCCGCGCCGTCAGCCGCCAGCGTCACTTCGTAGCCCTCATGGTCCAGCACCTTGCGCAGCGACTCGCGCACCGATTCATCGTCATCAACCACCATGACTCTGTATTTCCGCTCACTCATCGGTTTTGGCCTGGCCGGGTTCAGCGGGAGACGTTTAGCTTTCACCATGCCATCCCGGAATGCGCTTCCGGAAACTCAGCCACAAGCGTTTAGCCCTGTTGAAGTGATGGCGGCCCGTTTGCCCGTGGCGTTTGAGCAGCCACGGGCGGTCAGTTGCCGGCCACCTCCGCCCTTTGGCATCAGATCGTCGTCGCCGTCAGGGTGGTTGGGGCTTTTCTCCGGCGTGATGCAAACCAAAATGAATCAGCTTTTCACGCATGGTGGTGCGGGTCACGCCCAGCCAGCGCGCGGCCTTGGCCTGGTTTCCCCTGGCCAGTTGAAAGGCGCGTGTGAACAACTCCCGCTCCATGTCTGCAAACATGCGCGCGCGGATGCCTTCGATTTCCCCGCGCTGCGCCCGCTCCAGCAGTTCGGTGAAATATCCGGCGATGGACTGGTTTTCGACGGCGAGCGGCTTGCGGCTCCGGGCCACCGCCTGTTGTACGTGTTCCAGGCTGACGGAATAGCCACGGGCCAGCAGCAACGCCTGGCGCACCACGTTCTCCAGTTCGCGCACGTTGCCCGGCCAGGTTTGGGTTTGCAGGAAGGTGATGGCTTCGGGTCGGATGGAAGGCGCGCCATTCCCCAGTTCCATGGCGGAGCGGCCCAGGAAATACCTCGCCAGGTCGGGGATGTCCTGGGCGCGCTGGCTCAGGGACGGCAGAGTGATGGTGACGCCGCTCAAACGGTAAAACAAATCCTCGCGGAACTGCTTTTCCTGGATGGCGCCTTCCAGATCGCGGTGCGTCGCCGTCAGCACCCGCACGTCCACCGGAATCTTTTCATTGCCGCCGACGCGCTGGATGTATTTTTCCTGGAGCACGCGCAACAGCTTGACCTGGGTGCTCAAGCTCAAATCGCCGATTTCGTCGAGGAAAATGGTGCCGAGATTGGCCTGCTCGAAGCGGCCGATCCGGCGGGCGTGGGCGCCGGTGTAAGCGCCGCGTTCATGGCCGAACAGCTCGCTTTCCAGCAGCGTCTCCGGGATGGCCGCGCAATTGACCGCCACAAACGGCTTGTCGTGGCGATTGCTGTGCTGGTAAATCGCCCGCGCGACCAGTTCCTTGCCGGTCCCGGTTTCACCGCGAATCAGCACGGTGACAGCCGTGGCGGCCACGCGCCCGATTTCCTTGTAAATGGCCTGCATGGCGCGGCTGTTGCCGATGATGGCGGATTGGGCGGATTGGGTTTTGCCCATTTCCAGCGGCTCGGACGCGAGCCGGCTGCCGGCCACCGCCTTGGCGATCAGGTCGAACAATTCGCCCATATCCAGGGGCTTGAGGAGATAATCGTAGGCGCCGAGCTTGGTGGCTTCGATGGCGATCTCGGTGGTACCAAAGGCGGTCATCATGATGATGGGGAGCTTTGGCTTGGCGGCATGCAGTTGCGCGACCAATTCCAGGCCCGACAAGCCCGGCATCTTCAAGTCGGTCAGGACCACGTCACAAGGCTGTTCCCGGGCCAGGGCCAGGCCGTCGTCACCGCGCCCGGCCACAGCCACTTGATAACCTTCGGCCTGGAACTCCTTTTGCAGCGCCGCCGTGATGCCGGGATCGTCTTCAATCAATAGAATTTTAGGTTGCGGATTCATCAGTTTCGTCTTCCGGTTTCGTTTGCGGTAACAGGATGGTAAAGGTGGTGCCGCGGTTCACCTCGGAGCGGAACTCCAGCGCGCCGTTATGCTTTTCGATGATGCGGGACGCGATGACCAGGCCCAAACCGGTGCCTTCCTCTTTGGTGCTGAAGAACGGATCGAACATTCGCTTCCGGGCTTCGGGCGGAATGCCCTTGCCGGTGTCGCTCACCTCCAGCACAACCACCGGCCGGGTGCGGCCGGTCAGGCGCGCGGTGTCGGTGCGGACGCGCAAAGTAATCGTGCCGTCGTGTTCAATGCTTTCGGCGGCGTTCCGGATCAGGTTGATCAACACCTGCTCGATCTGGTGCGGATCCGCCCGCACCCAAATGTCCGGCACCGATTCCAAGTTCAACCGGATGGAGGCCTTTTCCAATTGGGAACCGAACAGCGATTGCACCTTGGCGAGCAGGCTGTCGGCGGAAACGACGACGAGTTTTGGTTCGGCCGGCCGGGCAAACTGCAGGAATTCCTGGACGATGTGTTCCAACCGCTGGATTTCATGGTCGATCACCAGCGCGTCTTCCTGTTCCGACGAGTCTTTGGCAAGGCCCCGTTTCAGGCTGTGGAGACGCACATTGATGGCCGTGAGCGGATTCCGGATTTCATGGGCCACGCCGGCCGCCAGGGTTCCCAGCGACGCCAGTTTCTCGTTCCGGATGGCCAAGGCCCGGCTCTGGGTCAGCTCAACCCGCAACGGGCCAATCACGCCGGTATAAATCGCCACGATTCCCGTGCCTACCAGCACGACCAGAACGACAAACACGACCGCCAAAAGCCGCTGAATCCACGCCAAAGCCCTTTGTGAATCATTGAAGAATCGCGTTTGCTCGGTACGCTCCGACTCCTTTAGTTTGCCGCACAAATCCAGGATGGGCGCGGCGTTGTTTTCCACTTGCTCGAGGAACGGTGTCGGGGGCGAAGCGTTAATTCCTGCGTCCATCAACCTGGCGCTCCGGGTCAGATAGACTTCAAATGCGGTTTCAATCCGGACCATCAGGTCGCGTTGCTCCGGCGTCGTCAGGGCATCCCGATGGGCGCGAATCCAGCGCTGCAACTCCTGACTCACTTCTTCAAACGCAGCCCGGTCCGCGTGATCCTGACGCAGGTCAATGCGCAGGACGGTGTCGTTCAATTCCCGGACCGTCGCCTCGACGTGCGACGGGAGATACAGGTCGTCCGCTTGCACGGCAGCAAAGCTCCGATGCAACTGCTGGAGTTCCCGCCAGGTGTTGCCTCCCACCCAGCCCGCGACCAGCACCAGCAAAACCGTGATAAGCGCAAAGCTGAAAGATCGCGGTCGGATAATCATAAAGTGATTAGCGGCTGACCACCGGTGAGCCCCCGGTCGCCACGAGGACACCTGGGGCAAAGTACGGCCAAGCCCTTAAACGCGCGTCAATAAACATGCGGAGCTGGAAGCGCCGGCTGGCACAAAACCAGCTTAACTGAAATTGAAGCGGGCAACACATGTATCAATCTTATCGCAAACCAGATGCCAAAGCGATGAAAACGGAAAAGATTTTGATTTCAGCCAGTGCCTTGTCCTGCGGCGATCCACCCGGCAGTCAACCCCTGTCGGGCAGTCGCGACCCGGACTACAAAATGGCGGGCGAACTCGGCGGCTGGGAGGGCCGGATGAGCCAGCTCGCACGGGTGGATTCATGAAAGTGGATCCTGCTGGCGTTTGACAAGGCACTTGGCTGATTGAGGTGAAGTATGCCAGGAAAAATCCTGTTGGTGGATGATGAGAAATCCATCCGCGAATCCTTGAGCAAAGTGCTGCGGACGGAAGGCTATGACGTCGTGCTGGCTGAGACCGGCCAGGAAGCCATTGAAAAAATGATTCAGGAACCCGTTGACCTCCTGCTGTTGGATCTCGGGTTGCCGGTGAAGGATGGCTGGGGCACACTGCGTTGGCTCGCCCGGGTCAATCCGTTGTTTCCGGTGATTGTCATCACCGGGCGCTGGAAACAGGCCGAACTGGCGGAGGCCGCCGGCGTGGACGTTCTGATGGAGAAGCCACTCAACATGCCGCTGTTGCTTCAAAACATCAGTGAACTGCTCCAGGAATCCGCCGGGGCCCGCGGCCGGAAGCGCGGTTTCCGCTGTGTGCCGTGTGATGTCCAGGCCTTCTGTGAACAGTTGTGGAAACGCTTCACGACGCCTTATCCCTCCGGCGAACCGCGTGATTCCAAAAATCATCGGGTATGAAAAAAGCAATCCTCGTGGTGGATGATGATCCCCAAATCCGCCAATCGCTCGGCAAGCTGTTAAGCGCCGAGGGTTACGAGGCGGCCTTGGCGGCGGATGGGCAGCGGGGCGTCGAAATATTTGATACGCAGCAAATTGATCTCGTGTTGTTGGACATCAACCTGCCTGGAAGTGGCGGCTGGGAAATTTTCGGGGCGATCACCTCTTCCAACCCCTTCCTCCCGATCATCGTCATTACCGGGAGGGAAGATCAGCAGGACCTGGCGACCTTGGCGGGGGTCGGTGCGCTCATGGAGAAACCGCTCAACCTGCCGTTGCTGCTGAAATCCATCCGCGAAATGATTGCCGAAGATTCGAAGGCGCGTCCAAGCCGGAGGATTGGGCTGCGCAGCGACCTGCGGTACGTGCCGCCGCTGCACCCGCGCAATGTGTCTCTGCCAAAGAGCAACCCTTGAAGACCGGTACGGAAACGCCCTGCGCCGCGTTCGCTCTTGGGACTCAATGGTGGACGAAGCTCTGATGCAGATGTGAGAGGGAACTGAACGAACGAAACAAAAGGACAGGAAGTTTATGAAAACCAATGGAAAGAACAGAATAAAAGGGAATGGTCAAACCTCACAACCGCTGCGGGTGGAGTTTACCCACTCCACCGCCAAGGCCGTCGCCATTGCCGGAAGCTTTAACGACTGGCGGCCCGGGTGCATGCCGATGATGGCACTGCGTCAAGGCCGATGGCTGAAGGAATTGGATCCGCTGCCGGGTCGTTATGAGCATTTGATCGTGGCGGAGGGGAAGCGGATGCCGGATCCGTCTGCCAAAGCAACGGTGCCCAACCCGTATGGTGGCGTGAACTCCCTGGGGATTGTTTCAAGCCGTTAAGGAAGTATCCGGTCCGAGGCTTATTCGGTTTGCGCGCCCGGGCAATCAAGCCTCAACCCTGCCCGCCGAATCTGAATCCCGGCGCGACCGTGCGCCACCCAGGCTTATCTCGTTGCCAGCCAGGCATCCACCGACCAGCGGCCCGGTCCGGTTACCAGCAGGAACAGCAGGCCAAACCACCTGGAGAAATCCGTGCGTGCTTCATGCACCATGCTGAGAAAGCCGCAATGTGGTAGGTCCATCAATGAAAACCCCGGAAAAACATGCCCCAACAGGACGGGGATTTTGGTGCTGAGAATCGCTACCGAGATGTCAATGAACAGGGCGATGGCTGCCGGTCGCGTCAGCAGGCCAAGAATGATCATCGCCCCGCAAACGGTTTCCAGCGCCGCCACAAACGGGCCGAAGAAATCCGGATACGGTACGCCAATGAGATGAAGCTGTGTGTCCGGCAGCACGCCATAATTCAATTCCATCGCCGGGCCTTCGATGTTGAAATCGGTCGCACTGGGATGGTCGCCCAGGCCGAAGAGATAGAATTCCCAATGCTGATAATCCACCGGCTCTGGATCGTCCGTCAAAAATGGCGGACCGGCTAAGGTTGGCACGATAAGCACCAGACTCATTCCGATGGGGAGTAAAAGTGTCTTACCTGCGGCATTCACGGATCGAATCCAAAGTAATGGAAGCGGATGCGTTTGTAAAAAACGATTCAATTGGTTGAACACTCGCCCTCGCCGGTGTCCTCTCCACCGGGGGAGGAAATGCCTGCCGGCGGTTGTTGGCTTTGCGAACAGGCGCCGGCAAATTCCATCACGCGAATTTTTAAAGTGGCGGCAAATAATCTGCCCTCTCCTGTCCGCCTTTGCCTTTGGCTTCGGCGCGATCGCGTCGAAGCGTAGCGATGACGGAGAGGAGAGGGCCGGGGTGAGGTCGGACGTAATCACTGTTTAATGAAAATAGTCTGTTACCTTTTTCGCCGCGGCGTAAATGTATCGGTGAAATCATGAATGACGACCTGGCCCTGTTGCGGGAATACGCCCGGCCTGCCGCGACGGTGCGCGAGCACGGCGGGCGCAACTCCGAGGAGGCGTTCGCCGCGCTCGTCTCGCGCTACGTCAATCTGGTTTATTCCGTGGCGCTGCGGCAGGTGCGCGACCCGCATCTGGCCGAGGAAATCACGCAGGCGGTGTTCATCATTCTGGCGCGCAAGGCGGGTTCGCTGGGCAACAAAACCATTCTGCCCGGTTGGCTTTGCCGCACGGCGCGCTACGCGAGCGCCAACGCGCTGACGACTCAACGGCGGCGTCAACACCGCGAACAGGAGGCATTCATGCAATCGCAACTCGATCAATCGGACTTGTCGCGCCGAAGCGAAGCGGAGGCGGAAACCTGGCAGCAAATCGCGCCGTTGCTCGACACGGCGATGGAGAAACTCGGCCAGAAAGACCACGACGCGCTGGTGCTGCGGTTTTTTGAAAACCGGAATTTAAAGGAAGTCGGCGTGGCGCTGGGCGCCAGCGAAGACGCGGCGAAAATGCGCGTGAACCGCGCGCTGGAAAAGCTGCGGAAATTTTTCGCGAAACATAGCGTGCGTTCAACCACCGCCATCATTGCCGGAACAATTTCCGCCCATTCCGTTCAAGCCGCGCCCGTGGCGTTGGCAAAATCCGTGACGGCCGTGGCGATTGCCAATGGCGCGGCGGCTTCCGCTTCAACCCTAATTCTTGTCAAAGGAACTATGAAAATGATGACCTGGTTAAAACTCAAATTCGCGTTTGGTGTGAGCGTGGCAGTATTGCTCGCAAGCGGCACGGCGACTGTGGCAATCTCTCAAAGTCGCAGTGATGCCAAAATCTCCGCACAAGAAATCGTGAAGCAGTCGCAGGACGCTTACGCGGCTTTGTCGAGCTACAGTGACAACGGGACAGCTATATCAGAAGGTAGTGGCCAGACCACGACCACCACTTTCAACATCCGGTTACAGCGCCCAAACCTTTATCGGATTGATTGGACGCAATCGGGCGGACTTTACATCAGTAAAGGAGTCGTCTCGTCGGACGGGACTGGAGACTTTTTCGTGATGGGAGCAGCCGGGCAGGAAAAGACTGAAAAGCCAGAAAAAATGCACGATATGCAATTTGCCTTGGCTACAGCCTCGGGCGTTTCCGGCGGTGCGGCGGCAATCATACCGGCAGCATTTTTTAAACGACCATGGGGTGACGCATTGGGAGCATTGGGAGTTACAGCTTCGGGAAGTTCTGAAGTTGTAAGGCAACCCGATGAAAAAGTTGGCAGTGTTGAGTGTTACGTAGTATCGAGCAGTTCGAAACCAGTAAAATTGCCAAATGACGGCAACTTGGGAAGCCTAACCACCACGCTTTGGATTGGCATGCAGGATCATCTTATTCACCAGACCCGAACAGCAACGGAAGGTGGCATTCTGCATTTTCAAATAACGGATTCATCCATCAAGACTATTTTGGCAAGACAAAATAAAGCCGCTACGCCTGAAGCCATTGCAACTTTAAGAGCAGAGCTGGAAAAGACCATGAAACCGGCTCAAGCGGAGAAAATTGTCTTTACCCAAACACACAAGAACATTTCCGTGAATCAAAGTTTTTTGCTGTCAGATTTTAAGAATGTTCAATAGCACTTTCCTTTTTCTCACTTCTCAAACCATTTTACACGCCGCCTGCGCATTGTATAATGTCGCACGATGAATTCGTCAAAGCGCCAGCGCGTCGTCTGCGGCATGAGCAGGTTATCAAAGCAGCTTGCGGAATTCATCCGGCGTCAGTCCGGCGCTTTTGGCAATCGAACCCATGGTGATCGCATTGATGGGATTGTGGCGGGGAATGATGAGCCGTTGTTTGCCGTTGGTCATCACGATGTGTCCGCTTTGTCGGGCGATGCGGTAGCCCAGCTTTTCGAAAATACGGACGGCGTCGCGCTGGCTGATGCCCGGAATTTTCGGCACAAATCAAATGGTCACCAGTTCGCGGGTGAAATGCGCGCCCTCGGCTTCGGCTTCGCGCTTGGCGTCTTCCTCAGCGACTTCGAGCCAAAGTTGGATGGCTTCGCGGATGTTAGCCAGCGCTTCATCGTGCGTCGCCCCCTGGCTGTGACACCCCGGCAGGGCGGGACAGGAAACCGCAAAACCTTCTTCGGATTCAACCATGACGACATTGTATTGCATGACTGAAAAATACCTTGTTTGAAGCTGCAAATCAAGTTTGCGCCACGCAAACCATTTTACACACTGCTGGCACATTGTATAATGTCCATCTGTGAATTCGCCAAAGCGCCAGCGTGTGGTCTGCGGCATGAGCGGAGGAGTCGTTCAGAATTTCTTGAAGTAAAAGTCGTCACGGCTGATGCCGAGGTCTTCCACAATGTCGGCGATGATGCCGCGCGGCACGTCGCCCGGATGCCACGCGAACGTGATGAGCCGGTCGGGCCGGAATGGATTTGAATAATGCCGGTGACTGCCGGCAGTGCGGAGAAGCTCACAACCGATTTCACGCAGGCGACGTTCAAGCTGACGGCAATTCCATGAGGGATATTTTCCCACGGTCACGCAGCCAGAATAAATTTATCGCGGAAAGCTTCAGGAATCGGGCGTCCGGTTTCGAGCAACGCTTCAAGGTGCGCTTTGGCAGCTTGCTGAAAACGCAGCACAGCCTCGCCCCGGTCACGCCCGTGCGCGTGACAACCGGGCAGCAGCGGTGATTTGGCAATCCATACACCGTCTTCGTCCCGCCGGAGTTGCACTTTGGAAACTGGAACAATCATCGTGAGATTAAATTAGCCCATTTTGCTTTCAGCGTAAAGGCTGTTTGCTCAAACCATTTTACACGCCGCCCGCGCATTGTATAATGTCCTTCTGTGAATTCGCCGAAGAGTCAACGCGTCGTCTGCGGCATGAGCGGGGGAGTGGACTCCTCCGCCACGGCGGCGCTTTTGCTGGAGCAAGGCTACGAGGTCATTGGCATCACGCTCAAGCTCTGGCCGCAGGACTGCGTGAACCGCGCCGAGGATAAGTGTTGCGGCCCTCAGGCCGTCACCGACGCCCGCGCCGTGTGTTACAAGCTCGGGATCCCGTATTACCTCATTGACGAGGCGGCGGAGTTCCAGAAGCACGTCATTCAATACTTTGCCGATGAATACAAGGCCGGCCGCACGCCGAATCCGTGTGTGATGTGCAATCAAAACCTGAAGTTTGGGCGGCTTATTGATCGCGCCAGGCAACTTGGCGCGGATTACATCGCCACCGGACATTTCGCAAGGATTGAGCGGGTGGAAAATGGCTCCTTTGGTGAAAAAAGTAGCGCAGGCGTCTCGCCTGCACAAACCGTTCAAAACCCGCCGACGCCCGCACTGACCCATGCGCAGGACAGGCGGGACGCCTGTGCTACGCTGCCTCGTTATCTGCTCAAGCGCGGACGCGATTTGAAGAAGGACCAGAGTTACTTCCTGTTTTCACTGCGCCAGGACCAACTGGCGAGGGCCCTGTTTCCGCTGGGCGAAAAGACCAAGAACGATACCCGCGAAGTGGCGCGACATTGCCAGCTTAAGACCGCCGATAAGGCGGAAAGCATGGAAATCTGTTTCGTACCGGACAACAATTACGGCGACTTCCTTCAGCAAGCCGGCCTCGCGCAACCGCATCGCGGCGAAATTATGGATTTGTACGGAACTGTCCTTGGCCATCACGAGGGCATTGAATTTTACACCATCGGCCAGCGCAAAGGGCTCGGCATCACCACGCCTAAGCCGGTTTATGTCGTCGAGCTGGACGCGGAAAACAATCGCGTCGTCGTCGGTGACGAGTCCGCGCTCGACCGCGACGAATTCACCGCGACGAGTTGTAATTGGATTCCGTTCGACAGCCTCTCGGGGCCGGTCGAGGTCACGACGAAGATTCGTTACAACCATCCTGGCACGCCGGCGACGGTAACGCCGACCGGCAACGGTTCGGTGCAGGTGAAACTGCATTCCGCCCAGCGCGCCATTACACCCGGCCAGGCGGCGGTGTTTTATCAGGACGACCTGGTCCTCGGCGGCGGGTGGATTGCGAAGTAGGACGGGCTTCCAGCCTGTCTCCAACTTCGAAAAGTCAGAGACAGGCAAGATGCTTGTCCTGCAACCGGTCAATCGTCGTTGTCTTCGTCGAAGTCAAACGGCGGCGTTAAACCGGTGTAATCCCCGATGATTTTGGCATCATAAGGTGAATACAACCCGTTTTGCGTGGTGTGGAGGTCGTAGCCAACGTTGCTGCCGATCACACCGCCGGTGCCGGGAAGCGTCATTCCCGTCAATGGCAGACCATAGTCGGCCACGATGACTCCGGCCAGGCTTACCCGGATGACGCGATTGTTGAACTGGTCGCTGATCAAGGTGTCGCCATTTTTCAGCCGAATGGCGCGGGTCGGCGCCGGCGCCGGGACGCTGAGCGGATCTGTGTCTGTAAAGTATTGCCAGACAATATTATCGTTGGCATCCACCTCGACGGCAGCAGAATTGCCGGCATCGGTCAGGAGCGTGTCGCCATTGTCGAGACGACTGGCGAAGGCCACCGCGCCCACCGTGCCACCGGCCGTGAAGACTTTGACGACCTGATCGTCGCGCGTGACTTCGAGGGCGCGGGAGTTGCCTTCGTCGGAGATCAGAATATGGCCGTTTTCCAGCAACTCGGCAGAATTCGGGCTACTGAGCTGGTCGGAGGCATTCGTATCCGAACCGGGAAATTGCCAGACGATTTGCTTCCGCAAGTTCACTTCAATGATCCGGTTGTTGCCCTGATCGGAGATGAGGACGTGTGCGTTCGGAAGCCAGGTGCATTGCACCGGTGTGCTCAATTGATTGGGACCAGAACCCGTCACTCCAAACTGGCCGTATTGCCAGACAATGTGGCCGAACGGGTTCACCAGGATGATGCGGTTGTCCGCCACACCGTCGGGAGCTTGGGGAATCACACCCGGCGGGGTACCCGTGCCGGCCATCAGGGTGAACGGCCCGACGCGCTGGGCGTCGTTAACGCCGATGATGGATTTGGCGGAAAAATCATTCGGACCCAGCCCGAACGACCAGACGATGTTGCCCGCCGGGTCGGTCTCGATGACGCGGTTGTTGAACTGATCGGCCATCAGAAGGTTACCCGGCCGGTTGAAATGACGGTTCAGTTTCAAGCCGTCAGCCGAAGCCGTGCCGGCCAGAACCAGAATGCCCGCGGCGGCAAGAAGACTGCACCAGCCTTCGGCCGACCTTAAGGTGTTTTTACTTTGTTTAATCATAGACTCTCCTGTTTTTCTTGTTTCGAACGAAACATTGGTTGCGTCGGATAAGAGGCATGAGACGATCAAAGGTTCCCCGAAAATAAATTTTCCGCGGTCGGCCTGCCCCAGGTTGACAACCCGTCAAAGCCGGTGCATCGTTCCGGCCATGAAAACACTTGTTCTACTGGTCGCGATTACATTTGTTCAAATCCTGGCCGCCAAGGCGGCCGAGTCCATTTACGACATTCCGCTTAAGGATATTGACGGCAACAGCACTTCCCTCAAGCCGTATCAGGGCAAGGTGCTGCTCATCGTCAATGTCGCGTCCAAGTGCGGATTCACCCCGCAATACACCGCGCTGGAGGCAGTTTACAAAAAATACAAGGACCAGGGTCTGGTGGTGCTCGGTTTTCCCTGCAACCAGTTCGCCCATCAGGAACCCGGCACGGACCTGGAAATCAAACAGTTCTGCACCTCGAAATTCGACGTGACCTTTCCGATGTTCGACAAGATTGAAGTCAATGGTCCCAATCGCCATCCGCTTTACGTGCTGTTGGCAGGCCAAGACTCGCCATTTCCCGGCAACATCGGCTGGAACTTCACCAAGTTTGTCATCGGCCGTGACGGCAAAATCCTGAATCGCTTCGCCTCACCCGTGAAACCCGACTCCCCGGAAGTGACTCACGCCATCGAAACCGCGTTGGCGGCGAAATAGAGCTGAACCGCCTGGAGCGGTGGCGTTATAGCGAGATGACCTGGCTGACGGCGGCGGACGGGTTGCGGTGAGCAGATCAAACAAGGAGCAGCCGAAGCGAGTCGGCGCATGATTCCTTTTTCGAAAGTTTGAGCCGACTCACGTCGGCTGCTACCAAATCATTTTACCAACTCCGCCGCGCCGGCATTCGCGCGCACCTGCTCGGGATTTTTACAGCCGGGGATGAGCGCGGTTACCGCCGGATTTTTCAGGCACCACGCCATCGCCCATTTCGCCATCGGCACGCCGGGCGGCACTTCCTCTTTTTGCAGACGCTCCACTTCGGCCAGGTCGCGCTGCATTTTTTCCGCGTCGAACGTGGCGCGGACGTCATTGGCGGCAAAGGTGGCGCCGGGTTTGTATTTGCCGGAGAGCAATCCGCTGGCGAGCGGCACCCGCGCGAGAATCCCCAGGTTGTTTTTCTGCGCGTGCGGGAAATAGAGTTGCTCCGGACGCCGGTCGAGCCGGTTATAAACCACCTGCAATGCCTCCACGCCGAATTGAACCGCCTTCTGCGCCTGCCACTCACTTCCCTTGCCCAAAATGGAAACGCCCAGATGCCGGATTTTGCCGGCGCGTTTTTGCTCCGCCAGCATCGTCCACAATTCCTGGTTCTGAAAGAGCGTGTCGGAACCGGAATGAAACTGGTAGAGGTCAATCGTCCCGACGCGCAGCGCCTGGAGCGAGGCTTCGAGTTGCTGCCGCACGCCGGCGACGGAAAAATCGTCGTCGCGGTTCATGAAACGGTTGAAGTGGTGGCCGAACTTGGTCGCCACCAGCCAGTGTGACCGGTCGCGGCGCGCGAGGTAATTACCAATCAGCCGCTCGGACAGGTGGTCGCCGTAACATTCGGCGGTGTCAATCAGGTTGAGGCCGCACTCCGCCGCCGTGTCGAGGATGGCATCGGCCTCGGCCTGGGAAAAATCATGTCCCCACTCGCCGCCAAACTGCCACGTGCCGATGCCAATGACCGACACGCGCAGACCCGTCTTGCCCAGAATCCGATAACGCATGGCGAAAAGATAAATCCCTGGACGCGAATTACACGAATTTTCGCGAACAGAAACCGGAGCGCGGAGCACCGGCTCGGCGCGAATCGTTGGACGCGTCGCAATGAGCCGAGCGGGTGCTCGGCGCCCCGTACCGGTCAACGCGGAAAATTTTCCGGCGGCGTGGCGCGGGGACGGTCAGTGATTTCGTCGATCCGATAATCAGGAGGCTGCGGGACCAGTTCTTCGGGATCCACCTGTACCACAAAACTGGTTTTGTTGGCCATCCACCATTTCTGCCATTGATCGGCTTGTTTATCCGTGAAATGTTGCCCGGTAAGGGCGCGCAATGTCCTCGCGGCACGCAACCGCACTGCTGGTTCAGGGTCTTTCAATAGCAACATTGCCAGTTCAACCGATTGTTTTTCCGCGTTTTTATATAAAATCTTAAGACCTATCAACCGCGCGAGCGGATCGGCGTTTCGCAGCAAAGGGATGGCTTCATTATCAGAAATACCCGTTCCGTCGTTAATGAAAGCGGGCATGCCTGAGTTGTTTTTGTTTCGTAGTTGAGCGAGTACCAGGCTGATGGCTTCCCGGTCGGGCAGTTTGAAGAATTGCAGCAACTGTTCCCGGGGTAACGGCACTTGAAGCTGGTAAAGCATTTCCATTCCGGAGGCGCGAACTGCCGCATTCGTGTCTTTGAGCATTTGCCGGAAAACCGGAATGTAGGGGGATACTTCGCTCCGGTGTCTTTCCAGAGCTAACACGGTTTGATGGCGGATTTCTCGGTAGGGATCCCGCAGTAAGCCGACAAGTTCCTTGGTGAAACCAGAATTCCAATGATTCATTACCGCGGAAATGGCCTGTGCTCGAACCTCCGGCTGCGGATCGGCCAGGAGCCTATCCAGTTGACCTGACAAACGGGGGTCATTGATACGTTCGAGGACGGAAGCGACATTGAGCCGTGCGACACTGTTGGTTCCATCGAGTGCCGACAGCAGAGCTGTCGCGCCGTTCGTTCCCAATGAAGCAAGATTCGCTGCGGCGAAATACCCTGCTGTACCCTTCAGTTTTCCGACGAGCGCCGGAATAGCGGGTTGAAATTCAAGATCATGCATTTGGGTGGGCTGGAAAGTCCATGTCTGTTTGGTCAACCACCATGTTTTACCTTTGAGCCGATAAATGACTTTGCTGCACTGGGGAAGTTCCTTTTCCGTGACAGCATCATAAGGTAACAAATCCCATGCAGGCACCTCCGGCGGTGAGTTCAACTGTTTGCCGGCTTCTGCCGACGGCAGCAATGAAGCCTCCAACATTTGCACACGCAACGCTTGAAGGTTTCTTCTGGACTGTTCCAACTTTGACTCACGCTCTTGATCAGAGCGAACTAGTTCCTCCTGCTTCTCTTCGAACATTGACTTTTCCAGCAGCGGCTCCGGCGAGAGCACATAAACCTGTACTTCTGACGGTTGGCCGTTGACGGAAGAAATTTTCAGCGGAAATACACAGCGGTCGCTGGCAAAACTGATTTGCAGCGGATTCAATTCGCCGTTGGCGAGTTTCAAGTGGGCTGAATAGTTTGGGATGAGTTCGTTTTGTGCCTGTCGCGGCGAGAGCAACCGAAAACCGCCGCTCGCTGACAGATCGATTCTGGCCGCGACGAAATACCATTGCTGTTTGACGTAGGCATCCAGCGCGTCGGTTTTGTTCGTCGGAAAATAAAACCGGTTTACCTCCAGCCATTTTGCCAATGCGCCGGAATCCTGGGTCGAAAGCACGGCGATTTGGTAAGCACCGACGGTTTTGACCTCGATTACTTTCACCGGTTCAGGTTTTTCGTTGTCACCTCTGCCAAGACTGCCTGCCATCGGTATTTCTCCAGCTTGCTGTCCGAAATTCCGTTGCGTGTATTGGCTCAATTCGTAGAAACAGTTCATCGAGCCTTTTCGGATCGTGGGCAGGTTCGGTACGGGGATGAGCCACCCGAATTCGTCCACCGGTCCTTCATATTTGACCTGCAATATCAAATCCTCGCGCCCCGCATCGTAAACAAGGATTGCCTTTTGCGTCGGTTCGTTGATGTCCTTGTGCTTGTCCCAGACGAATTTCGGCACGACGAACATGCCGTCCGCCGTCGCATTCGTGGGTGCCAGGAGAAGAGCAATGAGCCAAACCAGGAAAACAGGCGTCAGCGCTTTCATAGACAATTCAGCATTGTGATTTTGCCACACATCTGAAGCAGACGGAATTGACAGGGAAATACTCCTGCGAGGGACCCCTGACAAGGAGTTTTCAGACGCGCCCCAACAGTATCCAATTTCAGGTAACCAATTTCAGCTTGCACCGGGTTCGTTCACTGTTACAGTCAGGTCGCGTTTTCATCCGCCGACCGCGGCGGTTTTTCCATTTTAACCTGAAAGACCATTAATTTGTGAAAGTTTTCAGCGGCACCGCCAACGAGCCTTTGGCTCGTGCGATCTGCAAATCCATCAGCATGGAATTGGGCAAGTGCTCCATCCAACCGTTTCCTGACGGCGAGACGTTCATCAAAATCGAGGAGAACGTGCGCGGCGAGGACGTGTTCGTGGTCCAGCCGACGTCGCCGCCCACCAACCACAATTTGATGGAGTTGTTCATCATGATTGACGCGTTGCGCCGGGCCAGCGCGTCGCGCATCACCGCCGTGCTGCCGTTTTACGGTTATGCCCGCCAGGACCGCAAGGACCAGCCGCGCGTGCCCATCACCGCCAAGCTCATCGCCAACCTGCTGGTGGCGGCGGGTGTCAACCGCATTCTCACCGTGGACTTGCACGCGCAGCAAATTCAGGGTTTTTTCGATATCCCGGTGGATCATCTCTATGCCGCGCCGGTCATGTACGAGTATTTGAAGAAGAAAAAGCTGCCCGACCTCGTGGTCGTCAGCCCGGACGTGGGTGGCCTGAAAATGGCGCACGCCTATTCGCAGGTGCTCGAATCGGGGCTGGCCATCGTGGCCAAGCGGCGCAAAAGCGCCACGGAAGTGGAATCCATGGCCGTGATCGGTGAAATTCGCGGCAAAAACATCCTGTTGGTGGACGATTTGACGGAAACGGCGGGCACCTTGACGGCGGCGGCGGCGTTATTGAAGAAAAAAGGCGCCAAACAGATTCTGGCCTGTGTTTCCCATGCCATTCTCAATAATGTCGGCATTGACCGATTGCGAAAATCAGCCATTGACGAATTGATTACAACTGATACAGTCCAACGCCCCGCAATTGACGGTGTAAAAATAACGACGCTGTCGGTGGCGGGGCTTTTGGGCGAAGCCATCAAGCGGATTAACAGCAATTCGTCGGTGAACTCGCTCTTTGAATTCAAAGGCGGGCGCACAAGTTGAGCCGGCCGGAAAACATTTTTTAGCATGAAATCGGTGCCATTGAAAGCGTATCCCCGGACGCAGATGCGGCGGGGTGGAGTCAAGAAATTGCGCGACACGGGTCGCGTGCCGGCGGTCATTTACGGCCATCAGGCCAAGCCGCAAAACCTCGAAATCAACGCGAAGGAAATCAGCGACCTCATCCATCATTCCGCGTCGGAAAATATGCTGGTGGATTTGTCTGTGGAAAACGACGCGCGCGCCAGGCGCCTCGCGCTGGTCCAGGAAGTCCAGCATCACCCGCTCGATGGGAAGGTCCTGCATGTGGATTTTCATGAAGTCGCCGAAAACGAAAAGGTCGTCGTTCAGGTGCCGCTGGAGACCGTCGGTGAAGCCGCCGGCGTGAAGACCGGTGGCGGCGTGCTCGAACACATTTTGTTCAAGCTCAAAGTCCGGGCCCTGCCCAAGGATTTGCCGGAGCAGATCGTGATTGATGTCAGCCATCTGGAACTCGGCAAGGCCGTTCATCTTGGCGAAATCCCGGCCCCTGCGGGTGTGGAAATCATTGGCGACAAGAACAACCCGGTCGTGACCGTGGCGATACCACGCGCGGAAGAGGAAGAAGCAGCGGCGACCACCACCGAGGCGGTGGCGGCAGGCGATGTCGAGATGATCAAGGAAAAGAAGGAAGAAGGCGAAGAGGGCGAAGCTCCGGCCAAGGGCGAAAAGGGCGCCAAACCCGGCGAAAGAGTCCCCGCCAAAGGCGCCGAGAAAGGCGCGGCAGCGGCGGCGGAAAAGGCTGCCGACAAAGCCGGCGAGAAAAAGCCG
Source organism: bacterium (assembly GCA_021780375.1). Classification (GTDB taxonomy): domain Bacteria; phylum Verrucomicrobiota; class Verrucomicrobiia; order Limisphaerales; family UBA11358; genus UBA11358. The sequence goes on along the minus strand of JAJXYT010000084.1, from coordinate 4,224 downwards.
GCGGAGAAAAAGAAATAATTTTGCGGGTGATCCGCGAGGATCACCGCGCCCGCGCCGCGCATGGAGTCATTGCATCTCATCGTGGGCCTGGGCAATCCGGGCGCGGAATACACGAAGACGCGCCACAACGCCGGCTTTTTGCTGGTCGAAAAACTGGCGACAAGCTGGCGGGCGGAGTGGAAGAACGAACGCAGGTTCAACGCGCGCCTGGCCCGCGCGGAACGCCATGGCCGCCGTGTTTTGTTGTGCCAGCCGCAGACATTCATGAATGCCAGCGGCGAAACGGTGGGGGCATTGATGAATTTTTACCGGTTGCCGCGGACGCGGGTTCTGGTAGGCGTGGACGACGCGGATTTGCCGCTGGGTGAGATTCGGTTGCGGGCGGGTGGCAGCAGCGGCGGCCATCACGGGCTGGAATCCATCGAGCAGCATCTGGGTTCGCGCGAATTCGCGCGGCTGCGGCTCGGCATCGGGCGCCGGGACGGCGCGCGGGAGATCACGGATTACGTGCTCGGCCGGTTTGACCGGACGGAAGCGGCGCTGGTGGAAAAAGTTCTGGAGCGGGCGGCCGGCCAGACGGAATGCTGGTTGAGCGACGGGGTACAAAAAGCAATGCAATTGAATGGAAAGTTAGATGGTTGAATGAGCAACTGGTTAACTGGTTAAATGCGAGGTCGGGCCAAACCCATTTAACTGATTTAACGAGTTACTCATTTAACGAATCACAACAATGAAACGATACGAAGGTCTGTTCATCCTGAATACGGCGGGACGGGAAGAAGGCGTCAAAGACGCCCTCGACAAGATTTCCTCCGAAATCACCGCGGCGGGCGGCAAAGTGGAAACGGTGCAAAAGATGGACCGGAAGAGTTTTGCGCGCGTGGCCGACAAGAAACACACCGCCGGATTTTACGCGAATGTGATTTTCACGGGCACGCCGGCCACAGTCACGCAATTGCGGACGAAACTGGCGTTGAACGGCGAAGTTTTCCGCGCTTTCTTTACGCACTCGCCCGAGCCGAAACCAGCGAAATAAACCCTTAACCCCGGAGGCCTTATGGCTAGCTTTAACAAAGTCATCCTTGTCGGCAACCTCACCCGCGACCCCGAACTGCGCTATACGCCCAAGGGCACGGCGATTGCCAAAATCGGGTTGGCAATCAATCGTTACTGGACGACAGAAACCGGGGAAAAGAAAGAAGAAGTCACTTTTGTGGATGTGGATGTTTTTGGTCGCACCGCGGAAAATGTTGGCCAATACATGCGCAAAGGCCGTCCCCTGCTCGTCGAAGGACGTTTGCGGTTGGATCAGTGGGATGACAAACAAACCGGCCAGAAACGCAGCCGCTTGGGTGTCGTCGCCGAATCCGTTCAATTTCTCGGCAGCCCGGCGGGCGGCGAAGGCAGCGGCGCACCTTCGGCATCGCGGCCCAGTCCGGCAGCCGCGTCTGCGCCTCAACCGGCTGATGCCGAAGCGCCGCCCGAACACGACGACGTTCCGTTCTAATGAAGGACATTTGATTTTCGGCGAGCGCCGATCGATTCACAAATCACGTTTCACGTTTCACGCATCACTTTTTTTATGAAGACTGAAGTCATTCTCACGCACAACATCGTCAGCCTCGGGGCCGAGTCCGATCAGGTGAAGGTCGCCGCCGGTTACGCGCGCAACTTTCTGTTCCCGCAGCGGCTGGCCATTCCCCTCACGCAGGCCAACAAACGCCAGATCGAGGCCTTGCGCCAACGCCGCGCCGAACGCGAAGCCCACGAGTTCAACACCATGGCCGAACTTTCCAAGGCGCTCTCCAGGCTCATCTGCGTCATCAAGGTCAAGGCGGGCGAAGACGGCAAGATGTTCGGCTCGGTGACCGTCGGCATGATTGCCGATGAATTGAAGCATCAGTTCGACATCTCGCTCGACAAGAAGAAGATTCATCTCGAACACCCGATCCGCGCGGTGGGTGACCATGAAGTGGAATTGAACCTTCACGCCGAAGTCAAAGGCACGCTCAAAGTCCGGGTCGAGAGCACCACGCCGGCGGCGCCCGCTCCGGAAATGGCGGCCGCGGCGGCGCCCGCCGAAGCCAGGGCTGAGGAAGGCAGAATGCCCAGGACGGAAAAACGCGGTTTCGTCAGACGGGAGGCCAGGGGCGAAAAAGCGGCCAAGCCCGAAAAGGCTGAAAAAATCGAAGCGGCTGAATCCAAACCCAAAGAGAAGAAGCCTGTGGAGAAACATGTCCGGGCGGAAAAAGGTGAAAAACCGGAAAAAGCCGCCAAGGCGCCCAAGGCCGAAAAGAAGGAAAAGAAAGCCGAGTAATCCACCGGCGGACAGTTTGTTTTTAGCAGGCCGCGGAACTTCTCCGCGGCTTTTTTTATCCGCCTCCCTGATTAACCTTGCCGCTCCACGGTTTCGGCGTGCGAGGGCAAAAAAGGGGTTAAAATTGGCTAAAAACAGGGCTTGACTCTGCCGATAACTCCTGTAAACTGAGCCGGTAATGTTGAAAAACGTTCTGCAAGTGGTCAATGTGGTCGTCGTCGTAGTCGCCGACGCCGTTGGCGCTTGTTGAACGCAACCAAGTTTTAACAAGAACCCACGGCTGGAAACGGTCGTGGGTTTTTCGTTCAATCCGCGCCACCGGCCACAACCAAAAATACGATGATTAAGATTAAGAAAAAGATTAAGATTAAGAAGGGTCAAAATTCCGGCCTGATTCTTAATCGTAATCATAATCTTACTCTTGATCGCCAAAGCCTATGAGCAAAACAACTGAAATCGCTGGATCCGCCGCCGCCAAAGCGGCTTCGGCGCCACTGGAAAAAAAACCCGCCTCCGCCACGCGCGCCGAGGTCGGCGCGGCCATGTTTGGCCGCGACATCCTCGTCGAAGCCCTTGAACGTGAGGGCGTGGAGGTCATTTTTGCCTATCCCGGCGGCGCGAGCATGGAAATCCACCAGTCGCTGACCAAATCCAAAATCCGCACCATTCTGCCGCGGCACGAGCAGGGCGGCAGTTTCGCGGCGGAAGGTTACGGCCGGGCGACCGGCAAGGCCGGCGTGTGCATGGGCACCAGCGGTCCCGGCGCGACCAATCTGGTCACCGCCATTGCCGATGCCTACCTGGATTCCTGCCCGCTCATCGCCATCACCGGCCAGGTCAATCAAAACATGATCGGTCGCGGCGCGTTCCAGGAAACCGACATCATCGGCGTGACGCTGCCCATCGTGAAGCACAGCTATCTCATCACCGACGTGAACGATATTCCGCGCATCATCAAGGAAGCGTTTTATATCGCGCAAACCGGCCGGCCCGGCCCGGTGGTGATTGACGTGCCGAAAAACATCCAGCAGGCCAAAACCCAGCCGGTATGGCCGACGCTGGCGCAGATCAAAAAAGGTCTGCCCGGTTACACGCAGCCGGATTTGCGCGCCGACGACCTGGCGTTGAACGAAATCATGGGCCTGATTGAGAAGGCCGAGCGCCCGGTGATTTATTGCGGCGGCGGCATCATCAGCAGCGGCGCGGCGGCGGAGCTCAAGAAATTCGCCGAGGCAACGAACATTCCGGTCACGACCACCCTCATGGGCATCGGCGGTTTTCCCGAGACGCACCCGCTGTCGTTGCGCTGGCTGGGCATGCACGGCGCGGCGTTTGCCAATTGGGCCGTCAACGGCGAATATGCGCACCGCAAATCGTTCAACGATCCGATGGTGAAGCTCAAGGACGGCGCGGATCTGCTGCTGGCGTTCGGCGTGCGGTTCGACGACCGCGTGACCGGCAAGTTCGAGGAATTCTGCAAGCACGGCACGATTGTGCATGTGGACATTGACGCATCCGAGTTGAACAAGAATCGCCGCGCCAACCTGGCCGTGGTCGGTGACATCAAAGATGCGCTGGTGCGGCTCAATGCCATGCTCGCTCAGCGCCCGCTGAACAAGAAACACACGGCCTGGCTGGAGCAAATTGGCGAGTGGAAACAGAAGGCGCCGTTCGCTTACACCATCACGCATGAAATCGCCACCAGCGATCACATGAAGGACCATCTTAAAGGCCAGCAAGACCAGATTATCCTCCAACAGATGGTGGTCGAGGCGCTCTACGAACTGACCAAGGGTGATGCCCTCATCACCACCGGCGTGGGCCAGCATCAAATGTGGGCCGGCCAGTGGTTCAAGTATGAACACCCGCGCCAGTTCATTACCAGCGGCGGGCTGGGCTCGATGGGC
>JAJXYT010000159.1 GCA_021780375.1 bacterium | reverse complement strand
GTTGGCACTGGTAAAGTTCGCCACGTATCCGTTCGTTACCAGCTCCACATTGGCCGCATCCCCGGCCAGTACCCCGCTGAATACCACATTGTTGGTCGTCAGACCCGCCGCTGTCGTCCCGTCATACACCTTGTTGTTCGCACTCAGCCCGGAACTGATCGCCACCCCAAGCCCTGTTATGTCCGCTGTCAGACTCGTCGGCTGGCTCAATGTATAGTTCCCAGACGCACTCCCGGCCAGCGTCAACCCGCTCACCGTCACCGGAATATTGTTGCCGACATTGGCACTGACAAAATTCGCCACGCACCCGTTGGTCACCAGCACCACATTGGCCGCGTCTCCGGCCAGTACTCCGCTGAATACCACATTGTTGGTCGTCAGACCCGCCGCCGTCGTCCCGTCATACACCTTGTTGTTCGCACTCAGCCCGGCACTGATGGTCGCTACTGCCTGGGTCACCGTCAGCATCCCATTCACGAATACAAAATTGTAGTTGGTGGCGTTTAGCGTGCCCTGGCTGATTGTAATCGGGTAACTGCCGACCGGGCTGTTGGTCGCAGCTGTAGTTGTTATTGATGGCGCACCCGCAAGCACGTTGGTCCCGTCGCCGTTGACGAAACCGCTGTAACTGACAGTAAACGCCGGGTTGGTCGTTCCATAAACCCGGATCTGGCTGCTCACCGTTACGGTTAAGGTTGGCGGTTTGCACTTACCCGCCATCCCGGCCTGGTAGATGCCGGCAATCTCATTGGAGGACAGGACGCGGTTGTAGAGCGAAACCTCATCGAGCGATCCGCCCAATTTATGATCAAAGTAAGATTCACCCGAAGTGCCGAAGTAAAGCGGTTCAGTGCCATAATCCTGCGGAAAGTCCACGTTGGTCTGGGCTTCGAGGTTCCCATTGACATACAGCTGGAGGTAATTGGAACCGCGCACTCCCGCGACGTAGTACCACACATTGGTTTGGATCACGGTTTGGGACTCCAGAAACACCAGTTGACCGGATGCTGATGTGACTTCGAAATTAAAGGTGTCGTTGGTGCCGACGTTTGGCGGATAACGGTCCTTCGACAACTCAAAACCCTCAAAACCGGTGGTCCGGGAGTTTTGCTTGAAAATAATATACTGCTGACCCGCGTACGAGCCACCCACAGCCGGCGTGTCCAAGGTGTCAAATCGCACCCAACACTCAACGGTTAAATTGCTGGGATTCAGTTCGGGTGCGTTGGGAATCTGCACAAAACCGTTTGTCCCATCGAAATGGAAGGCGGTTCCGACCACACCGGGGGTATTTGCCGTCGCCCCTCCTTCCAGCGCCCCGTTGTTGGTGCCCATAATGTCATTCGCGTTCCCTTCGGCCGGCCACCAACCCACGATGCCGGAGGGCGGCGAAAAACAATCCTGCACCGCCAGTGTAGCGTTGAAACTGACTACCCTGCCGTAAATGTTACTCACGATCACACTGTAAACCCCCGCGTCACCATCAGAGATATTGCTCAAAGTCAACGTCGGAGTGGTGGCCCCGGTTATCGGATTTGCATTTTTCAACCATTGAAAATTCAAAGCCGTTCCACCGGCTCGCACGGTGAAGCCGGCTGTGCTTCCAGCGGGAGCCACGACGTTCTGGGGCTGACTGGTGATCACCGGTGGTCCTGTGACTGTGAGTATGGCATCGGAACTGACCACGCTGCCAAACGCATTGCTGACTACCACATAGTAAGTGGCGGCGTCAAAATCGGACACATTACTGACGATCAGGCTGGACGTGGCCGAACCATAAATATTGCCTCCATCAGTCAGCGGCGTTCCATTTTCGAACCATTGATAAACCAGCGGCGCCGTTCCGCCCACAACAATCGTGAAGGTAACGTTAGTGTTAGCACCCGGAGCCACGGCGATGCTCTGAGGCTGGTTCGTAATCGTCGGCGGCAACTCACTCACGATGACATTACTGACCAGCATTGCCTGGGCAGGCGATGGCGCCCACACGTCTGCCGTAATACCGCCACTGAGATACGGCCCCAAACCACTAAACCCGTTGTCGAAGACGTCCGCCACCTGACCTCCGTCGTAATACACCATGATCTCGTTGGCTCGGAACGTCAGATTCAAGGAATGCCAATTTGTCCCCACACCATTGGTCAAGGTGACCTGTGCCATGGGAGTACCGCTCCAGTTAATCCAGTCAAAGAACTTGATCAATTTCAACACGCTCGATCCGCCCGGCGACCCTTCCGGATAAATCCAGGCGCCATAATGCGCCCCCGTTGCCGGATCCAAATGTCCGCCCAGGCCACCGCCATACGATCCCGCCGGGAACTCAATATTTGCCTGGACGCTGTAATCGCCCCAATTTGTTCCCGGCATATACGCATTGGCGACACTGGATGAATTCAAGCCGGTCACATCCAGCGTACTGTTGGTCACCGTCCACGTGCCCACCGCCGCCACCCAGGGCGAGATGGAACCGGGATTCGTTCCGCGGGTGAAATCATCGGAAAATATCAACCCGGAAGTATATACCTGGAGGTTGGCCACGCTGCCCATCACACCGCCAAAAGCATTGTTTATCACCACGCTGTAATTGCCCGCACCGCCATTGGTAACTCCAGTCAGAACCTCTGTCGCACTGTTCGCACCTACAATGGGTTGCCCATTCAGCAGCCACTGATAATTCAACGGCGGCGTGCCAAAGGCGCCCACGCTCAGCTCGACAATCGTCCCATTTTCTTGCGCCGCGCCGATCGGCGGACTGGTGATGACCGGATCCGCGACCGACAGGAGTGCAGGCGGGGCACTGGTCACGCTTCCGACCGGATTGCTGACGACCACGGTGTACTGGCCCGCATTGCCAGCCAGAACGCTGTTGATGGTCAAGGTCGCACTGGTTGAACCGGAAATGTTTGCCCCATCAACAAGGCCGTTGGTCCCATTTTGGAACCACTGGTAGCTGAGAGGAACATTGTTGCTGTTGGTGGCAACCATGGTGAAATTGACCGTCGCTCCGGCATTGGTGGTCACGGTCGACGGCTCGGTGATAATCGTCGGAACATTCATCACCAGGATGGTCACTGTCGCCGGATTTGAATTTGTCTGTCCGTCATTCGCCCGATAGGTAAACGCGTCCACGCCGGTGAACCCGGTGGTCGGGGTGTAACTGAAGGAGCCGTCACTGTGCAGGTTCAGGATGCCATTCGTCGGCCCGGTGAGCAGTTGGGCTGTCAAGTTGGTGCCCCATCCCACCAGGTCGTTGCTTAAGACACCCGGCGCCGCAACCGTCAGCGTGTGCCCCGGCAACACGTAGTAGGTGTCATTCAGGGCAGTGGGCCGGGGGGTGTAACGCACCTGAACGTTGGTCACCGAGGTCCCCACCCGTACCCTGATCGTTTGCCCGATAATCCGGTAATTGTTTGTACCGGTCAAAACTCCGTTCGTATAGACCTGAAGCCCGGAATAGGACGGACTGAAGGCAAGAATTTCAATCGCGGCATTCGTACTACTTGCCCCCGAAACGGATATCGTGGTGACGGATTGGCTGCCGCTTCTGGCAGAGCTGGGGACAATCTTCATGGTTGAACGTTTTACCCACCACTGATAAACGCTGTCGGCGTTGGCCGACCACATTTGCGGGAACAGGTTTGTGTTCATGCTGTACGTGACATTTTCCTGCTCAAGCGCGGGGTCCGTGTCCACGCCTTGTTCAATGATGCTCGCTCCTCCGTCTGATGGACTGTGACAATAGAGGTTGATCAACGCCCCCAGATTGTAATAATAGTTGATCAACGCATGCACGGTATCCACGGTGTGTCCGCTTTCCAAAGATTGGGAGACGATGCCATTCACAAACCAATCGCTGAGCGGCAGGCTTAGCACGGGATAACGCAAGCCGGAGGTTTCCGACGAGAGCGTCCAATGTGGGAATGGAGTAAGTTTTTCCTCACCCGCCGTGGCCACGCTGAGTTGTTGTAAAATCTGCTTGGAGGGTTCGCGGTTGGCATTGAAGGCCGGAGACGCCCATTCCCGCAGACCGCTGCCATTGGTAAGACCCCAGCCTTCGAGGTCCGCAAAAGAATTTGAAATGGCCGCAAAAGAGTATGCCGTCCCGCTTAAATAGCCTGTAGGCGGCGGGGTGACATCGATGGCTTCATCAGGCCCCCAATGCCAGTAATCATACTGAGTCGAAACCAAAAACGAGTTATCAGGGTTGGGCAACCCCCCATTATGCGAGCCAATGGACGCTCCATACAACGTGATCGCTCGCTTCAGACTGGCAATCTCATTGGATTGATCGGACGGCGTATATTCCGTTCGCAATGTGCCCGTGCAAAAATAGTAGTCTCCCTTTGCGCCCACGGAATGCTCATACTGGGCAGAGGCCTCAATAGTGTTGATGAAATCCGGAAAATCCTCCATATCGTGACGAAAGATCACCGCCGCGTTGTAGGGATACGGCCACGGGCTGACCTTGGGGATTGGCAATTTTGCGGACTGAAATGCCCACTGAATGGCTTCCCTGAAAATCATGTAAGTGTAAATGCCCGGGAAGTACCCATTGTGCCCGAGGAACGGTTCCATCGCTGCGTCGTAAATGAAATAGCCCTTGCCGAAGGGCTTCACGAGCAAATAGGGATAAGCCTCAAAATTTGCATAGGTTCCTCCCATGGCAACCACGGTGGCATCGCCGGGCTGGACCTGCCACAAAAGATGAAAGGAATTCGGACCGTGATTTGGGGAATCACCATAGGTGATTTCGTCTGAAGAAAGGGGTGCCAGCCACTGCAGCGTGCCGCTGGGAATATCGCTTACAACAGGGCTAGCTGCCGTCTTGGTAAAAAACTCGTCCAGCACCCAGTTGTTCAGATTATTGGTAGCCATGTGTACACCCATCGCATTGGCAAACGCAAAGTCACCGCGGGTCGTCCCATTGGTGTTGCGAGTGAAAGACGACGAACCGACGAAGAGAAAGCCGCCGGCGGCGACATAATTGGTAAACTGGGCAATTTCATTATCATTGATCGCCTCGGACGCCAGACTGATGACAATTGGATAAGCTGGCAGGCCATTGCTGTTGAGCAATTGCCCGGAAACGATGTTCGAGTCGCCAACGACCTGAAAGGCGGTTCCGTCCGAGCGCAAGGCTTCTTCAACAGACTCGGGCATCACAAAATAATGCCAATTATCCACCCACCACTGAAAACCGGTCGTGCCAGACCCTGTCGGGGTTGCTCCCGTAGCGGGCATGGTTTCCAACGCCCGAGTGTATTCGGAATCATGAATGGCAACGAGAGGTAATGTCCCCGCGCCATAAGCCGGAAATATCAGGCCAAGCAGACAGAAAATCGTGGCCGCCAGAATTTTCGCCGGCAGCCACCTGCCTGACTTGGAGAGGTTGAGACGATAAACGTGACTCATATCCACGTTAGCCCGAGCCACGCAGGGCAAAAAACGGCGGGTTGTTTCTCTCATTATTGCTTTACTTGGAATTTGGAATGGACGGCTGCGAGGTTTGATCCCCTAACGTTTTTCTTCGCTCTTGCTGAACAGTCGCATAGGACGCTTGAGTATAACACAAAAAACGGGAATAGCCAATAATTGCAGGCCAAATTGACTTCATAAGCCATATTATTTTCATTACGTAGAACTTTTCACGATTGTGAATTTGAAGCCCTCACCAGGAAACGCACCTTCGGCGTCTGCATCCTGCCAGGCTGTTCAGACATTGACCGGTTTTGCCGGCAAGGTGGAGCCCGGATGGATAGTTTCCCTGGGACGGACAAGTCTTTTCATCACACGCCGAACGAACCAGAGGGGATAGTTTGACAGGTAAAGCGTCTGGGGAGTCCGGATCGGGCCAGCTTCCCGAACCAGTTTAAGAAAATGATTCATGGAGTTATCCACGATATGATCCCGCATGTGAGCATATGCCAACTCCGCCTCGGTCTGATATTCCGCGGAACCAAGACGCAGAATGCGCTCGATTTCGTCCACCACCCTAAGCTTCGCCGGGGATGCCAGCGAAGGACCGATGCATCCCGGCGGGAAACGATAGACCGAGCCGTGGGTTATGCCTTCGCGGTCATAAGCGAGGGCATTCACATTGGGAACCTTGAACAAAGCCGCTTCTAAAATCGCCGTCCCCATTCCCACAAAAACGTAAGCATCCTCCAAAACCTTCCAAAAACGGTTGTAGGGAACAGATCCCTCCATGAAAACCACCTGCTGAAGACCGTCCTGCTCAATACGGTCGCGCATCCGGTTTTCATACTCACCAGTCCCATACACGGACCAAGTGACGTCATAGCCCTTCTTTCGCAAGCTGGTGATCACGTCGAACATGTAAAAATTGTAGTCCTTCATCGGAGACAAACGCCCGACGGAAACGATCCGGCCCCATTGGGGCTTCCGTGACGCAGGCAGGAACTGTGTCGTATCAATGGGAATCGGCCACAGGATTCCCCCTTGGTGATGCACCTGTTTAAGTTCCTCAATTTGATCGATGCCACAGAAGACACGGGCACTGGCGGGGATGTACTTCAAATAGTTTCTCAAGTAAAGCCATTTAGTGCTCCAGGGCGGCAGTGATTCCGGCGCCCAATACCATGTAAACACGTAAGGGTTATATATCCCCGCGATGACCTTGCAGTTATTCTGCATTATTCGAGCTAATTGGCACGCTATCCATGAAGAGCTGAGGTCGAAGCTTTTGATCACGTCCGGCTTCTCGATTCCCAAGGAATTCCAAAGATGTTTGGCGTGAATGTAGTAATAAAGTTTTGGAAACTGCCTGTCTAAAATGATGCATTTCACGCCCTGCGGCAGAAGCTCAGTCCATTCCCCCGGTTGTTCAACCAATAAAGTCACCTGATGGCCATTTTCAATCAGCCACCGTGACATTCTGGCAAGAAGTGTCTCAATTCCGCCCAGGACACCAGTGCTTGGATAGATAAACAAAAAACGCATAAAGATCTGATCACTACAGTAGCGATGGGAACCGAACTCATTGTTTCCATCAGCTCAGAGATTATAAACGATCAATTGCCCATTTACTTGTTGGCATTTTCAGAAGTGATAATCGGGCCGGTTTCCCTGACCTTAACTGCCTTCGGTGAAGAAGAACCGACATTCTGTCGCGGAATCATCAGCAGGCGTCGCGAGGATCGGCACAAGCAGCCGAAAGCCCGCCAATCCGTTATAGACAATCCGACGGCGGCCCACAGCAAGTCGCGCCCGGCGCGGGATTTCCCGAGGTCGCACAACTCAGCACCCATTTGGAAAACGAGGTCCGCCCTGACGTATTGGGGCAAATCGGTGTACTTCCGTAAAATTCGTTTAAACACTTTGAACCGATTGATGCAATAGCCGCGTTTCTGCACCAAATTCGTGCTGCGACTGTGCACACGATACCTGGCGAGCAGTTTTGGGGAATATAGGAAACGGTAATCACGGGAAAGCTGAATCCAATACCACCAATCTTGAACCAATTCCACTTGTTCGTCGAAAAACCCCACAGACTGAACGCACTCCTTCCTGATTAACACACTTTGAATGTTGATGAAATTGCGCCGAACGAGCTTCCCAAACAACCACCCGGATGGGGCCAGCGGCAGAGGGAAACGTTCGCTGAACCGCTGTCCAACCCGCAAGCCGCGTTCATTAATAATCATCGTATCACTATACGCCAGACCACAGGTCTGATTGTCATGAAGCAGTTCCATTTGAACTTCCAATTTCTCCGGCTCCCAAACGTCATCGGAATCACAAAAGGCAACAAAATGGCCACCAGCGATTTTTAAGCCATCATTCCTGGACCTGGAAAGCCCTTCATTTTTTCCATGCTTGATTGGTTTGATTCTCGAATCATGATTCGCAAAACGTTCTATGATTTCCCAGGAATTGTCCGAGGAGCAATCATCAATAATTATCAATTCTAAATTCTGGTATGTTTGTTTAAGAACACTTCTGATAGAATCCTGCAAAAACCGCGCGTGATTGAAACACGGCATGATCACACTGACTTTTAACATAAAGACTTCGTTTTGTGATACAACATTTGAGATTCGATTGTGCCCCAAAGGGCGTATTATCTGCGTGAGCACGGATGTCTGAGGGGCCGCTGCCGGCCACCAAATCCGCAGATCATCAAGACCAGTCTTCTTAAAACAGGGCCATTCAACATGCGAAGAAAATTCAACCCGATCTTAACACCACCAGGGCCCGACTATTCTGCCGGACAATCCTGGTTTTGGCCCCGTAGAGCTGTTCCCTTTTAAGGACTCGGCCGATTGCCCCGCTGCCTGATCATCTGAGGTGGACCTATGGCCGGATCTGGCCACAAATAACGTTTCCGCTCTCCGGCACATTATTTCAAAATCCTTCGCAGCACCTTCAAAAGCATAACTACATCCCGGTTTTATTCCATCATCCAGTTCAATGGCAATTGTGCCGACCTTATCGATCCAGGCATCCGCGCTTTCAAAAACCTCTTTTTCTGCGCCTGACATGGACCGGGTGCTTGATCCCCGGCACAACCACGGCCAGTTTCATACTCCTTTGTCGCAAACTGGCCTGGGCCGCCAACCATACGCCGCGCCAACCGAACAACGAATGATAATCTTGAATGGATTTAAGCATGCTCATACTCATTGCCTGCTTGATCAACCCGAGTTTGCCGCCGCGCTTGAAGCACCCAACCTCTGGCTGTGAGCCGCCCGAATTTTATCTGCTTTCCCGCCAGGTAACCCCGGTTGATTGAATGGTCGAGCCATTGCACTGCAACGACATAAAAGCCCGGCTTTCTGAAAAGCTTTGCCAACGTTTGGGGCCCACACACGCTAATTCCGCTCAAATCGAAACTCCGCAGTTTCCCCAACTCACCGATCCTTAAGGCGCGCTTTATCAGCCACGGAATACGTTCGAAGTTTGGGCCGCTCAAAACCAAAGTTCCGCCAGGCCGAACCAATCGACAGCACTGCTCGATGGTGGATTCCGGGTTGGGCCGCAAATGGAGCAATCCCGTCATAAGCACACAATCGAACTGCCGCCCATTCAGGAATGTCATACCCTCGTCCCATGTGCCATAGATAACATCAATACCCCGGCGGGCCGCCGCCGCTCCAATGACCGAATCCAGAGGAAGAGCCGTGATCTTTGTGCCGCGCTGCTTGAGCCTGGCTTCAGTCTCTCCCCATCCGCATCCAATGGAAAGGATGTCTCTCGCATGGCCAGGCACCATTTCCAGCAATCCATCATCAGGTTTCTCATAATAACTCTTTTGCCACCAACCATGAAGGCGATTTGATTCCACCTCGCAGAGAGTGCGCGCCGGATGGGTCCCGTCATGAATGTCCATGAGCGTTTGCACCTGTTGCCTGAACGATTCAAGGGTGACATCAAGTTGGCCCACATAACGATTTGAAAGATGACGAACGAGAAAGTCTTCCAGGGCGGAAATGCAAATCACTTTGCGGAAGCCGCAGTTCGTGTAAGGATCCGTCGCTGCGGTTTCGGGCCAGCCATAGCGCCCGCGGCACGGACCTCGCAGAAAGCCTGCCGAGGCAATCGCCAGTTTCAATTGCCGCTGCGTAAGAATGTAAAATCCTGAATGCTCATTTGTGAACTCGGCGATGATGTAAGCGCCTCGCCGTCTGACGGATGCTGGTTTCCAATGGTAATGTCCCCAGGGCTCATCGAGAAGCCACCTTCCGGATTCATCCACTTCGTATCGGAGAAAGCCGGCGACCTCATCCGTGGCCAACTGGGCCGTGGCACTCAAAAATGCCTGGATTTGAGCCTCCTGAATTCCAATATCATCCTCGGAATAGATGAACAGGTCGTATTGATTCACTCTGTCCGCGAACACCGGCTTGTG
>JAJXYT010000116.1 GCA_021780375.1 bacterium | reverse complement strand
GATCATGGCCAGCGTCTCTTTCAGTTCCTGGATGAGCTGGTCGCGGTCCCGTTCAAGTTGTTTGCGGGCCTCGCGTTCTTCCACTTCGCGCAGTGCGCGCTCGACGGCCTGGGGCAGTTGGGTCAAACGGCTTTTCAGGACGTAATCCGCCGCGCCATTTTTGAACGAGGCGATGGCCACGTCTTCCCCCAATGCGCCGGTAACAAAGACGAAGGGCACTTCCGGGTGATGCGTCCGCGCCAGTTCCAACGCCTTGAAACCATCGAACGCGGGAAAGCCGTGGTCGCAAAGAATCACGTCCATCGAATGCTCCTGCAATTCGCGCGCGAAAACCGCCTCGTTGGCAGCATGACGCAAGATGAACGACAGCCCGCCTTGTCGCAGCGATTCGCGGATCATCTCGACATCGGCAGCATTATCTTCAACCAGTAAAATCCGAATTATTCTTTTCATTACAGGAAACGACAGTGACAACCGTCCGCCGATTCAAAATTTTTTGCCGAATGTGAACAAGGTGAATAACTGACCGGCTGGCTTTATAAAGTTCCTGAAGGTGAAGTCACCGGCTTCGGTCGTGAAAATTGCGGTGGTTAAGTCGAAAGGCGGTGTCCCGATTCCTGAGGTTTACCGGCGAAGCTGGAGCACTGGACCGGCGAAAAGGAATTTTGCTCCGGACTGCCAAAACCGCGCGGTCATGGGGTGAAGACCCCGGTGCGAGGGTGGGATTCACCTTATTGCTGCCGGCAGGGTCTGACAGTAATGTTTGGCAATTAACACTTCGTTATTGACCAGTCGCCAAGGGGGTGGAACGCTGAAACTGTGAATTCCACGAGTTCAATTCAGAACGTCACCGAAGCCGGTCGCGTCATCCTTGATATGTCCACGAGGACGGGACGCGAGAACTGCGCGAAATCCTTCGGCCGGGACCATCCGGCCAAATTCACCCGTCCGTGGTTTGCGTGGGCGAACACTCTGTTCGGCGAATTCATCCTCAAAGTCGATGCCGAGCGCGCCCGGCTTTTAAATCAGCGGCAAACAATTTTGAACCACAAACCACACAGTACTGCTCCTGCTCCAAAAAAGGCAAAATGAACCGATTCCTTCCGGCGCTATTGGCTTTAATCTTCTGCTTTCTGACCCAGGCGCAAGCTGCCGACACGACTCCCGAAGGTCGCGGCTCGCTTGAAACCCCGGCACAGCACAACGCTCGCATGGAGTGGTGGCGCGACGCGCGTTTCGGCATGTTCATCCATTGGGGACTGTATTCCGAGGCCGCCGGTTACTGGGACGGCAAAGGGACGGGTGATGCCGGCTTCTCGCGCGGCGCCGGTGAATGGATCATGAATGACATGCACATTCCCCGCGCCCAATATGCCACGCTGGCGTCCCGGTTCGATCCGGTGAAATTCGACGCCGATCAATGGGTCAAAACCGCCAGGGCCGCAGGCATGAAGTATCTGGTCATTACCTCCAAACATCATGACGGCTTTTGCATGTTCAACACCAGGGCTACGGCATACAATGTCGTGAATGACACGCCGTGGCACCGGGATCCGCTCCTGGCGCTCAGCAAAGCGTGCCGTCGGGAGGGCGTCAAATTCTGCGTGTATTACTCCATCATGGACTGGCACAGCCCCGATCAGGAGGCGGCCAATCCCAACGCGGAGCGGCCGACGTATAATCCGACCCGTTTTGTGCCGGGCAGGAAGGAGGCTTATATCCAATACCTGAGGACCGAGCTGAAGGAATTAATCACCCAATATCATCCCGCCCTGCTTTGGTTTGACGGCCAATGGATGAACGGCTGGACGGATCGGGACGGGCAGGCGTTGTATCACTATCTGCGTTCGCTGGACCCCGCCCTGATTATCAACGACCGCGTCAAAGGCGCGGGCGATTACGAAACTCCCGAACAACAAATCCCGCCCAACGGCCTGCCCGGCCGCGACTGGGAAACCTGCATGACGATGAACGACACGTGGGGATACAAGCAGGACGATGATCACTGGAAATCCGCGCAGACGCTCATCCGCAACCTGGTGGACATCGCCAGCAAAGGTGGCAATTACCTGTTAAACGTCGGTCCCACCGGCGAAGGCGTGATCCCCGCGGCTTCCGTGGAACGGCTGACGGCAATCGGCCAATGGATGAAAATAAACGGCCCGGCGATTTACGGCGCGACCGCCAGTCCGTTCACACGACAATTGCCGTGGGGGCGTTGTACAAAAATAATCAAGAACGGCAACACCACGCTCTATTTGCACGTCTTTGACTGGCCGGCCGATGGCAGATTGTTTGTGCCGAACCTGTTGAGCAAGGCCGAATCGGCTTTTTTGCTGGCCGATCCGGGCAAACCGCTGAGCGTGGAAACCAACGGCGATGGCACGACGATATTCGTGCCGCCCGCCGCCCCCGACAAAATTTCTTCCACGGTCGTTTTGAAATTCAACGCCGCGCCGGAGATCGCGGCGTGGCTGATTCACCAGAGTGACGACGGCTCCCTCACGCTGCCCGCCCGCGAAGCGAGCCTGCACGGCTCAACCATTCAATACGAAATCGGCAGCGGACGCGACAATATTGGTTAC
>JAJXYT010000044.1 GCA_021780375.1 bacterium | reverse complement strand
GCGTTAATGAAATTTCTCACACCGGCCAATACAAGATTTCCCCCGGCTCTCACGTTATGTGAACCCGACGTTTGCGGCAATGTCGTATCCGCGATGCTGATGGTTCCATTCAGGTTGTTAAAAACGAAGTTGGCCAGACTGGAGAGATCCAGATTTGCATAGGTATTGGCACCGGCCGCAGTTCCATAATTTTCTACGGCCAGGTTGGCCGCCGTAACCATAAGTGTGCCGCTGCCGGTCATGATCGCGTAGGTAAGATATGGGCCGACCGGCTCATTCAGTCCCCCAACCAGCATCTGGTTGGTTACGGTCAGCGTCTGACCTGTGGGAATCCCGGTGACATTATAGCTAAAGGGGGCGATGGAAACCGGGTTGTTGGTCAGGTTTGCGACCGTGCCTTGGAAACCTCCGTCCACGATGTTGTTGGCGGTGTTCGAACTGCTGGACGCGCCGGTGTTGCCCAACGTTACGGAGTCGGCGGGTAGCGGTCCGCCTGGACCGGTGTTTGGCGTCCAACTGGCGGGAGTACTCCAATTGCCGCTGGTGACATTCCAGGTATAACTACTTTGGGCGCCAGCCGGTTGCGTCAGGGCAAATAGGGCGGCCCAAGTCAGTGCGGCCAGGATTTGCAGATGCAATTGGTCACGAATGCTCGCAAGGTCGAGTGGGTTGGTTTGGGATGGATGGGTTGTTTTCATAGATTTTGGCTGAACGGGTTTGGAAATGGCTGCTGATTTCGGGCTGGTCGCCGGTCAATAATGAATGAAACTGAAAATCTTTAGGGATGACCAATCCTGTGGGCAGCGGCAACCGCCGGTTGGCCGCCGGGATGGGGAGACTCTGAGGCTGCCACGGCTGTTAATGAGTATGGAAACTGAGTTTTCTGAATCGGTTGGACAATGCCTGTTTATGAACTGCATAAACGTTTTGGATTTGCGGCGAATGTGCACGACTTTACCCGCTTCACTTCGGATCGGCTACCCCTCTTTGGAGGGGTAGGAAAAAGTGATAAAACGAGTTAGAACTTCATTTGACACCATCACGCTACCAGAGATAAAATGCTAAAATGACACCCCAAAGAAACCAGTATGCCGGGCGCGGCTCTCCCTGGTTATTTGTGCTCTTTCTCGTATTGATCTGCGGAAATACCGCAGCCGTTCGTGCCGGCGAGATAATAACAAATGCCGTGAATGTGCTTGGGCTTCCAGCGGCGAGAGCACAGCAGGTAATTCCAGTTTCCATAAAAGGGGTCGTGACCGCCGCTGAACCCAGCTGGTCCGGGCGTTTTTTCATGCAGGATTCCAGCGGCGGAGTTTTTGTAAATAATTACAAAGGGGTGCAACCTTCGGTCGGCGATCTCGTCGCCGTGTCCGGCGTCAGTTTTCCGGGAGGATACGCACCGTGCATCACCCGGCCGCATTGGGAAAAACTGGGGACGGCGCCCTTGCCCGCCGCCAAACCGGTTCCGATTGACCGATTAATGTCAGGGGCGGAAGACAGTCAGCGCATCGAGATTTCCGGCGTTGTCAGAGCCGCCTGGGCGAACGGCAACCGGCTTAGAATCGAACTGGTTTCAGGTGGATTTCGCTTGCGCGCTTTCTCTCCGATTCCGCCGAATATTGACCCGAGGTCGCTGATGGACGCCGAGGTGCTTTTGAAAGGCACGGTCGGCACCACCTACAATGCGCCTTTGAGACATTTTATGATGGTGACGTTGTACGTCCCGCGGCTTGAGGATTTCCGTATCCGGCAACCCGCTCCGACCAATCTTTTCGACCAGCCATTGAGCCCTTTGAATGACATCGCACAATATCGCCAGGACAGTTCGCCAGCCAGTCTGGTTCACGTGAAAGGCGTGGTGACCTATCAAAGAAAGGGTGAAGATTTGTTTCTTCAGGATGCCACCGGCGGTTTGGAAGTTAAGAGCAGACTGACCGAGTCCGTGGCTCCGGGCGACGTGGTCGAAGCCGTGGGGTTTCCCGCAGTCGAAAATTTTCTTCCAGTTTTGGAGGATGCGGTGTTTCGCCAGACCGGCGAACCGCGGGTCGTGGTGAAACCCAAGGCGGTGACCGTGGCGGAAGTACAGAATGGATTACATCAGGCGGATTTGATCACCCTGAAAGGCCGGCTCATTGACCGGACCGTCAGAACAATTGGAGGAAACACGAAAGAGCCTTATGTTCAAACCACCCTGACGCTCCAGACCACTAATTTTGTCTTTACCGCTGAAAAAAACACCGCCACCCCCAACACTCTTTTGAGTTCAATCCCCATTGGCAGCCTGCTTCAGGTCAGCGGCATTTGTCTCCTCGCGAATGATCAAGGCGGAAAAACCACATCACTTTGCGTGCTGCTCCCGGCCTCGGAGGATGTCCGGGTCCTTGCGCGCCCAAGTTGGCTGACGCCGCAGCGCCTGCTGGCAAGTCTCGCGACGCTCTTCACGGTGTTGCTCGTCGCGATCAGTTGGACGGTCATGCTCTCGCAGAAAAATTCAGTTCTGAAGTCGTTGGTGTGCGAAAAAGAGATCGCCCAAAAGGAACTGCAGCAAGCGCACGACCAGCTCGAAGTCCGGGTCACGGAGCGGACAGCCCAACTGAAGGTCGAAATGACCGCCCGCAAGGAATCGGAGCTTCAATTCCGCGCGGTTTTGACCGAGCGAACCCGCCTGGCTCAGGAACTGCATGACACCCTGGAACAAACCATGACCGGCATCGCCCTGCAACTGGACATGGTGGCCAGCCATTTTGAAAAAAATCCCGGCAACGCGTCCCATCACCTGAAGCTGGCGCGGAATTTGATGAAGCAAAGCCAGGTGTACTTGCGCGATTCTGTCAGAGGCTTGCGCAGCCGGGCCGCGGAACAATTCAATCTGGCCAACGCGCTGGTGACCAGCAGCCGGCAAATTGCCGGCAACGCCGGCGTTTGTGTGGAAGTCGAAACCACGGGCGAGGGCGATTCCTTGTCTGAAATTGTCGAGGAAAATTTGTTGCGGATTGGCCAGGAAGCCATGACCAACGTGGTCAAACATTCTGACGCGAGCCTGGTGAAGATTGATCTGCAATTCAGCCCGCAACGGGTGGTTTTGCAGATTAAAGACGATGGCAAAGGTTTCGCCCCGGACCACTGCGCGGGGCCGGACGACGGGCATTTTGGACTGTTGGGCATGACCGAGCGGGCCGAACGGATGGGCGGGCATGTTCTCATCACCAGCGCGCCCGGTCGGGGGACGTGTCTTCGGGTTGAAATTCCGATCCCATCGCCAAACGGCAACGAGTCTTCGCAACCCGTGACCGCCGACCATGAAGAAAGAGTCTAAAATCCGCATCCTGGTTGCCGACGATCATTACGTGGTGCGCATGGGAGTGATTGCCATGATCAATAACGAGCCGGACATGGAGGTCGTCGCCGAAGCAGCCAATGGGACGCAAGTCATCGACCGGTTCAACACCTCCAAACCCGATCTGGTCTTGTTGGATTCACGGATGCCGCTCAAAGACGGCGTCCAGGCTGCGCAGGAAATCCGCAATCAACATGGCGCGGCCCGTATTCTGATGCTGACCGCGTTTGATGGGGACGAGGACATTCACAAGGCTCTTGCCGCGGGGGCGCAGGGATATGTTTTGAAAAGTTCCACGGGCGAACAATTGATCCCGGCCTTGCGCGCCGTGGCGGCAGGCAAAGATTGGATTCCTGAAGAAGTGGCGGATCGCCTCATCAAACGCGATAAATTCGAACCGCTGACACCAAGAGAGTTGGAGGTGTTGAATGAGTTGGCCAAGGGGTTGGCCAACAAACAAATCGCCAGTGTCATGAATATTTCACAACATACGACCAAGGGATATTTGAAAAACATCCTCACCAAGCTGCACGTGGCCGACCGGACGGAAGCGGTCACCGTGGCGATCCAGCGGGGGCTTATCCACATCTGACCCGGGCCCAAATCGCCGGAGCCGCGGGCCGGATTGGACCAGCCGCGCGATTCTCAAACGGCAAAATTTTCAGGAAGCCAGCCGTGTTCCACACTGTATTGAAAGTTCCACTCGGAAGGGTATTCGAGTTTGTAACTCCAGAAAAACCAGCCGCGGGTTCCTTCGTAGTTCAGCAGTTGCGTGTCCGCGTAGGCGCGTTTGACGGATGTCACCTGCAACGGTGACAGCTCCAACAGGTCCGAGCCGGGCAAGGCCAGCGACCATTCGCCGACGATCGTGGGCAATTCCCCGTGCTGCATCTCGTCCAGTTCCTTTTTGCGGTTCAGGGAGAATTCAAGCTGTTCCCGCGCGGTGCGGGTCCGGTCCTGTTTGCCGAAACATTGGTAGAGGTGCGTGTCCAGAATCACGTTGGCGAACGCGGGTGCCGGCATGAAATTTTTCCAGGCCAACGGGCGGAACGAATCGTGAAACACAATCGCGACCGCCGGATCAACGCATTGGCGGAGGCGCGGGTAGGCATCCTGGTAAAATTGTTGGAGAATCTCCAAAGGGATTTGGGGACTGGGTTCATTCAATAATTCAATTCCGAGCAGCGCCGGATGTTTTCCGTATTTTTGTCCAAAACTTTCGAGGACGCGCAACGTTTCTTGAATATTTTTGGGATCCTTGGGCCAGTTGATGGGCCCGCTCCGCCCGCTGTGAGGCCAGCCATTCTGGCTGCCGGGGGCGCCATGCAAATCCAGGAGCAGCTTCAGGCCGTTTTGCCGGGACTGGTCCAGCGCAAAATCGATGAACCGCGAACATTCCACGTATGGTTCCGGCGCTTCCAGCGCCCAATAACCTACCGGCAACCGAACGGCGTTCAGGCCACAATCCTTGATCCAACGAAAATCTTTGGCGGTGATAAAAGTTTCACGATGGCGATTCAACCTGTCCTTCGCCTGGCTGCCCAGTGCCAGACAAAGGCTGTATTCATCCGGCGCGCGAGTGCCGCGATAAACATCGGGCACCATCCATTTTTCCAGAACGAGCCACGAGCCGAGATTCACGCCCCGCAGCCTGGCCGAAACCGGATTGTCCTTCGCGGCCGCTGGCGTGGAAACCGGCTTGTCGGCAACATTTTGAGCAAACGTCAGACCGGTCATGCCCGCGGCAGCCAGCGCAAGCGTGCCACCCGCGGCATTTTTGAGGAATTCTCTTCGGTGCATAGCTCCTCCTATTCCAACAAATCCATCGGGCCCAAGCCACCCCCCTTTGGAGGGGGGATGTGCTTTATGATGGTGGTTTGCAGTCAGGTCTGATCATCCCGGGAAATGTCCTGCCGGTTTACGGCGCTGCCTGACTGTGGATCTCAAAATCCTGCCGACCCGGGAGGCCGGCGAAACGTCTGCCTCCCCCTAAAGAGGGGTGTTCCTGTTTCCAGGAAATTGATATTGCTTCCTCAAATCCGCTTTTCCTCCCCGAAGTGGGAAGGGAAATTGTGTGTATCTTTATTCAAACCCGCGACGATTTATCCAATCTTACCGTGATGAGCACGGATGCTGTAATTCATTCGATCTCCACGCTCTTGCCAGCTTCAGCTTTATGAGGCAATTCTCTCCCGGACAATCCCCCTCTTATCTGCATCACGCCTGGTTCCGTCATTTTCCTCTGGCCCTGCTCTTGTTCCTGGCCTGTCTGGCGCTGGACGAACCGGAATACCTTGAGCTTTGGAAAAAACTGCCGCCGGACCCCACGGATCCGGAGGTGCGTCGCAACATTGCCATTACCCAACCGATCCTCTGGCTTCAATAAATGAAACCCCAATATGTTAATGTCCCTTCTTTTTGCTGTGATTATCACGCGGGCGCTCTTTAAAAGTGCTTTCCCACCGCGCGGCAAAAACATCTTTTCGCCTTTCCCGGCCGCGAATTGGCTCGAACGCCTGCCCTGGGGCGGGCAGAAACCACGGCGTCTCGGGATGATCGCTTTGTTCCTTCTCCAGGCCTTGACCCTGAGCTCGCGGGCCGATCAGTTCGACGACTTGCGCCTGTATTGGCAGAACAACCTCATCAGCAATGGCGGGAGCCCCTCCAGCATCGCGAACACCGCGAACAGTTACTGGAGCAGCATGAATACAAACCCCACGCGCGCCTGTCTGTGGAGCGATCTGCCTCTCGGTTCCGTATCGGCGAATATCGTTTCAACTTTCCAACGATTGCAGGCCATGGCGCTGGCCTGGGCCACACCCGGGAGTTCGCTGCAAGGCAACGCCAGCCTGGCGGGCGCGGTGGCCAGCGGCCTGGATTGGATGACGACCAATATCTACACCACGAGTGCGACGGAATATGACAATTGGTTCCATTGGGAAATCAGCGGGCCGCAAGCTTTGAATAACACGGAGGTATTGTTATATCCTGCCCTGACCGGCGCGCAGATCACCAACTATTGCGCGGCGGTGGACCGTTTCAGTCCCGGCGGCCCCGGCGCAACCTATGGCTGGATGACCGGCGCCAATACCTCCGACAAAGTGCTGGTCGTAGCCATTCGCGGCATTCTCGGCAAGAACGGAGACAAGCTGACTTCGGCGCAGACCAGCCTGAGCCCGGTGTTTCTTTATGTCACCAGCAGCGACGGATTTTATACCGACGGTTCGTTTGTCTTCCATTCAAACATTGCGTACACGGGGCATTATGGCCTGGTATTGCTGGGCGACATTCCAAAGATCGTAAACCTGTTGCAGGGTTCGGCCTGGCAAATCACCGATCCCCATCTGAGCAACGTCTATGACTGGGCCATTAATTCCTTCGAACCCCTGATCGATAACGGCGTCATGATGGATATGGTGCGCGGCCGCGCCGTTTCATGGTCGTATGAAACGGAATACGGCGACGGTGCGGGCGCCCTTTCCGCCATGCGTCAGATCGCGCAGTTTGCTCCCCCAGCCACCGCGGCCGCGTTGACCAATTTCGCCAACTCACCGCGGCTGGCGGCGGGACAATTTCATTTTGCGAGCATGGACCGGGTGGTGGCGTTGCGCAACGGCTTTGGCTTTGGCATCAGCATGTCCTCCCGCCGCATTGCCAATTATGAATCGATCAACAGCGGCAACTTGCACGGCTGGCATCAAGGGGACGGCATGACCTATCTTTACGTCGGCAGCGCGGATAACCAGTTCAACGGCGATTTCTGGCCGACGGTGGATCCCTGTCACCTGCCGGGAACAACCGCCGGGACCAATATGTTGAGCAATGCTTACGGCGAAGCCAAAACAACCGACCAGAACTGGGTGGGCGGCGCACAGGTGGCCGGTACTTACGGGGTGGCCGGCATGTCGTTGCACACCTATAACACCACATTGTACGGCCGGAAATCCTGGTTCATGTTCGACACCGAAATTGTGTGCCTTGGCGCGGGGATTGCCTGCAGCGATTCGGGATCAGTTCATACCACCGCCGAGAATCGCCGGTTGGGATCCCCGATCACCAGCAGCTTCACGTTGAACGGAACCGCCATAGCACCGACGGCCGGCTGGAGTTCCAACCTGCCCGGCGCGACGCCTTCCTGGTGTGCCTTGAGCGGCACGGGCGGTTACTATTTTCCCGCCGGGTCAACGAATTTGCAGGCCGCCTTTGTGGCCAACAGCGGTTCCTGGTCACAAATCAACTCCGGCGACTCCACTACGGCCTACACCGACAACTATCTGAAAATTTGGTTTAATCATGGGCTGCACCCCGCCAACGCGAGTTATGCCTACGTGATCCTGCCCAACCTGACCGCCAGCAGCGTCAGCAACTATGCCCTCAATCCGGATATCATCCTCCTCACCAACACGCCGTCGGTCCAGGCCGTGAAGAAGCCATCGTTGGGCGTGGTGGCGGCCAATTTCTGGACCAACGGAAACAGTTCCGCCGACTTGATTACGGTGAGCGACAAGGCTTCAGTCATGACTTGGGATCAAACCTCCAATCTGCTGGTGGGCATTTCGGATCCGACGCAAACCAATAACAGTTCCATCAGCGTGACGCTCAACCGGTCGGCTTCGGGTCTGCGGTCCGCCGATGCCGGGGTGACGGTGCTGCAACTCTCGCCGCAAATCATCGTCTCGGTCAACGTCGGCCACTCGCACGGAAAGTCGTTCCAGGCCGCGTTCAGCTGCACCGGTCCGGGAATTCCCATCATCAGCGGCGCCTGTCCGGCCGGCAGCTATAACGTGTATGCGCGTCTGGCTGCTGGCGGTGGCGCCACCACCTGCACACTTTCCCGGGTGACGGGCGGCGGGGGGTACCACCAATCAAACGACGACCTTGCTTGGCACATTCTCCATGGCAAGTATCGCTTGGGAAAGCTACCATTCCGTTTCCTTGCTCGATGGCGCCGGAAACCTCGTGACGGTGTCGTTCAATGGTTCCACAAATACTTTGCGGCTCAACCGACCTGCCACCGCCACGGCGGATTGCAACGCGAACTTCCTGATGCTCGTTCCGGTCTTCGCCCTCAACACAACTCAAACCGCCAGCAACATTGTTATCTCATTCCCGACTCAATCCGGATTCAATTATCAAGTCCGGTCTATTGACGCTCTGGCGGACTCCAATGGGGTTCCGCTGGGCGGTCCGGTGGCGGGTGACAATACCGTCAAGTCCGTGGATGAACCGGCAATCAACCCCACTCGTCTTTATCGGGTGCAAATCCAATAAACCCGAAGGGGCGCTCGCGTCATGCAGAGCCTTATCCTGGAGTTGACAAACCCTTAAGACCGGGCTTGAATGGGTTAGTCAGCTCAAAAGAACTGGTGCCCCAAATCTTGTTCAGCCGTGAAAAACCCGGTGTCCATACTGCGGTTGGCCTTGGCGGGATTACTCTTCGCCGCTTTCGCCCCAAAAACGCCCGCCGTGGTCTTCACCACCAGCACCGCCATCGGGCCGCTCGACACCAACTACGACGGCGCGAACATCGTCATCAGCAACTGCACCGTGACCGTGGACGGCGCGCACACCTTTGCCAGCCTGCGGGTGGCGCCGGGCGGCACGCTGACGCACCGGTTTTCACCCAATGGTCTGAGCACCTGGCTTGAATTCGCCGACAACGAGCCGCAAGGGCTGACGGGCACCAATCCGGTGACCTTGTTGCACACGAATGCCTACGGCCCGGTGACGGTGAAGGATGCCGGTCAAACCATCACTTATTCCAACGGCGTGGACTATGTGGAAACCGATTTGCCGGACGGCACGATACAAATTGCGCGGACCGAAACTTCTTCAATCCCCGACGGCGCGACCGTGCTGGTGAGCTACGGTTGGAACTACGTTACGCCCGCCGGATTGAACCTGACCGTGACCGGCGACGTTGCGGTCGCCGGCGGCGGGAGCATCAATGCCAATAGCATCGGTTACGGTGGCGCTCCCAGCCAGTACCTTGGAATCGGTCCGGGCAGCGGCTCCAGTTCCGGCGGCACATACTATGACGGTTCCGGCGGCGGTCACGGCGGCACTGGCGGCAACAGTTCCAGCAACGCGCTCGGCGGCGTGTGCTACGACTCACTGTATCAACCCACTGACTTGGGCGGCGGCGGCGGCGCGAGCTATGCCGGCAGCGGCGCCAACGGCGGCGGCGCCATCCAGATCGCCGCCTCGGGGAACGTGGACATTGACGGCGTCATTTCCGCCAACGGCGCGGACGCGAGTTACGACCGGGCGGGTGGCGGCGCGGGCGGCAGCGTTTGGATTTCCGCCGCGAGCGTGAGCGGTTCGGGCAGCATCACCGCCGATGGCGGCGCCGGCGCGCCCTTGCACGGCGGCGGTGGTGGCGGCGGACGCATTGCCCTCCAATGCGGCGTGAATAATTTTTCCGGCACGATGACCGCTTACGGCGGCAATGGTTCTCAAACCGGCGGCGCGGGAACCCTTTTCACCCAAATTACCGGCCAAAATGGTTTGTTGCTGGTGGACAACGGCGGACGCGCCGGCGCCGATTCCACCATCTCGCTGCCGACGCTGGCGGACGTGGTCGTTCGCGGCAACGCCGTCGTCGCGGCGGTCAACCTGTTTAATTCCAGCAACCTGACCGTGGGCGCCAACAGTGTTTTGACGGCTCCGACGCAAGGCGCCCTGACACTCTCGGTAGCCGGCAATCTGACGATTCAAGCTGGCGGCGCGCTGATGCTGGACGGCCTGGGTTATGCCGCCGGCAGCGGCTCCGGCGCCGGCCATATTTATTTCAACGGCAATTATTATTTTGGCGGCGGCGGCGGACACGGCGGTTACGGCGCCGCCGCGTCGGTCACCAACGCCACCGGCGGTTCCACTTACGACTCACAGACGGCGCCAACGAGTCCGGGCAGCGGCGGCGGAAACAGTTCCACTTCGATTGGCGGCGCGGGCGGCGGCGCGCTGCAACTCACCGTGGCCGGCAATTTGCAGGTGGACGGAAGCATCACCGCCAATGGCCTCAACGGCGCCGGGATTGCCGGCGGCGGCGGTTCCGGCGGCAGCATTGACATCAATGCCGCGGCGCTCGCCGGTGCCGGCTCCGTCACGGCCAACGGCGGCAACGGCGCCGGTTCGTTCGGCGGCGGGGGCGGCGGCGGGCGCATCGCGATTGTTGCCGGAACAAACCTGTTCACCGGCAACCTCGCCACGGCGGGCGGCGGCGGCGCGAATTGGGGCGGGGCGGGAACCGTTTATCTGCAAGCCGGCGGCGCCGCGCCGGAATTGCTGCTGGACAACGCCGGCCGGGCCGGCGCCATCACGCCGCTGCAAGCCGCCCAGGGAGCAAACTTAATTGTGCAGAACCGCGCGGTTGGCCTGGCCAATTCAACTCTGTCATTCGGCAGCCTGCTGGTGGGTTCAAACGCCTGGCTCATCGCCAGCAACGCCAACCTGTCGCCGACCTGCAACCTGACAGTTTCGGGCAACGCCACGATTCAGCCCGGCGGCGGCCTCATCGCCGACGGTGGCGGTTACACCGCCAACAACGGTCCGGGCCATGGCAGCTACTATTATTATCAGCCGAATTATCCGGGCGGCGGCGGCGGTCATGGCGGTTACGGCGCCGCCTGGTCGGGCACCAATATCGGCGGCGGCACCACTTACGACACGATCATCGCGCCCAACACCGCCGGCAGTGGCGGCGGCGGATACACGCCCTACTCCTTCGGTGGCAGCGGCGGCGGCGCGATCCAAATGAATATTTCCGGCGCGTTGCAGGTGGACGGTCTGCTTTCGGCCAACGGCGGCAACGGTTCGGGCCTTGGCGGCGGCGGCGGCTCCGGCGGCAGCCTGAATTTGACCGTCAGCAGCCTGCTCGGCTCCGGCGTCATTGCCGCCAATGGCGGGAACGGCGTGGATGGCAGCGGCGGCGGGGGCGGCGGGGGCATGATTGCCGTGAGTGTCAACCAGTCGAATTCGTTCGCCGGAACGTTTTCAGCGTCCGGCGGCGGTGGCGCAAACTACGGCGGCGCGGGAACGATTTACATCCGGACCAATGCCCTCCAGCCGTTGCTCATCGTGGACAACGCCGGGCATCGCGGGACGAACACGTCAATTTCCACCTCGCTTTATTCCGCAACAAGTCTGGTGGTCCGCAACGGCGCCGCCGCGTCCTTGTCACAGCAAACCGTTGCGAGTCTCCTCGTCACCTCCAATGCCTGGCTGGTCCCTGGAAACAATATTCAGGGCACGGTCAACTTAACGGTTAACGGAAACACTACGATTCAAGCCGGCGGCGGGATTCTCGCCGATGCCACCGGCAGCACGCAGAACCCCGGAATCGGTCGTGGCTATGGCAATTCACCGTGGTTTCCCTGCAGCGGCGCGGGCCACGGCGGTTACGGGGGGTTCGGCTTTTCGAATCTGGTCGCCGGCGGACTCACCTATGACTCCACCGCATCGCCGAACACCGTCGGCAGCGGCGGCGGCGGCTATTCGCCTTACTCCATCGGCGGCGCGGGCGGCGGTTATGTCCGCCTGCAAGTCGGCGGCGTGCTGCAATTGGATGGCATCATTTCCGCCAACGGCGGCTCCGGCTCCGGCTCCGGCGGCGGGGGGGGTTCGGGCGGGAGCGTTTACCTCTCCCTCAGCAAGACCGGCGCGTTCGGCGGCGCCGGCAGCATCACGGCCAATGGCGGCAGCGGCGCGAACGGGATCGGCGGCGGCGGCGGCGGCGGACGCATCGCCATTTATACGCTCAACAATCCCGGTTATCCGCCGCTGACCAACTCGTTTACCGGGGTCATTTCAGCCTGCGGCGGCGGCGGCTGGCAATTTGGCGGCGCGGGCACGATTTATTATCAGACCAATCCGGCCGGCTACCCCAACTACCCGTTGCTGCTGCTGGACAACGGCGGCCACGCCGGCACCAACACCAGTTTTGATTTCCTCAACCTGAACGTCACGATTCAAAACGGCGCCATCGGGTTGCTGCCGGTTTCCGGCGCGTGGGCGCCGATCAATCTCCTCGTCCGCACCAACGGCACGCTGACGGCCCCGGCCTCGGGCGGGACGCGCACCGTCAATGCCAACACCGTCACCATCGAAGCCGGTGGCGCCATTTCGTTGGACGGCGGCGGCTACGGCCCGCAATCCGGTCCTGGCTCCGGTTATGCCGGTCCTGCGTTGCGCGGCGGCGGTGGGCACGGCGGCTACGGCGGCGGCAACCTCCCGACGGGCGGTGACGCTTACGATTCGATTTACGTGCCGACGATGGCGGGCAGCGGCGGTGCGAATTATCCGAGTTCGCCTTACGCTTATGGCGGCAACGGCGGCGGGGCTTTGCAGTTGATCGCCAACACGATCATCGTGGACGGGAGGATTTCGGCCAACGGCTCCAGCGGCGCTTACAACGCTGGCGGCGGCTCGGGCGGTACGCTCTTTCTGATTGCTCACTCCACCCTTGCCGGCAGCGGCGTCATTTCCGCCTGCGGCGGCTCGGCGGCGGGCGCGGCGGGCGGCGGCGGCGGCGGACGCCTAGCCCTAATCTGCCCGAATAATAATTTCAATTTCACCGGCCAGCTCGCAGCCAACGGCGGCAATGGCAATTGGCCTGGCGGCTCGGGCACGATTTTCACCAGCGTTTCCAACGTCCAAACGTTGCTCGTGGACAACGGCGGGCTCGCCGGCACCAACACGCCGCTATCCAGCGCCTTTTCCCCGCCCGCGGTGCCGCTGGATTTGGACATTTCCGGCGGGGCCGTGGTCGTTCCACTCACGCCGCTGCCGTTGTTGAGCAATTTGACCGTTGCCGCTGGTAGCACACTGACGGTGCCCGCCGCGCAATCCAATCTCTTTCTCGCCGTCCTGAACAACGCGAACCTGGCCGGCAGCTTGAACGTGGACCATCTCGGCTACGCGCAGAGCAACGGTCCCGGCGCCGGCAGCGCTGTTTCCAGCAAAGGCTCCGGCGGCGGCTATGGCGGCGCGGGCGGCGCGTCGTCCTCCGGCGCCCCCGGCGGCGCGAGCTACGGCTCGGCCACGGAGCCGGTGGATTTCGGCAGTGGCGGCGGCAACGGCGCGGCCACGGCCACCGGCGGCTCCGACGGCGGCGGCGCGCTGCACTTGAGCGTGGCCGGCGTGTTGAGCGTGAATGGCATCGTCAGCGCGAACGGCAACGCCGGTTTGCAGGACGATTCGGGCGGCGGCGCCGGCGGCAGCGTATGGATCAGCGCCGGTTCGCTTTCGGGTGCGGGGAATATTTCGGCGCTGGGCGGCGCCGGCGTGCCGCTGGGCGGCGGCGGGGGCGGCGGCGGACGCCTCGCGATTTACACGCCCACGAACAATTTTACCGGCGCGACGAGCGTGCGGGGCGGCGGCGGCTGGTCGCCCGGCCAGGGGGGAACCGTTCTCCTTTCGGGAACGTTTCCCGATTTCCAGATTGTGTCGCAATCGCCAACCGGCCTGGTGATCAACGCGGTAAGCTACGTGGACCTGGGCTTCAGTGACGCGGTCGAGCCGGAGTCCGTTTCGGCCTCGAACTTCACGCTGGTCACGCCGGCGGGCGTTCTGGCCGCGTCGAATTTAACCGCGGCGGCGACCGGCCCGACCACGGTGCGGGTGAGTTTTCCGGCTCAAAATCTGTTGGGTAATTATTCCATTCAGGCGGCGACGGCCATTACGAACCTCTTCGGCTTGCCGCTGGCGACGGGGTACGCCGGCACGTTCACGGTGTCGCTGCCGGCGATTTCCGGCGCGGTCACCGACACCAACGGCGCGCCGGTGGCTGGCGTGCGGCTGCAACCGTCCGGCGGGTTGACCGGCGTGACGACCGACACCAACGGCCAATACGCGCTGGGCGTGCCGCCGGGCTGGAGCGGCACGGTGACGCCGAGCCTGGGCAGTTCCATGTTTGCGCCCGGCGCCATCGCCTACACCAGCGTGACCGCCCCGCTGACCAACCAGAATTATTTGCTGGTGACGACGATCGCGCCGGGCCTGGCCGCCGGCGTGAGCGGGACCAACTTTTTGGTGAATTGGGCCGGCCTCCCCGGCGTGACGTATCAACTGCTCTGGTCCACCAATCTCGTGGACTGGCAGCCGCTGGGCAGCCCGCTGCCCGGCACCAACGGCCTGATGCAACTCGTCCTGCCGATCGGTTCGGACCCGGCGGATTTCTTCCGCGTCAGCGCGACGGAGTGACGATGCCGTTGAACCGGCAAAGAACCAGCATTCCGATCAGTCTGGCGATCGCCGGTGCGCGTGTAGTGATGTTTTGAAGTGGCGACCCTACCGGGAATCGAACCCGCTTGAAGCGTGTCTCGTTGTGTCGTTAAAAAAGGGTTTTAGCACCGTAAACAAAGGGGAATAACCGCTTTTCTGTGATTATGAGCAAATCACTCATTAGGACAAAATGGAGCATTTATTTGTCAGGAATTGTCAGGAAAAATCACCAGATCGCGGGCTTGGCGTTCGTTTGAAAGCGTTACCGTGGTAACACTTTGAATTTCCTTTGTCGTTTCGGCAGCGTCCATCAGTTGCGCAATCATGTAAAGCTTCCCAACTTTACGGCAACGTCATTTCTTAGGTTCCAAATCGGCTCCAATGCCATGCGCAAAGACTTAATTTGTTCTTCAGTGCATCCGCGCAAACTCATCATCTTCCGAATTTTCTTGGGAAGGTACTTTCCTAAAATCGTCAGCGAGGTTGTAATTTCGTCCCAACTTTTTCCGTAATGGGCAAGGTGCGTGCTTCTCGCCAATTTCGGCACGAGCGATATTTTGGCGTGCTCGCCTTTCCTTCCGGGGCCGGTATTGCGAGCCGTGTCACACAACGTGTTTTCTTTTATCCAGTGAGACAACGCGGGCGAATCCGCAAAACGCCAACCGCTCCCCGGCCCGTGTCCTTGCATTCTTCGCGATCCTGGGATTGTCGGAGCCTTTCGGGCAATTTCCCTTTCAGAATATCCCGTCATCTGAGCGATCATCCAAGCACTCTCGCCTCTGTGTTTTCTTGTTCCCTTCATAGTGCTGACATTAATACGGACATTTCATCCAATAGTCAATTACTCTTTATTTCACTGAACACCCCCAGTGCAATGAAAGCCGCATTTCTGCTGGATTTTTCTGATGTGAACTTTGTGCGCAACTGAATGTTCCCGGTGTTATAGCGCATGAATACGACAACTAAATACACAAAGGCAACAAACTTGGACCCTAACAAGGCCGGGTACATGGTGAAGGCGGAGGTGGCGGCGCTGCTTCGCAAAACCCCCAAAACGGTCGAGAGATGGATGGCGAGAGGGATTATCCCATACATAAAAATCGGCAAAGGCAAACGCGCCAGCGTGCTTTTCAAGCGTGACGTTATTGAGTCCAGCTTGGAAGCTTGTTTTGGTGTAGGGGGTGTCCGATGAGCCGATTCATCGAAGGACTTGAAAGCCCGGAGACCCTCGACCCCCTCGCCCCCGACCTGCACTGTGATTTCCCTGAACAGGAAATCATCGCCAAGCTCGATGGGACTACATCCGAGCTTGACGGATTGGATTACGAGCGGCTGCGGTTCGCTCTGGCTGAAATCTTCCGGTGGTCTGTTCAGGTCAATCTGAAAAAAACCGATGCGCAGGCGCAGATCGGGAGGCGGCTCTTGTGCCTCGTTTGGGCGACGAACCCGGAGTTGATAAAAGGCAGCCCGCCGCTGGCAGAGATAGCGCGAAGCATCGGCCTTTCCAAAGCCAGCCTGTCTGAAATTTCATCAGAAGCCACACGAACATTCGGCGTCGTGAATCGGTTCAAGGCACACGGCTTTCACTCGGTTAAACCACCACGTCTCCCGGAGGTTGCATGACATCGCCTTCAATAATTAAAGACCCGTTGCCGGCTGAATGGCAACGGGCTGAAACGACGAATCAGGACTGTCATAAAAGGGCAGACGTTCAGCGCGGGAGGGCGACATGAGCAGGATGCCTTGGTTCCCGTTTTACGCGGATGATTACATCGCCGGCACGATCACGTTCTCAATGGCCGAGCGCGGTCTTTACCACACGCTGCTTTGTATCCAGTGGAGCAAGGGGCACGTCACGAATGATGATGTTGCACAACTTGGCGCGGGCATGGCGGAGCCATCGGTCAAACGTGTATTGGGAAAATTCAAAACCGGTCCAGACGGGAACTTGTACAACGAACGGTTGGAGTATGAACGGCAAAAGCTGGATGAATTTCACAGAAACCGCTCAGAATCAGGTAAAGCTGGCGCAGATAAGCGATGGCATAGCCATAGCACAGCTATAGCACAGCCTATGGCAAAACATAGCTATCCACATCCACATCCACATCCGACAAAGCTTATTCGACAAAGGGGCGACAAAGCCTTGTCGGCTGAAGCGAAAGAATTGTCGGAGCGGATGGAGAAAGTTCTTTCTGGCCAGTGGGCAAACGATGCCGGGAAATGGGTCAATCGGATAAAGACGGCATTGCCAAAAGCGCGGCGCGTGATTGGCGAAGTCGAATGTGCGCTCCGAGAACAGAGGATCGAAACGACACCGGCACAATTTGCCGAAGATACATGGAAACGTTTTGCATAAACACGCCGGCAGCCACATAAATTTATTAAATAGATAGACGGTGAACGCACTTCAAACCACCTTCACAGAACGAACCAAAGGCTTGATCGAAAACTTTGTCGTGAAATCTTTATCGGCCAAACCGGACACGGCATCCATTCGCACACCGATTTCCACGTCCAAACTAAAGGCGATTGGTACAACCACACCACAACAGGTTGACGCACACTTTGCGAAATCAATCCGCAACACGTTTCCAAAACCAATCAGCAACGCGCTACACGTAAACGGTTGCCACAAAAATACTAAGGAATCTTTTTCCAGCACTGTAAAAAACGCGGGTTTGGCGCCAGCCCGTCCTATATGCCCCGAAAACCGATTTTAGCATAATACACCTTTGACCCATGACCACCGAAACAATGGAAACTAAAATCGCGACGCCATGCAGAATTTGCGGCGTTGAGATTGTTCGGCTGGTGCCGGATGAGCTTGCGGCATCTCCGCTGTCTCGCCTGCCGTGCTGTTGCGATGCGTGTTGCCGGAAATACCGTCACACCACATCCACGCCAGCCAAAGCCGCCAAAACAAAGGCTCTTTCACGCCTTCCTTACGTTGACACGTGAAAAAACTGAACGTTTTGTCCTTTAGTGAACACCTGTACACGTGATGAATCCTTTTTTGAAACGATTTGCGACGGACATCCCGCTGATGAGCGCGGAATACTTCGCCGCGCTGATGGCGTTCGATCTTACGGTGGACGACCTACGGCTTGCCGAGCATCCCGCCCTGGCGAAGTTTAAGCGCGACTTGGCCCCAAGATGCATCATGCGGGGGGACGTTGCGATTTGTCCGGTTCAGGGCGCGCTTGCGCACCGGCCCGATGCGATGGAAATGGCTTTCGATGGGGTGGAGGATTCGGAAAACGTCGTTCAGATGTTGCACGGCGCGGCGGTGAACCCAAATGTCAAAGGCGTCCTGTTGCGAATGGACACGCCGGGCGGAATGCTGCTTGGCGGGCCGGAAATCGCCGACAAGGTTGCAGAAATCCGCCAGTCGAAACCCGTTGTCTGTCACGTCGGCGGCATGGGTGCGAGTCTCGGATACATGATCGCCTCACAGTGCGACGAAATTGTGGCGAACCGCTCGTCTATCACTGGCAGCGTCGGCGTGATTGCAAGTATCCCGGATTACACCGGCTATCTCGCCAAAATGGGAATCCGTGTGGATACTTTTAAAAATGCGGATGCGAAGTTCAAAGGCGCGGGCGCGCTTGGCACGTCGCTCTCCGATGACCAAAGAGCAAACATCCAGAGTCAAATTGAGTCGGCGTTCGCCATGTTCAAGGGAATGGTTTTGCGCGCACGACCTTGGGTTAAGTCTGATGCGATGCAGGGGCAAACATTTCGCGGTGAAGAAGCGAAGGACATCGGACTGGTTGACCGCCTTGGCGATGAAAATTTCGCGCTGGACGTTTTGCGGCGTCGCATTGGCACAAACCTTTCAAATACATGAAAACTTTTCTTTCGCAATCAACGCTGGCGCGTCGTCTCAATCTCTCGCCCGCAACACTCATAGGCCGCTTGCGTGAATTTGAAGTCGTGCCGGACGGAGTGGTAATCACGGGCGAAAAGCAGGGAATTATTTTCGATGCGGAGAGGTTGCCAGAGTTGCGCAACGCCCTCGCACCAACACGCCCACAAACAAAAATGGAATAACTTATGAACCGAAATTGGGATCAACACGATTTTCAAACTGCAACCGAAACGCTGGCGCTGGAAGCGGATCGGCTGGAAAACACTTTACGCGCCGCAGGCAAGAACGTTCCGGCGCGGCCAGTGTCGAAAGCGGACGCTTCGACAATGGACAAGTACGATGCGCTGACGGCCCACATGGCGCAGCTTCACGCACTTGTCAATCTCGTCCCTACGCCGCCCGCGCCTGCTCAAGCGGCAGCGAAGCCAGTCCAGCCGGAAGCGACTGCGAAGAAAAAGCTGACCGCCGATGGGGAGATTGCGGAATTCCTGGACGCCAATCCCGGTTACACGCCGATGCCCGGAATCTTGCCGGCGCTTCGCAGTTGAAACGACAACCAAACACCAATTCACTACCACAAAATTTTATGTTCCAAAATCTGAAAAATCTGTTCGGGGCGGAGCGCGTGCAGTCCGCCGACACTTTCAAGGCCAGCAATGACGATTGGGACGCGCCCACCGCCCCGGCCACAACGGAAGCCCGTGAAGTGCCCGTCTCATCGGCTGCGCGCACCCCGGCAGCGACCGCGACACCGGTAACAGCCGCCACAACGCCGCCCGTCACGCGGGAGTCCGTCGCTACTGTGAAGTTTCCCAATGCAGCCACCGTTTACGCCGATGACAGCGTGTTGGACGAACTGATTCCGGACGACTTGCGCGGGTGCCATGAGTTGTTGAAACGGCTGAAGGCAATGCCGGATCGAAACAACGGAGAGTGGCGTCTCAAATGGACTGCAAAGGAACGCGCCGTCGTGAAAAAAATCCACGAACTTTCAAACGCGCAACCGCTGGCGCACTCGCTCAAACGTGTAGCCGGACGGCCCGCCTCAATCATCGGGCGAGTTAAAGCCGGTTGCGTGAAAGAAGTTGCGGAACTCAAGGCGCGATGCTTCGAGTTTTCCGCCACCCGCGAATTCTTGAACCTGCGCGGGTTGCTACCGGGCGCGGCCAAACGGGAGATTGACAAGGTGAACTCCCAAATCGCAACGGCCCAAAACGCCGATGAAATCCAAAAGCTGGTGGACAGAAAATCTCAGTTGGTGGCCGTGCAGTCGAGTTACGAGTCCCAGTTTACGGCCACGAGGATTCTGAACCTGCAATTCATGGCTCTGAAACCAACAATGGTCGCGCTTGAGCAGGCGGTCGAGGGCTTACTGTCGAAGCAGGACGCGGAATTAGTTCAGGCTGAGAAAGAATTTTTCGCCACTTACGGTTTGCCTCACCAGCGCACGGCGGTTTCAAACGTCGTTGCGGAAGCGCGTACACGCATCGCCGCATCCGTCGCTCATTATCACGGAGCGGCGGAGCAGGCTTCTCGGATGCACCCAAGCGTGTTGGTAAGTTTCGATCCCGGCGTTTTCGCCGAATTATGGGACTGAGAACTTCCGGTGGCTTGGACTGCTTCCACGCCGTTTTAAAAGGCGGCGTGCCAGCCACCGACAGCCGCGTGTGTTCGTATCAGCCGGGCGCACGCGGCCAATTTTGAAATAAACTTTTATGGCCAACGCCTATCCCTCAAATCAAACGCGCATCGGCGTCGGGCCGGGGCCGTATCTTGTCGGCCAAAAGGTGGAGACAAATTCGGCCACCGGAAACAAGTCCACCTGGACTTACGAGGGGTCGATTGCGGAAGTGCAGAGCCAGCGTGAGACAGACCTTTTGAACGGCGCGGCCACGACGGAAATTGCCGAAAAGGGAGACGGCAATTACCGGCTCACAACGGTTTGGAATTACGACCTTATCACTGGCTCAGGCTCAAGCGCGATTGTCGATCTGCCGGCCAATGTCCACGATTTGCAAGCCAGCATGGAGACGGTGTCCGTGTATAATAGTGTCCAGTTTTACCAGTCGCTGCTTGCGGCATTTGGCGGATCGGATAGTTCCGCAAAGAACGCCCAAGCGGCTGTCCATGCGGCTGTTGATTATTTCAACGGGCATACTGACCCGATGATAGACCCGTCGTCGAACAGGCCAGTCAGACTAATTTTGAGCGAGATGATAATCACTGGCGGGACATACACTGACCCACTTGGGACAACGTTTACTGATAACGGATGCTACCCGTCTAATGCGACCGCTCAAGCGTTAATGCTTTCATTGTTCCGCAACATCGCATTGATGGGCATTGAAACCGTGCCGGAATGGAATTCCATCTATCGGCGTTCCATCACGGCGGCCAGCCCGTTGCAGGTTCAGGCCAGCCGCGTTGGCGAGGGCCAAATTTGGACAAGCGCGGAGGTCGCCGCTTTTGAAAATCTTCCGGCGTTCTGGTGGTTTACCCTGCCGTCGGTACTGCAATGGATGAAAAGCCCGGTGGAAGTCAACATGGTCGCTGGCGGCAAAACGCGGATTGACTATCACTACATCGGGTTCAAACAGGCTTCCGGGCTGTTCTACACCGCTTACGGAGCGGCCACACTGCTACCATGACATGAAAACAATTTCCGAAATCCACCAAGGCAAGCGCGTCACCATCCGCCCGGTCAACGGCGGCGAAATCGAAGTGGCCCTTGTGACGATGGTGAGTGGCGCGAAGTTTTACGCCATGAACCATGCCGGTGCCGTTCCCTTCCGTAAAACGTGGCAGAACATTTCCGATTGGGAGATTGTTGACTGCAATCGGTTATCAGCGATTGACCCAAAGGCTATTGCATTATCGGATGATATTGATCCCGCCACTGGTTGCCCCAAAACCGGCCCGGTATAATGGTGCCGCTTCCAACATTTGAAGTAGAGTTCAAATCGTTCAACACTTCGTTTGAGGATTGGGTGACGACGGCGCATATCGGTATTTGTGATGCTTACCGGCAACAGGGGCGGCTGCTCTGTGAGCGCATCATCTCCGGCCCGCTCGGTTCGGCGGGCAAGCGCGGCATCGCCACGCCGCCCGAAACGCGGAAGCAAGGGCAAGCGGCGGTCAAGCGCGATATTTACCGGGCGGTTTTTCCGATCAAGGCAAAAGGTTTCCGCAACCTCAAACTTCGCCGGCGCATCAGCGATGCCGTTGCCGCACTCAGCTACGAGGCGTTGCAGACAATGGCGCGGGCCGGCGTGTTCGGTCAGGGCTTGGTTGGCGCGCAGGTTCAGCCCTTTCAACCTTCCATGCACGAGAGCCAGCGCCGCAGCCGTGGCCGGGTGCATGACAACAAGGGAAATTACAAATTCGCCACGCCCAACACGGACGCTTTGGCTCAATACGTCAAGAAGAAGCAGGGCAACGTTGGCCAAGCCAAAGGCGGCTGGGTGGAATCGTTGATCCGTCTCGGCGGTCACACGGCGGCGTGGATTGCCAAACATGCCCGCGCGGGCGCGTTTGAGGATAGGCTTAAACCCGGAGCAACCGAGGTTGGGTTCACGATGATTAACCGCTCGGCGTGGGCCAGCGGCGGCGATGAAGACCGAATCATTCAACAGGCGATGGCCTATCGGGAGGGGCGGATTCGGGAAGACATCGAAACCATGATGTCCGGCACATGGACAGGCCGGAAACGGCTCGAACAGGTTCGGCAACTCGCGTTGAGGTAGCGAATCCGAAAAACCGGGTGCGACAGATTTATTTTCGCGCCAGCCCCGCTCACCAGCGCCACGGAGACATGCGTTTCGCTGGCCCCAACGTCCGAACACCTACGCCGGTAAATCAAAATCGCTCCTGGGGCAACGTCATGAGAAGTCGGAAACCAGCGCAACAACTGACAGTGAATTACAGGATGTTTTGACCTGTTGGAACACCGCGTTGCAGTGCTCGAACGCGCTGCGGAGGCTGGGACGGTTTACGCGATTGCGGCGGCACAGAGAAGCGTCGAAGGATGTTTTACTTTCAGCAGGGTGTCTGTGCGGCCCGCCTTCCACGGCGCGGTGGGATGGTGAAGCATCAATCCTTCCCCGCCCG
Source organism: bacterium (assembly GCA_021780375.1). GTDB lineage: Bacteria > Verrucomicrobiota > Verrucomicrobiia > Limisphaerales > UBA11358 > UBA11358. Next base: position 18,205 of record JAJXYT010000044.1, on the reverse strand, counting down.
CGCGCTGAACGGCTTGCAGACGGGCAATCAGGTCGTCCAGGCCGGTGCAAACATCCAGCGTGAGCGGCAGGACGTGCGGCGACTTGGGGTCAATGCTGGCTGCGGCCACGTCCAGGCGGTCAACGATGTTGCCGCCGGCAGTCGGGCAGTCCAGCAGCACGAGCTTGTGCAACCCGCTCTGAAAATGCCCGTATTGCGTGGCCAGCCGCGCCTTGGTTTCCACCTCCACACGCCCGGCCCAAATCTCGAACGTGAGCCGGAACATGATTGGCAGTCCTTCGATCAACCAGGGCGGTGCCAGGATTCGGTTGCCTTCCTTAGACCAAAGGTGGGTGCCGTCCCATTCGGCCCGGCAACCCCGGAATTTTTCCGAGATGAACCAGCCGGCGGGATCGGGACAGCGTTCCGCTGACCAGTCACGGCCTTGCAGCATGTACGGGGTGAGGTTCAAAGGATGGAATCCTTCACCCGCGCACCTTTCATAAAGTCCCCCAGGTAGCCATAAGGGTTGCTATTGAATGCACCTACAGCGAAACTGGCGACGCCGACCCCGATTAAATAATCTCGGAATTTTCTACCGGTTAAGCCAACCGGCGGCATGTAGTTCTTCTCCATATACAAGTCGAGTATCGCAAACCCCGGATTCACGGCCTTTTTCGTTTTTGTATTCATGATCTGTGTTGTCATTTTGATTTGTTATGTGAGACTTTTACCCGTCTCACTGACTAAATTCCACCACGCCACCCAAAAAAGGGCAACACGAAAACAGGCACGGAAACGACTGGGCTTCTCGTTTAATGCGAGAAGTCCTGCTCATTATTGCTGGTGTTCTGCACGCTGTACCCATTTGTGCCATTATAATTTCTATAATTGGAGCTTAAATCTTTAAGCGATTCATAGAGCGAGCCTTCTCACGCCAGTTTTGCGCGGCGGCATGATGGAGAACCACTTCGCGGCGTCCTGTTCGGTGACAAGCTCCCGATAATTTGAGGCAATCATTTGCGGACTATTCCCACACTCGAAAGCGACCTGCGGAATGTTCTTGATCCCTGCCACGCGGTAACTAACAAATGAGTGCCGCAGCGCGTTGCCTTTCCACTGAACTTTAGCCTTCACGGTGAGGGCTGCGAGCGATTCGTAAAGATACGGCTTGCTGTGTGGCCAGACGGAGCCGGTGCGCTTTGCATACGGCGTCAGCCACGCCTTGAGATTTGGCAGCATCGGCACGATGCGCCGGGACTGGCCGCGCTTTTTCACCTTGCCCTGTTGGACGATGATATTGTCACTGTCGAATTTCACGTCTTGCCAGTCGAGTCGCTGGATTTCAGAACTACGCAGGCCGGCAAAACCGCCGATGGCGATGAACGGCACAAGCGATTTGTCTGCGGTTGCCAGCAATGCGCTGATTTCGTCCGGCCTGAAAATCTCAATCGGGCCGTCCTCACCATTGGCCAGTCGGCTGACGCGGGCGTGCTCATCATAATCCGACGCCACATATCGCTTGCGCTTTGCGAACTCAAACAGCGTGCCAATCGAATTGGCGATATTATCCCGTGTGCGTGCGCCAACCTTCAAGCCGTCAAGAAACGCTTCCACGTCAGATGTTGTTACGCTCCCGATGTTCATGGAAACCTTCTCACCAAAACGCTTGCAGTGCGACTTGAGCGTTTCGCGGTGGCGCTCACTGCGGCCCTGCCTTTCCTTTTCCTGGAGGAATTCCGCGACAACATCGGCAACCAGTTTGGCGGGCGTATTGACCGGGTGACGTTTGGCGTATTCTCTGGCGGCTTCGATCACAAGGTCACTGCCAAGCAGTCTTACCGCTTCAGCGTAGTGGCGAACGATGACATCCAATGGCGGAGGCGGAGACTTGGTGACGATGGATATTTTTATCGCGGCAGACCTGGCCCGGACAAACTCTGTGCGCTCGCTTATTTTGATGGCACCGGCTTGGATCGACTTCCCCTCTTTCAAATCGGCCAGAACCTCGCCTGCGCGGTTGCAGGCGGCGGTGAAGTCACCGGAAGTCTCGCGCCTCCGTTGATCGTCCTGGTAATAGACCAGCGTGTAGTTCTCGTAACCTTTTGTCGGGGTTTCGTAGATGGTCACATGCAAGCTCCCCCGCCTTACCACATGTGGCAGCTTTGGTGTCTTCATGCCCTGATTGTCAGGAAAACTGTCAGGAAAGTCAACTAAAATCACAAAACCATTGAAAACGTTGGCGACCCTACCGGGAATCGAACCCGGGCTACCACCGTGAAAGGGTGGTGTCCTAACCGCTAGACCATAGGGTCACCGAGCGCGCCACTATAATCATTGTTTTCCCGCTGTCACGCAAATTCACTTTCCCCGCCCGGCCTTTTCCCGTAGTTTGGGCGGGTTCATGAAAGTCTTTATTGACGGCAAATACTACGACGAACACGCGGCGAAGATTTCGGTCTTCGATCACGGCCTGCTTTATGGCGACGGGGTATTCGAGGGCATCCGCGCCTACCACGGCCGCGTGTTCAAATTGCGCGAACACATTGACCGGCTGTTCTGTTCGGCCAAGGCGATTATGCTGAACATTCCGATGTCGCATGCCCACATCATGCGCGCGGTGGTGGAAGCCTGCCGGATGAATAAAATCCGCGACGGCTACATCCGGCTGGTGGTGACGCGCGGCATCGGGACCCTCGGCTTGAGTCCGAACCGCTGCAAGAAACCGTCGATCATCATCATCGCGGACAAAATCCAGCTTTACCCGCCGGCGTTGTACCAGAAGGGCATGGAAATCGTCACGGTGCCGACGGTGCGCAGTCTGCACAGCGCGCTGAACCCGGCCATCAAATCGCTGAACTACCTCAACAACATTCTCGCCAAGATCGAGGCGAACCACGCCGGTTGCGAGGAGGCGGTGATGCTGAACGCGGAAGGTTTCGTGGCCGAATGCACGGGGGACAATCTGTTCATCGTGAAGAAAGGCGAGCTGCTCACGCCGCCGCTCTCGGCGGGCGCGCTGTACGGCATCACGCGCGGGGTGGTCATGGAACTGGCCGAGGAAGAAGGGCTGGCGGTGTCCGAGCCGAATCTGACGCGTTACGATTTATTCAACGCGGACGAGTGTTTCCTGACCGGCACCGGCGCCGAAATCGTGCCGGTGGTGAAGATTGACGGCCGGGTGATTGGCGCCGGCAAACCGGGGCCGATTACGTGCAAACTGGTCACGGAATACCATGCCTTGACGAAAAACTCCGGCGAGCCGATATACAAGTGACGTGAATGAAAATCCGGTGTATTTTATCACATGAAAAACGCCGAATTGCGGGCTTAACAATTTAACGATTTGACGGAACGATGTTGTGCTCCATCTGCAAGGAAAAGCCGGCCACCGTGCATCTCACCCAGATCGTGGGTGACAAGATGCAGAAGCTGGATTTGTGCGAGGACTGTGCCAAGGCCAAGGGCATCAATGACCCGACGTCCTTTTCATTGGCGGACGCGGATGTTCTCTTCGGCCTCGGCGCATCGCAGGAAATCGAGCAGTCCGGCGGCGGCGTCGAAACGAAATGCCCGCGTTGCGGTTTTTCGCAGGCGGATTTCAAAAAATCGGGCCGGCTCGGCTGTCCGGAGTGTTACAAGACATTTGCCGAGGGTTTGGAGGGATTGCTCAAAACGATGCACAAGGGCACCCATCATTCCGGCAAGGTGCCGGAGGCGCTGCGCGCCAACCGCGAGCAGTCCGACCGCCTCAAATTGCTGCAAAAGAAACTGGCCAAGGCCGTCGAGGACGAAAATTTTGAACAAGCCGCCCAATTACGCGACGAGATCAAACAAATCACGCCGCGCGGGACGGGCCTGGGCGTGACGTAATATGAAACTGGATGAGTTTCTCATTTCCCCCGCTGAGACGGCGCGCCGGCACGGTCCGCACGACCGGATTGTGATGTCCAGCCGCGTCCGGCTGGCGCGCAATTTGCGCGACGCGGCCTTTCCGGGCTGGGCCAAAAAGCCCGAGCGGCTGAAGGTGCTCGAGGCGATCCGGCCGGCGGTCGAAAGCCTCCCGGAAATGAAGGATGCCTTTTCCGAGGTGATGGAGAACCTCACCACGCTCGACAAACAGATTCTGGTGGAGCGCCACCTCATCAGCCGCGAGCACGCCGCCAAAGGTTCCGGCAGCGGCCTGGTCTTCAACCGCGAGGAAAGTTTCTGTGTGATGATCAACGAGGAGGACCACTTGCGGATGCAGGCGCTGCGTCCGGGGTTGCAGTTGCGGCAGGCGTGGGGCGCGATTGATCATCTGGATTCCGAGCTGGAGAAGAAGCTCGATTACGCGTTCAACGACGACCTCGGTTATTTGACCGCCTGTCCGACCAATCTGGGCACGGCGGTTCGGGTCAGCGCGATGTTGCATCTGCCCGGACTGGTGCTGGCCGAGCAGATCAATCCCATTATTCAATCCGTCAACAAGCTGGGCCTGGCCGTGCGCGGGCTTTACGGTGAAGGCACGGAAGCGCTGGGCAATGTATTCCAGGTTTCCAATCAAATGACGCTCGGCGAAACCGAGACGACGATTGTCGAGCGGCTGGACAAGGTTTTGTCCCAAATCATTGAGCACGAGGAAAATGCCCGGCAGATCCTGCTGGAGAAGAAGCCGAAGGTGGTGTTTAACCACATTGGCCGCGCCTATGGCATTCTGGCCAACGCGCACAGCATTTCGTCCAAGGAAACCATGAATTTGCTGTCGCTGATGCGGCTGGGAGTGGATTTGGGGCTGTTCCCGGCCGAGGAACGTTCAACGGTGGATGAACTGTTTATCATGACGCAACCGGCCCATTTGCAGAAGCAATTTTCGGACAAACTGTCGGCGGAGGAACGTGACTTGCTGCGGGCAGACATGTTGCGTGACCGGTTGAAACACGTCAGCCGGCCAAATACGAAAAAAGGCGGGGCGGGATTGGACAAACCCGCCAATTCATAGCACAATAGAGCGAGTATGAGCGACGAAGCCATGAGTAATTTTACGCCGCGCGCCCAACAGGTGCTCGCGCTGGCGCGGAAGGAAGCCGACCGGTTTAACCACAACTTTCTCGGCACCGAGCATCTTTTGCTCGGCCTGATTAAACTCGGACAGGGGGTGGCGGTGAATGTCCTCCAAAAAATGGGTCTCGACCTCGAAACCGTCCGCATGGAAGTCGAGAAACAGGTCGGCACCGGCCCCGATCAGAAGATGATCGGCAACATACCCTATACCCCGCGCGTGAAGAAGGTTCTGGATCTGGCGAAGCGGGAGGCCAAAAACCTGAATCATACTTACATCGGCACGGAGCACATTTTGCTCGGCCTGCTGCGCGAAGGCGACGGCGTGGCCGCCCGCATTTTGCGGAACCTGGACGTGGACATCGAGCAGACGCGGCAGGAAATTTTGAAGGAGTTGGACCCCAATTTTACCGGCGAGGAATCGTCCATTCCGGAAGCCGGCGAGAAAGCGCCGGCGGAGAAGAAAGGCGAGATCAAGACGCCCGCGCTCAAGGCGTTTGGACGCGACCTCACGGAAATTGCGCGCAAGGGCGACATGGACCCGGTGATCGGGCGGAAGGACGAAATCGAGCGCGTCATCCAGATCCTTTGCCGCCGGACGAAAAACAATCCGGTGTTGCTGGGCGAAGCCGGCGTGGGCAAGACGGCCATCGTCGAAGGGCTGGCGCAGGAAATCGCCAAGGGCAACGTGCCCGACCTGTTGCGCGACAAGCGCGTCGTGACCCTCGACCTGGCGCTGATGGTCGCCGGCACGAAATATCGCGGCCAGTTTGAAGAGCGCATCAAGGCGGTGATGGATGAGATCCGCCGCGCCAAGAATATCATTTTGTTCATTGACGAACTGCACACCATTGTCGGCGCCGGTTCGGCCGAGGGCACCATGGACGCTTCGAACATCATCAAGCCGGCGCTTTCCCGCGGCGAGATGCAATGCGTCGGCGCGACCACCTTGAACGAATATCGCAAGTACATCGAAAAAGACGCCGCCCTCGAACGCCGCTTTCAGGCCGTGAAGGTCGAGGCGCCTTCGACTGACGAGGCGATCCAGATTTTGATGGGACTCCGGCACAAATACGAGGAGCACCACAAGGCCGAGTTTACGGACAAGGCGGTGGAGGCTTCGGTGAAGCTGTCCGACCGTTATATTACTGACCGGTTCCTGCCGGATAAGGCGATTGACGTGCTGGACGAAGCCGGTTCGCGCGCGCGCATCGGCACCATGACGCGCCCGCCGGAAATCAAGGCCATGGAAGCCGAGATTGAAGACATCAAGGGCAAAAAGGAGCGCGCCATCAAGAACCAGGACTTCGAGGGCGCGGCGCAGATGCGTGACAAGGAAAAGCAGGCCAAGGAAAAACTGGAGGCCCATTTGCGGGACTGGCGCGCCGCGCGCGAGGAAAAGCACGTGGTGGTGAACGAAGAGGACATTTTGCACGTCGTCTCGAAATGGACGGGCATTCCGCTGCAACGGATGGAACAGGGCGAGATGCAACGGCTGCTGACGGTCGAGACGGAGATGGAGAAGATTGTCATCGGCCAGCACGAAGCCGTTTCGGCCATTTGCAAGGCGCTGCGCCGGTCGCGGGCGGATTTGAAGGACCCGCGCCGGCCCATCGGCACGTTCCTGCTGCTCGGCCCGACCGGCGTCGGCAAGACGCTTTTGGCCAAGACGCTCGCCGAGGAGATGTTTGGCGATGCCAAGTCGCTCGTGCACCTTGACATGAGCGAGTACATGGAAAAATTCAACGTCTCGCGGCTCATCGGATCGCCGCCCGGTTACGTCGGGTACGAGGAAGGCGGCCAGCTCACCGAGAAGGTGCGGCGCAACCCCTATTCCGTCGTGCTGTTTGACGAAATCGAAAAGGCGCACCCGGACGTGTGGAACATGTTGTTGCAGATTCTCGAAGAAGGGAAACTGACCGACAACGTGGGCCGCGTGGTGAATTTCCGCAACACCATCGTGCTGATGACCTCGAATGTCGGCTCCGACCTGATCCGCCGGCAATCCACGCTCGGCTTTTCGCCCATCACCGACGAAAGCAGCTACGAAAAGATGCGCGAGAAAATCCTCGACGAATCGAAGAAGACCTTCCGGCCCGAGTTCCTGAACCGGCTGGACGACGTGATTGTGTTCCGCTCGTTCACCAGGCCCGACCTCATCCAGATCCTTGGTTTGGAGGTCGAAAAGGTCCTGGCGCGGTTGCGCCACAAGAACCTCAAGCTGGAACTCGACGCCACGGCCAAGGATTTTCTGGTCGAGAAGGGTTACGATCCGCAATACGGCGCGCGTCCGATGCGCCGGTCCGTGGAGCGTTTTCTTGAAGACCCGCTGGCCGAGGAAATCCTCAAGGGCAACCTGCACGAGGGCGAGCCGATTCTCGTCACGGCGGCGAACGACAAGCTGGTGTTCAACCAGAAAGCCGCCGCCACCGGCGCGGTGGCGAGTTAGAAATATTTTGGCAACTAAACTGTCACGGCACGAAATTCATTTTCGTGCCGTTTTACATTTACGGCCCTTTGGTCCTTTGCGTGTGGCCTCAATCCGGTAATGGCCAAAGGATGTCTGTGCCCAGCAGGTGCGCGTTTCCCGGTCCTGCCTGCCAGTCTTGTACACCTTTCGGTCGAGTGGGAAATTTTCCGCCGTCATCCGCGCAATTCAGCCCAACGGAATAAAGGAAAAAATGCCCGTCATTCGCCAGTCGGTAGCGCAGGGGATGACCGTCCATGAAATCAGGGGGAACGGCTTTCAGAAATTCCGGCGCGAGTTTTGCCAACGTATCTGGATACGAGCCATATTCCTCGCGGTACCGCTGAAGCGCGATGGCGGTGATGAGGATTCGGCGCCGGGCTTCGGCTTCGGCGGCCCGACCCATGAAGCTGATACCTTCCAATTGGTAAGCCAATTGTATTCGATGCATATTCATCATCGCCTGCAGGGGCGACCCATATTTTGAATGGAAATAAATCTGGTTGGTAACGCCGGGAAGTTCGCGCATTTGCATCCAGCTCCGCGCTTGGATGGCATTGCGAACTTCGATCTCACGGTTGCGATAAAACAGCAGCAGGTTTGTTTCATCATCATACATGCCATACCGACGATATTGGTCGTAACTCTGGCGGCTTTGGGTTGCATACCAGGCGTCTCGCATCTGAAGCCAAATTTCTCTTGGATCCTGCAAAGAAACGATGAAAAACTCGTTAAATGGAATTTTGAATTCCGAGACTTCCTGTTTGCCTTGCTGGCACAAAGCCACGGCGCTGGCGCCTTCAAAGGCGATTGTCTCCGGCAGATTGGTGAAAAAATTCGCGGATTCCCACTCTTGTTGGAGCCGGGCGAGTTGTTCATCCGACCAGCCGTTGGTTTGAAGCGCCTGCCACGTTGTGTTGAACACCACTTTTGTGTCAGTGAAACGGATGAGGTGCGAAATTTCCATTGGCTCAGTCTCCCAAGCAGTGACGAGGCACGTCGCTGCCATCAAATTGGTCCACGCGGCGGCTTGATTGCCATCATGAAGGTCGAGCAGGACGCGGCAGCCGAGAGTTTGTGTGAGCTTTTTCAGAACGGCGAGGTGTGGCAGCAGCATGGCGCTGCCGGCACTTGCACTGAGGTTGAACGCGATGGGGCCGGACATGGCGGCAGTGCAGGCGGCGTCGAGCGCACATTGGTCTTCGTTGAGCATCCGGCGGAAAACGTCCCAAGAGATTGCATTCTTGCTGGCCGGCCATGATCGGGATTCCAGTTTTAGCGAGTCTTGCTTCCAGAGGACAATCGCAAAGTTGGTGCCGACTGGTTCCATCAGATTGATCTGGAAAGGAGAGGGCCCGGAAGTGCGATCGGGTACGGCTGCCTTCAAGATGGCTTCGCGGGCGCGTAATTCGGGCGAGGTCGAAAAATTAAAGTCGGCGAGGTCGGTCTTGAATCCTTGTTCGCGCAAACTTTGCCTGACCTCCGCGACAAGTTGCGGCCGGACGCTTTCCACATGAGACACCGGCACCGCGGCAACGGCGCCAGTCAGGGTGGGCAGCACGGCCACTTTCCAGAAGCAGTTTGCCAGATGATTTTTCACGGGCAGCTTGCGTTTGTAGCGATGGTTTCAAGGTTTGCTTCTTTTCGGAAATTTTGGCGAGCCTTTTCTAAGAAGATATTCTTTGCACAAAACAGCATGGGGTTTAGGCTGGCTGCCGATGACCGGCCTCGTGAGAAACATTGGTGCCCATCGCATCGGATTTCTGGCCGTGTTGTTTTTTTCGGTGGCTTCTCTGAAGGCCGATCCGATTGTGATTGGTGAAGGGCCGCCGAGGTTTGAAGCCGTGATCCCCATTGTTCTGGCGGTCTTGTTGGAGGCCGTTTGCATTCGTTGGTTGCTTCGGCGTTGGCGCAGGCCGGCCTTGTTGATCCTGTGGCTCGTGGGAATGCATCTGCTCACGTTTCCGCTTTTTCTGTTTGTGCTCTGGCTATCATGGGGACTGGATCCGGCTTTTGGTGTGACAATCGGGGAAGGAGTGATTGTGCTGGTCGAAGGCGGTTTAATTTACGTGATTTGTCGCTTTCTTTCTTCCGCCAAATCGGTCCTGCCGGCACCGTCCATCTCTAAAAGCCTGTTTGCCTCGTTCATTGGAAACATTTGTTCGGCGGCGTCCTTTCCGCTTCTGATTCGGCTCTGCCAGTTTGCCGCCGGCGCAATCGGAGTTTCGATCCTGGATTAAGCGAACTTCGGCTTTCCTTTTGGCACGATAATTTCTACGCTCTGGGCCGTCTTTGGCGTGCGCACCGTTGCAAATCGTCAATCGCCAATCGTAAATCATAAATTGCATGAAAGGCATCATTCTGGCCGGGGGCGCCGGTTCACGACTGTATCCGCTGACCCTGGTCGCGAGTAAACAGCTGCAGCCGGTCTATGACAAGCCGATGGTTTACTATCCGCTGACGACGTTGATTGAAGGCGGTATTCGTGATTTGTGCCTCATTTCCACGCCGCATGATTTGCCGCGTTTCAAACAGATGCTCGGCGACGGCAGCCGGTTCGGCGTTTCCGTCCAATACCGCGAGCAGCCCAAACCCCAGGGAATTGCCCAGGCTTTTCTGATTGCCGAATCGTTCACCGGCAAGGACAGCGTCGCGCTGATTCTGGGCGACAATATTTTTTACGGCAGCGACGTCTTTTACCGCAAGATTGCCGAGTTCAAGAACGGCGCGATGATTTTTGGCTATCATGTCAACGATCCCGATCGCTACGGCGTCGTCGAATTTGACGGCGAGGGCCGGGCCATTTCCATCGAGGAAAAACCAAAACACCCTAAGAGTGACTATGCCGTGCCGGGTCTTTACCTTTACGACGATAACGTCGTGGCCATCGCGAAATCGCTAAAACCCTCTGCGCGCGGCGAATTGGAAATCTCGGATTTGAATGTCGAGTATCTGAAGCGCGGGCAATTGCATGTCCACCGGCTCAGCCGCGGTTTTGCGTGGCTGGACGCGGGCACCAGCAGCAGCCTCCACGACGCTTCGGCTTACGTGCAGGCGATTGAAAAACGCGCCGGCATCAAGATCGGCTGCCCGGAAGAAGCCGCATTTCGCGCCGGCTTTCTCAACCTGGCCCAATTGGAGGAACTCACCGGCCGGATGCCGAACTGTGAATACCGCGCGTATCTGAACGAAGTCGTCGCGGAGGCAAAACGACTGTAACAAAATTTATGATTTACGATTTACGATTTACGATTTCTGCGCCGCATCGCACACAAGCCTGTTTCCGATTCGCCGGTCAATTCTCGATCATCCAGCATCCATCATCCATTCTATGATTTTACTCCTCGGTGCATCCGGTTACATTGGCGAAGCGTTCGTGCGCGAATTGCAGCGCCGCCAATGGCCTTTCCAGCCGCTGTCGCGCAAGGAAGTGGACTACAGCCGGTTCGAAGTGTTGCTGGATTTATTGAAACGGACCAAGCCGGAGTTCCTCGTCAATGTCGCCGGTTTTACCGGCAAACCCAACGTGGACGCCTGTGAAATTGCCCGGGCCGAGACATTGGCAGGAAACGCGTTATTGCCGCAAATCATCGCCCACGCCTGTGCGGTTTGCGCCGTTCCGTGGGGGCATGTTTCCTCCGGCTGCATTTTTTCGGGAGCCAAACTGACCCGGAACGGGCAAACCCGCGCGGAAAAGGATTTGACCCGGCCGGACATCCATTCCCTGGCCGAGCAATCGCCGGAGGCCATTCAGGGTTTCACGGAAACCGATCATCCGAATTTCACCTTTCGCGATCTGCCGTGCAGTTTTTACAGCGGCACCAAGGCGCTGGGCGAGGAGGCCATCACCGGCGTTGGCCGAAGTTACATCTGGCGGCTGCGGATTCCGTTCGATGAATACGACAACGCGCGCAATTATCTCAGCAAAGTTCAGCGCTATGCCAAGGTGTATGAAAATATAAATTCGATTTCGCATCGTGGCGATTTTGCGCGGGCGTGCCTGGATTTGTGGGAACGCCGCGCGCCTTTCGGCATCTACAACGTGACCAACCCGGGCTTCGTGACGACGCGGCAGGTGGTGGGCCTGGTGGAACAGATTTTAAAACCGGCCAAACGGTTCGAGTTTTGGCGGGATGACACGGAGTTTTATCAAAAAGCGGCCAAAACACCGCGCTCGAATTGCGTGCTCGACGTGTCGAAGCTGCTGGCCGCCGGCGTGAAAATCCGGCCCGTCGTCGAAGCCATTGAAGATTCCCTCAGGAATTGGAAACCCGAGGCGGCGCAAGGAGTTAAATAAATCGAATGCGTAACTGGTTAAACAAATCCGGCCCAACAACTTCGAACCTGCTCGATTGGCTTCTCATTTAACCGATTTAACCAGTTACTTATTTAACCATGAATTTATTGATTACAGGCGGTGCGGGATTTATCGGGTCGAACGTGATTCATCACGTCATTGACCGGCCGGAGGTCGCCCGGCTGGTCAATCTGGATTGCCTGACTTACGCCGGCCATCTGGAAAATCTGGAGAAGGTTTCCCGGCATCCCAAATATGTTTTTGAGCGGGTGGATTTGCGCGACAAGGCCGCCGGGTTGCGCGTCGTCAAGCAATACGGCATCACCCACGTTATGCACCTCGCGGCGGAATCGCACGTGGACCGTTCCATCACCGGCCCGGGCGATTTCATCCACACCAATGTCGTCGGCACGTTCAATCTGCTCGAAGCCTGCCGCGCAATCTGGAGTGGCAATTTTGCTGATAAACGCTTTCATCACGTTTCCACGGACGAGGTTTACGGCTCGCTCGGCCCGACGGGATTCTTCGAGGAGGCCACGCCTTATGCGCCGAACTCGCCTTACTCCGCCAGCAAGGCCGCCAGCGACATGCTCGTGCGCGCCTATCATCACACCTATGGTTTGCCGACGGTCATCACCAATTGCTCGAACAATTATGGGCCGTATCAGTTTCCCGAAAAGCTGATTCCCGTCGTCATTCAAAGCATCCTCGCGCGCCGGCCGGTCCCGGTCTATGGCGATGGCCTGAACGTGCGCGACTGGCTTTACGTGCGCGACCACGCCGAGGCGCTCTGGCGGGTGCTCACGCGTGGATCCCTGGGCGAAACCTACAACATCGGCGGCCACAACGAATGGGCCAACCTCCGCATCGTGGAATTGATTTGCGACAGTATTGACGAACTTGCGCCCGGGCTGGGCGGCCATTCGCGCCAGCTGATTTCCTTCGTCAAAGACCGCCCCGGCCATGACCGGCGCTATGCCATTGACGCCTCGAAGATTCAGCGCGAGCTTGGCTGGGCGCCCGCGCACAAGTTTGAACAGGGCATCCGCGAAACCATCCAATGGTATCTGGATAATCAAGCGTGGGTGAAGGCCGTGACTGGCCATTGATGATTTACGATTTATGATTTATGATTGTTACAGCCGGGAAAAATCATAAATCGTAAATCATAGGTCATAAATACAAACATGAGCGGGCGGCGAAAATTTGCGATAATAGTTTTTTGTTTATGGCTCGCGTTCAACTTTAGCGCGGGCGCGCAGACCAACTCCATTGTCTGGCGGCCGGCCGCCGGCCGGGTGGACGCAGACGTGCATTCGTTGAGTCTGTCGAATCTGTTGGTGGAGATCACCGCTCAGACCGGCTGGCGGGTCTATCTCGAACCGGGCACGACGCATAGCGCCTCCGCCAAATTCAAGAATCTGCCGACCGGCGAGGCATTGCGGATGTTGTTCGGCGACCTCAATTTCGCCCTGATCCCGCAGACCCATGCCGCGCCGCATCTCTACGTTTTTACGACCAAAATGGAGAACGCCACCCAGTTGGTGCGCGTGCCCCGGACCGCCCGGGCCAAACACGTGCCCAATGAATTGCTCGTGAAACTCAAACCCGGCGTAAATCCCGATGCCCTGGCCAGGCTGTATGGTGCGAAGGTGGTTGGCCGCATGGACAAGCTCGGAATTTATCGTCTCGAATTTGCCGATGCCGCCTCGGCGGACGCTGCCTTGAGCCAGTTGCAGAACAACACGGACGCCTCGGACGTGGATTACAATTATTATTTCGACCCGCCGCCGACCTCGCAGGCGCTCACCTCCGCGTCCCTGCCGCCGGTGAACCTGCAACTCAATCCGCCGGGCAGTTCCGGCAAGGTCATTGTCGGCCTGGTGGATACGCCGGTACAGTCGCTCGACGGCTCACTCAACCAGTTTTTGCTCAAGGAAATTTCCGTGGCTGGCGACGCGTCGCCCGGCAGCAGCGACATCACGCACGGCACGGCCATGGCGGAAACCATCTTGCGGGCCATGGGCATCGCGGGGCAGGGCGCCACGTCCGCGCAAATTCTGCCCGTGGACGTTTATGGTTCCAGTGCGACCACGACGAGTTGGAACGTTGCCCTGGGCATTCAGGCGGCGGTCAACGGCGGTGCGACTGTTCTGAATTTGAGCCTCGGCAGTACCGGCGACAGTTCGGTTTTGGACGCCATGATTCAACAGGCGGTCAACGATGGTATTCAGATTTTTGCCGCCGCCGGCAACCAACCCGTTGCCACTCCCACGTATCCCGCGGCGGACCCGGGCGTGATTGCGGTGACGGCCGTGGACCGGGGATTGATCGCGTCCTATGCGAATTACGGGAACTTTATAGCTCTGGGCGCGCCCGGAAACACTATCGTTTATCTGGGCAACCAGCCGTGGCTGATTCAGGGCACTTCCGTGTCCAGCGCCTACATGACCGGAATCGCCGCCGGAACCAGGACAGCCACGGGCCAAAGCTGGACACAGATCGAGAATTCGCTTAAACAGAACTTTCCGGTCCCGCAGAAATAGAAGCTGGAAGCTGGCAGTTGGGGAAATCCTGACTCCGATCTGCCATCTCCTATCTCCGAAATTAGTGCGTCATGCAGCCGATGCGGCCGAAGGCGACCACGTAGGCGATGACGGCGGCAATCAGGAACCACGGTTTGCCGGCGACCGTCAGCAAAATCCCCGCGGCTAAAACGACGCCCATCAGCAAATACACCAGAATAGCCAAAGCAAATTTCATTACGGTGAGTATAAGATATTTACCGGAGTGCGCAAGCTGTTCCATGAGCCGCATCTGGCGGGGCGAGCGTACTCGCGAGTCGTAGCAGCGAACGTCAGTTCGCTCTAACTTTTGCAGGAGTCGAGTTCACGAGACTCATTCTGGAAGGCATCGGCATTCGCGCCAGCGTTTTGGATTGCGGCGGCCCTCCACCGCTTTTCCCCGGCTCCATCGCGCAATCCGTGTCCATCCGTGGTTAACTCCGTTTGTCCCCCAATCCTCCATCCCAAACTGAATTCGGGAAAAGAGTTCCCGTCCGTCCCGCCTTGCGGGATGCGACAAGTCCGCCTTCTCCAGTTTTGCGGTTGCGCCCCGTCCGTCAGCGTTTTGCGGCAGCAGCAGACGTGAGTCCGCTCCATCTAAAAATCGCCCGCAAAATAATGAGCCGATTCACATCGGCTGCTACGGTTGCAGTGGGGCGCATCCCGGCCGGCCGTATCAGCGCTTGTAAATATCGTGCGTGCCGATAATCAACGAAACGACGGTCTCGCCGTCGAGGTAAAACAACAGGCGTAAATTGCTTTCAATTTCAACGGCGTAAATCGTGCGCCCGTAGTTCGCTGACAGCCGCAGGATTTTATGCGTCCGCAAGCGCGGATCGAAAGGCTCTTCCTTGAAAATGTTCCATGCCCGGCGCGCGGATTCCTTTGGGCGGGAGACAACCGATAGAAACTGGTCCAGAACCGCTCCACCGCGCGGTAGCGGTATTTCATTGCAAACGCGGCGGCGGCGTTTCATGCAAGGCGGTTTCCATGTCCACAAACCGCCCGGCCTCCGCGTCTTTCATGGCTTCCTTGAACTCATCGGGAATCCATGAATCATCCTGTTCCATGACAAACCTGGCCACTTGCGCCCGTTCAGCGGGCGGCAATCCCTTGATTTGTTCAATGACCTCTGCCGCGTTCATAATGTCATCATGTCATTATCGCCTAAAACTTGATTCCAGCAACTCGAATCACTGTTTCCCTTTGACCAACGCTTCAACCACCGCCGAATCGGCCAGCGTGGTGATGTCGCCAATCTGGTCGGTCTGGTCCTCGGCGATTTTGCGGAGGATGCGGCGCATGATTTTGCCCGAGCGCGTCTTCGGCAGGCCGGGCGCAAATTGAATCTTGTCCGGCACGGCAATCGCCCCGATTTCCTTGCGGACATGCTGCGCCAGTTCCGTTTTCAATTCCTCACCGTCGGCAATGCCGTCCTTAAGGGTCACGAAAGCGTAGAGCGCCTGGCCTTTGATGTCGTGCGGCATGGGCGCCACCGCGGCTTCGGCCACCTTGGGGTGACTGACCAGCGCACTCTCGACTTCCGCGGTGCCGATGCGGTGGCCGGAAACGTTCACCACATCGTCCACGCGGCCCATCAGCCAGTAATCGCCATCGGCGTCCACCCGGCAACCGTCCCCGGTGAAATACATGTTTTTGTACGTGGTGAAGTAGGTGTTGATGAAACGGTCGTGGTCGCCCCAGGTCGTGCGCATCATGCCGGGCCACGGTTTCTTGATGCACAGCTTGCCGCCTTCGTTCGGCGCGCATTCCGCGCCGTCATCGCGCAGCACCACGGGTTCGACGCCCCAGAAGGGGCGGTTTGCGCTGCCGGGTTTGAGCGTGTGAACGCCAGGCAGGGGAGTGATCATGAATCCGCCGGTCTCGGTTTGCCACCAGGTGTCCATGATGGGGCGGCGGCCCTTGCCGATCTGCTTATGATACCACATCCAGGCCTCGGGATTGATGGGCTCGCCGACGGTGCCCAGCACGCGCAACGAGTTTAAATCGTGCTTGTTCGGCCATTCATTACCCAGCCGGATGAGCGCGCGGATGGCCGTCGGCGCGGTGTAAAACGCCGTGACTTTGAACTTCTCCACAATCTTCCAGAAACGCCCGGCGTCGGGCCACGTCGGCACGCCTTCGAACATCAACGTGGTCGCGCCGTTGCAGAGCGGGCCGTAAACGACGTAGCTGTGGCCGGTCACCCAGCCGATATCCGCCGTGCAGAAGTAAATGTCGTCGTCGTGAATGTCGAAGACGTATTTGTGCGTCAGCGCGATCCACAAGAGATAACCGGCGGTGCTGTGAACCACGCCCTTGGGTTTGCCGGTCGAACCGGACGTGTACAGGATGAACAGAAAATCCTCCGCATCCATTTTCTCCGGCGGA
Organism: bacterium; assembly: GCA_021780375.1. Taxonomy (GTDB): domain Bacteria; phylum Verrucomicrobiota; class Verrucomicrobiia; order Limisphaerales; family UBA11358; genus UBA11358. The sequence continues at coordinate 1,467 of JAJXYT010000044.1, read as the reverse complement.
CAGTCCGGGGAAGCCCTGGCCAACAACTCGTGATACCAGATGTCGCGGCTGGAATCGAAATGGCACGACTCGTCGTTGCGTTTGACGACGATGACTTTTTCGATGCAGGAAGTCTTCTGCAAGGCCTCATCGGCAATGGCTTTCAGGGGAATGCTTTTCCCGCCGCGCAACGACACGTTCGCGGTGATGAGCACCTTGCACGCCGAATCGTTGATGCGGTCGGCCAGTGAATCGGCGCTGAATCCGCCAAAGACGACTGAGTGGATTGCACCGATCCGGGCGCAGGCGAGCAGGGCAACGGCGGCTTCGGGGACCATCGGCAGGTAAATCGCCACGCGGTCGCCTTTCCGGACGCCCAGCGATTTCAGCGCATTCGCGAATTTGCAGACCTCCGCGTGCAATTCCGCGTAGGTGATTTTTTTGACTTCCTCCTCCGGTTCGCCCTGCCAGAGGATGGCGATTTTATCGCGCGTTTTGGTTCTCAGATGGCGGTCGAGGCAGTTGACGGTCACATTGAGCTGGCCATTCTCGAACCAGGCGTGCCGGATGATCCGCGCGTCAGTGTCCCAGGTGAATTTTCGCGCGACCGTTGGTTTCTTGAACCAATCCAGGGTTTCCGCCTGTTCCAGCCAGAAAGCCTCCGGCTCATGGAGGGAACGTTCGTACATGGCGTGGTACTGCGCGGCGTTAAGATGGGCGTGCCGCAAAATTTCCGGCGGTGGCGGGAAGGTGCGGCTTTCCTGCAGCAACGAATCAGTCGAAATGGCTTGGTCACTCATGTTGCGCTGTAAAATGGACTCCGCGCATTTCCGCAAAATTAAACCCTCCTGTCAATCGCGCTGATGGATTGAATTAAGGCTTTTGCAAGTGCCTGCGGGTCAATCAATGACCTGGCGCATGGCGGCGAAAAAGTCTTTGCCGGTTTCCAGGGAAACGGGTTGCTTGGATTTATCGTCCGCGTGTTCAACGTGCTCCTCCGGCAATTCCTTCAGGAACGGCGAAGGGTGGCAGGGCAGGAGCTGGCCGTATTTCTTCCGACCGCCGCAGTGGCTGAGGGTCAGCGTCTCCATGGCACGGGTGATGGCGACATAAAACAGCCGGCGTTCCTCGTCGAGTGTGCCTTCGGCCTTCGAGCGTGAATGAGGCAGCAGACCGTCCTCCAGGCCGACGATGAACACATGCCGGAATTCCAGTCCTTTGCACGAGTGCATGGTGATCAGCGTGACCGCGTCACCCTGGTTTTCTTCCTCTTCCTCGCGCTCCGTGTCGAGTGTGATTTCTTCGAGAAAGGTCTGAAGACGCTCGGCCGGTGGAATGCCGGGCTCCGACCCGGCGCGTTGGGGATAGTCTGTTGAATCGTGCCGGGTCGGAGACCGGCGGTCCGAAACCGTGTCCATCGTGGCCATTAATTCCTTCAGGTTACGAATGCGGCCCTCGGCGTTCTCCGGATCTTTTTCCTGGCGCCGG
>JAJXYT010000104.1 GCA_021780375.1 bacterium | reverse complement strand
GGCAGCCGGCCACCCTCACCAATCAAACCGGCAACCGCCGCGATCTGGTGAAGATGGCGCCGATTGGGCTGATTGACATCAGCATCCCGATCCAGTTTCAGATCACCAACGTGCTGGATTGGGCCTTCAAGAACGCCAACCCGACCAACCTGCTCCAGGACCTGGCGACCCGCGAGGTGGTCCGTTTCCTCGCCGGTTCGGATTTGAATTCGGTTCTGTCCGAATCACGGGTGGAGGCGACCCGGCAATTAAGTGAACGCATCCAAAACGACGCGAACCGGCGCCGGCTCGGCGTGAAAATCCTCTTTGTCGGCGTGCAGGACCTGCATCCGCCGGTGAAAGTGGCGGGTGACTATGAAAAAGTGGTTGCCGCGGAGCAGGAGCGGATCGCCACAAATAATTTTGCCCAGGCCGATGCCATCCAAACGAATGCCCTGGCCGACGCGCAGGCGTTTGCTGACGTCAACCAGGCCCAGGCCGTGCAGCAACAGACCGAACTGTCGGCGTTTGCGCGGGCGGACTTGTTCACCAACCAGATCGCCGCCTACGAAGCCGCGCCGTCGGTTTACCCGCAGCGGGTGTATTTCCAGATGTTCCCCGAAGCCACGGCCAATTCGCGCAAATACATCCTGCTGGTGACCAACGTGCACGATGTCGTCATTTTCGACCTGGAAGACAAAATTCGCGAAGACCTTTTGAACCTGAACGTCCCCACCAATTCGCCATGAAACGGAATTTCATCACCCTCATCACCGCGGCCGTGCTGATCATTATTTTTGTGCTGCTGCTGTTCACCTTTCAAGTCCGCTACTCCGAAGTGGCCGTCGTTACGACCTTCGGCCGGATTACCGGCGCGCCGCGCGAGCCCGGACTGCACCTGCGCTGGCCGTGGCCGATTCAACAAGTGTATAAATTCGACCAACGGACCCAGAACTTCGAGGACAAGTTCAGCGAAAACCTGACCGGGGACAGTATCACCCTGTTGAGCAGCGTCTATGTCGGCTGGCGGATTTCGGATCCTGCGGCGTTTTTGAATAGTTTCCGGAACGGCTCCGTGGCCGCTGCCCAAAGCCAGTTGCAAAGCATCCTGACCAGCGCCAAAAGCGCCGTGGTGGGCAGCAATACCCTCGCCGACTTTGTCAACGCGGACACGAAACAGTTGAAGTTTGATCAAATCCAAAACGAAATCGAACAGATGGTTCAGGATGAATTGCAGACCAACAGTTATGGCATTCAAGTCGTATTTCTGGGCATTAAACAGCTCGGCCTGCCCGAAAGCGTCACCCAGGCGGTCTTCGACCGCATGAAGGCGGAGCGCAATATCCTCATCAGCCAGGCGCAGAATGAGGGCCAGAAGGAGGCCATTATGATCCGGGCCAATGCCGATCGGCAGGCCAACATCACCCTCGCCAACGCCCGGGCCGAAGCCACGCGGATTGAAGGCGAAGGCGTGGCGGAGGCGGCCAAAACCCTGCGCATCTTCCAGGAAAATCCCGATCTGGCGGTCTTCCTTTTGCGCATCAACGCGCTGCAGCAATCGCTCAACCAGAAATCCACTTTGATCTTCGACCAACGCACGCCGCCGTTTGATTTGTTTCAAGGCCTCCCGACCAATATGCCCGGCCACTGACCATGAGTGACGAACACGACCATCACGATCACGCGCACGAACCCCGCGCGACCGCGCCGACTCCCGCGGCGCCGGAGGACGCCGGTTCGCAGGCATTGGCTGAGGCCTTGCGCAGCAGCTTTGCCATCGTCAAATTTGTCATGGTGGTATTGGTGGTGATTTTCTTCGGTTCCGGTTTTTTCCAGGTCGGCCCCCAGGAAAAGGCGATCATTTTGCGTTTCGGCAAGCCGGTCGGCCAGGGAGCACAGGCCTTGTTGGGACCCGGATTGCACTGGTCGTTTCCCTATCCGATTGATGAAGTGGTCAAAATCCCGATTACGGAAATCCAAAAGGTGACCTCCACCATCGGCTGGTATGCGGTAACGCCGGAACAGGAATTGAGCGGCAACCTGCCGCCGCCCGGACCTTCCCTGACGCCAGGCGTTGACGGATATGTGATTACCGCCGACCGCAACATCCTGCATGTGCGCGCCACGCTTTATTATCAGGTGGACAATCCCATCCGCTATGCCCTGGAATTTGTCTCGGCTTCCAATACCGTCCAGAACGCGCTGGACAACGCGCTGCTGGAGACCGCCGCGCATTTCAAGGTGGATGACATCCTTTACTACGACTTTGCCGCGTTCAAGGACGCCGTCGAACTGCGCGTCGGCACACTCGCCGACGCGGAACGGCTGGGCATCACCATCAAACAATGCACGGTGGACAAGACCCCACCGCGGCAGTTGGCGGACATTTTTGCCAGGGTTACGGAAGCGCGTCAGAACCAGACCCGGGTGCTCGACGAGGCGCACTCTTACGAAAACGGGGCCACCAACAGCGCCGCTGCACAGGCCGACGCCATCCTCAACGAAGCCATCTACGCACGCTCCAATTATGTCGCCGCTGTCCAGGCCGACGCCCGGGCCTTCAGCGCGCTGCTGCCCAATTACCGGATCAATCCGGGATTGTTTGAGCAACAGGAACTGGTGCAAACGCTGGGCGCAGCGTTGACGAACGTGAATTTCAAGGCCTACTTGCCGACCTCGGCCAATGGCGAACCGGTCGAATTGAGGTTAATGTTGAACCGTGAACCGCCGGGGCCGAAAAACGGCGCGGCGGGCGAGTAAAATGAGAAATTTGGCGTAGCGCGATAGCGTCCTGGGCGGCGGTCGCCGCCGGCGTTTTAAAATCGTAAATTATAAATCGTAAATCGGTATGCAGGTCACATCACTTTTGAGCGGGCACGAACACGGGCACGAACACGAAACCGGGTCCGGCCACGACCATGAACATTCGGTAACGCATTTGTGGCAGGCCATCGTCGGCGTTGTGCTCGTCATCAATGCCTATGTGGTGGATGCCTTGTTTGCGCAGGGCGGCGCCGTCGCCAGCGCCAGCGCCTGCCTCGGCTCAATTATTCTGGGCTACCCCATCGTCGTCACCGCCATCAAGGATTTGCGCGTCGGCCGCCTCAGCATCAACGAATTGGTCGCCATCGCCGTGCTCGCCGCGTTCGCGTCGGGGAATTACAAAATCGCCGGCGTGGTCGCCTTTTTCATGCTTACCGGTGAAATCATTGAATCCCGCACCGCCGAAGGCGCGCGCCTGTCCATCGAATCACTCATCAAACTCACGCCCACCAAGGCGCGCCGCCTTAAACCGGACGGCAGCGAGGAAGAAGTGGCTGCCAGCGAGCTGGCCGTCGGCGACGTCATCCGCATCCGCCCCGGAGACAACGTCGCCGCGGACGGCGTGATCGTCAGCGGCCAGGGTTCGTTCAACGAGGCCACCATCACCGGGGAATCGCTGCCGGCGGACAAGAAGACGGGTGACGACGTTTTTGCCGGCACGCAAAACCTGACCGGGGTGCTCGAGATCAAGGTCAGCCGCGCCGGCCGGGACACGACCCTGGGCCGGGTGCGCGAACTGATTCTGGCGGCGGAGAAAACCAAGCTGCCCATCATGAAAATCGTGGACCAGTACATGGGCTTTTACACACCGCTCGTGCTGGTCATCGGCGCCCTCGTCTGGGCGTTCACCCGCGATTTGAACCGCGTCATCGCCGTGTTCGTGGTGTCCTGCCCGTGTGCCTTCATCCTGGCGACGCCGACGGCGATGGTGGCCGCGCTCTCGGCGGCCGCGCGTTTGGGCATTTTGATCAAGAACGTCGCCGACATTGAACTGGCCGCCCGGATCAACGCCTTTGTTTTTGACAAAACCGGCACGCTCACCACCGGCCAGCTCGCTGTCAGCCGCCTGGCCCCGGCCGCCGAGATCAAACCCGCTGAACTGTTGCGCCTGGCAGCGTCCGCCGAAAAATACAGCAATCACCCGACCGCCAGGGCGCTGGGGCAACTGGCGGAGGAGGCCAGCGTGCCGCTCATCGAACCCGAGGATTTCAGCGAAGCCGCCGGCCGCGGCGTCAAGGCGCAGGTCAATGGTTCCACCGTGCTGGTTGGGCGCGCCCAATGGCTTAAGGACAACGGCGTGACGGAGGATTTTCTCAAATCCGTTGACCTGAACGAAACCGAAGGCTGGAGTTTGATTTTTGTGGCCCGCGACCATCACTGCGTCGGCTGGGTCGGTTTGCAGGACAAAACCCGCGCCGAAGCCCGGGAATCGCTCGCCGAGTTGAAGGAGAGCGGCGTCCGCCGCGTGGCGATGATTTCCGGCGACCGCCAGCCGGTGGTGACGCGGGTGGCGGCTGAAATCGGCTGCGAAGAGGCGAAAGGCGATTGTTTGCCGCAGAACAAAGTCGAATTCGTCCGCGCCATGAAGGCGCGGGGTTATCGCGTGGCGGTGGTCGGCGACGGTGTCAATGACGCGCCGGCGCTGGCGGCGGGCGACATCGGCATTGCCATGGGCGCGGCGGGCAGCGAAGTGGCCATCCACACCGCGACCATTGCGCTGATGAACAATGACCTGCGCCGGCTGCCGTTCCTGGTGAAGCTTTCGCGCAGCACCCGCGCCGTCATCAACCAGAACTTCCTGTTCGGCCTGTTGTTCATCGTGGTCGGCCTGACGGTCACGTCACTCGGCTACATCGGCCCGATTCCCGCGGCCATTCTGCACAACGTCGGTTCGCTGATTGTGATTTTCAACAGCGCCCGGCTCGTGCGCAAAGGCGAGGAACTGGAGCATTTCCAGCCCGAACCGACTGAACCGCCGCACGCCCCGACCGGTCAATTGACGCCGAAGATGGCGTAACGCGGTAATGCCCGCTTTTGTATATGCCCGTTGCTGAATCAAATCCGCCATCGCCCATGGCCAATCCGAAATCGGCGGAGGTCGTCGTGTCCGTGCGCGGGTTGACGAAAATCTTCAAGGATTTCTGGAACCGCCCGAAGGCCCGCGCCGTGGACAATGTGGATTTTGAGGTGCGCCAGGGCGAGGTGTTCGGCCTGCTCGGTCCAAACGGTTCCGGCAAATCCACGACGGTGAAGTTGATTCTGGGCCTGTTGTATCCGACGAAGGGACACATCGAGGTCTTCGGCCATTCGCCGCGGCACGTGCAGACCAAATCCCGCATCGGCTATCTGCCGGAAGAATCCTACCTCTATCGCTATCTCAACTCGCGCGAGACGCTGGACTTTTTTGGGAACCTGTTTCAACTGGCCCGGGGTGAGCGCAACAATCGCACGGAACAACTGCTGGAAATGGTCGGGCTGGGCAAGGTCCAGACGCGCGTGGTCGGCGAATTTTCCAAGGGCATGCAGCGCCGCATCGGCCTGGCCCAGGCGCTGATCAACGATCCCGACCTGGTGATTCTCGATGAACCGACCTCCGGCCTCGACCCGATTGGCTGCCGCGAAGTGAAGGATTTGATTCTCGCGCTGGCGCGCCGCGGCAAGACGGTGCTCCTGAGCAGCCATCTGCTCGCGGACGTGGAGGACGTCTGCGACCGCGTGGTGATTTACTACGGCGGCAAAATCCAGGCGATGGGCACGCTCAAGGAACTGCTCGCCAAGCCGGACACCCTGCGCATCACGACGCCGATCCTGCCGCGCGAAACCCTGGAGCGCGTCCTGGAAATCATCCGTCGGGACACCGCCGCCGACAAGGTGCGCGTGGACAACCCGACGCAAAACCTGGAAAGCTATTTTCTCGACGTGGTGCAGCGGGCGCGCCAGGCCGCCGCCGAAACCAGCGGCGCGATTTCCGGCGCCCGGGTGGCGGCGTATTTGCGGGCGGGCGCCCGGGAACAACCACCGGCCGCGGAAAAAATCCTGGAACGCCTCGCTTTGCCGGTAACCGCCCGGCCGGTCGCCAAACTGCCGCCGGCTTCCCGGGCCGAACCGGCCGTGAACGAACAAAAGCTCGAAACTCTGACCAAAGCGGCGGAGGCGCCCGCGTCGCCCGCCAAACCGGATGCCGTCAGGGCAGAGCCGGCGGATTTGACCAAAGCGGACGAGAAACTTTCGTCGCTGCTGGGAAACAAAGAGTGATTTCAGCCACAGACTTGCACAGATGACGCAGATGAAGAAGTGGTTTGGCCGCGGAAATAAGTCTGTGTGAATCAGGGTTCACGGGTGGCTTTAACTTGAAATGCAAAAAATTCTGGCCATTGCCTGGTTGACCTGGAAGGCCGCGTTACGTTTCCGGCTGTTTCTGGTCATTGCCGTGCTCTTACTGGCGGCGGTTGTCGGGTTGCCGTTGGTGCTTAAGGACGACGGCACCGCGCGCGGGTTCACGCAAATCTTAATCACCTACACTTTGAGCGTCATCACCGCCTTGCTCGGCCTTTCGACGCTCTGGCTTTCCTGCGGCACGCTGGCGCGGGACATTGAGGAATGCCAGATTCAAGTGGTTGCGACCAAGCCGGTGGCACGCTGGCAAATCTGGCTCGGCAAATGGCTGGGCATCGTGTCGCTCAACGCGACGCTGCTGGTGTTGTCGGGGGCCTGCGTGTACGGCCTGCTGCAATGGCGCGCCACCCGGTTGCCGGCGGCGGAGCAGGAAATTTTGCGCACGCAGGTGCTCGTGGCGCGCGGGGTGGCGCGGCCGCCCGATTACAACGCGGAAATTGATGCCCGGACGGAGCAATTGTTGGAGGAACGTTTGAAGGAAACCCACATTGCAAACGCGGATTTGCCGGAAGTGAGGCGGCAACTACGCGAGCAGGTCAAGGCGGTCTATCAACTGGTGCCGCCGCAGTACACCCGCGAATGGCAGATTAATCTGGGTTTCGCCAAAAATTTCCTGCGCGGCCAGCCGCTGCAATTGCGCGTGAAATTCAATACCGCGCAAATCGGCCTGTCCGGCACCTTTGTTGGCCAGTGGCGCGTGGGCGAGCCAGGAACGGCCAATGTGTGGTACAGCGGACCGATGAGCCTGTCGCCGAACGCTTATCATGAATTTGAAATCCCGCCGGACCTTTTCGACAGCCGGGGCGTGCTGACGATTGATTTCCTGAACGCCAACAACACGACGCTGCTCTTTCCCATCGAGGACGGGATGGCGGTGTTGTATCCCGAGGGCGGTTTCACGCTGAATTTCGCCCGCGGACTGGGGATCCTCTTTTGCTGGATGGCTTTGTTGGCGGCGATTGGACTGGCCTCGGCCAGCTTCCTGTCGTTTCCGGTCGCCACATTTGCTTCGCTGGCGCTGTTGGTGGTCGTGTTTTCCAGCGGAACCTTATCTGACGCGGTGGCCAACGGCACGGTCACGGGCGTCAATGAAGAAACCGGCACGGCGGGACATTTCATCGCCGATTTTGTGCTCATCCCGGCTTTCCAGGGGATGGTCGCCGTCATCAACGTCGTGAAGAATTTTTCGCCGATTGATTCGCTGAGCACCGGCCGCGCCATTTCGTGGGGCGAACTGGGCGCGGCGTTTGGACAAATTGTGCTGCTGTTTGGCGGTGTCATCAGCGTGATTGGCATCAGTCTGTTTGCGCGGCGCGAACTGGCCACCGCGCAGGGAAACCAATGAACTGCCGTACCAAAAAAATTCTGCTGCTGCTGCTGGCGGCGGCGCTCCTGGCCGGTTCCGGGCAGATGCAAAAGCGGCTGAACCGCGACCGGGCGCGACTGGATCTGACGCGCATGACGCCGCTTAAAAGCGCGCCGCCGCTGCTCGCGTTCACCACGGTGGCGCTGGGCGGATTCCGGGGTTTGATTTCCAACTTCCTCTGGATTCGCGCCAATGACCTGCAACAGGCGGGGAAATACTTTGAGATGGTGCAACTCGCCAGTTGGATCACGGATTTGGAACCGCACTTCGCGCAGGTCTGGGCGTTTCAAGCCTGGAACATGGCCTGGAACATTTCGGTCAATTTCAAGGATTTTTCGGACCGCTGGCACTGGGTGGAACGCGGGATAGAACTGCTGCGCGACGAAGGCCTGCGCTACAACCCCTACGACCCGCTCCTTTACCAGCAGTTAAGCTGGATTTTCCAGAGCAAGATGGGACAGAACATGGACGACGCCAATCTCTACTACAAGGAGCAATGGGCGAATGAGATGATGCCTTTTTTCGGCCCGAACGGAACGAATTTTGACGAGTTGATTGATCCGCAGACCGCCGGGGCGAAGGCGCGCGCCAAATTGTTCCGCGAAAAATACAAAATGAACCCCGTTTTCGCTAAACAGGTGAATGAGGATTGGGGGCCGCTCGACTGGCGCCTGCCGGAAGCCAGCGCCATTTACTGGGCCGCACTGGGTCTGGAAAAAGCGAAGGAAAATCCGGAAAAAGTGGTAAAACCATCCGATTTGATGACGCTCCGCCGTTCCATCTATCAATCCATGTTGCAGGCGCTGTATCATGGACGGCTGGTCATCAATCCCTTCGACAAATCTTACGACTATTATCCGGACCTCGATCTGGTTTCCAAGCTCAACCATGCCTACAACACCATGTACGCCGAAGAGCCCGACGCCGGCCAGAAGGACAGCATCAAGCATGCTCAACGGAATTTTTTGCGGGATGCGGTTTATTTTCTTTATGAAGACAATCGCATTGCCGAGGCGGCCAAATGGTTCGCTTATCTCAGTCGGAATTTTCCGGACCAGCCCCTCCTGGATAACGATCCCAATTCATTGCCGTCGCAATTGACCCTTGACCAGTACGCCGTCGCGTGCGTGCAGGGAGACGTCAAGGATATCGACCAGAATCGCACCCTGTCGGCGGTCGAAGGATTGCTGGGCCGGGCCTATTACGAACTGGCCGTGGGCGATGACAACCGCTACGCCGGCTTCAAGCTGCTCGCAAATAAAATTTACGACCGTTATCACAAGCAGGTAGCCTCTTTTCAAGGGCAGGCGCGGGTCGGGCTGCCGCCGCTCGCCGACATCAATCGCATGGTGCTCAATCAGTTGCTCGATCCGAAAAAGGGTTTGCCTTACGCAGCGCGCGCCGTGCTCCGCACGCAACTCCGCCTGCCGCCGGAAACCGCTTCCACCAACGCGCCGCCGGCGGCGGCCGTTTCCACCAATATGCCCGAAACCGTGGAGACGAACACCGCTGGTGCTACTGCCAGATAATTTTCGACGCCGCCCGCCGCCTCGCGTAGTTTGATTCGCCTGTGACGAAGAAACATTCCAGTGAACGCCCGCTGGCGGGGACAAAGCCGCGGGGCGACAACCCGCTGCGGGTCGGCCTGATTTCGCTCGGTTGTGCCAAGAATCTCGTGGATGCCGAAATCATGCTGGGTTCGCTCTTGAAAAGCGGCGTGGAAATCACCAACGACCCCGCCCAAGCCAACGCCGTCATCGTCAACACCTGCTCATTCATTGACTCCGCGCAGGAGGAAAGCGTGGACGCCATCCTCGAATCCGCTGAAGTCCGGGAAGCGAACCATCGCGGCCAAAGTTTGATTGTTTCCGGTTGTCTGCCGCAGCGTTTTCGTGACGAATTGCCCAAACTCCTGCCCGAAGTGGATGCGTTCATGGGCATTGATCAGGTCGCGCAGGTTGCGGACATCGTCAAACAGGCGATGGCCAGGCGCGCAGCGCGCCTGGTCGAGAGTCGAGAGCCGAAAGTCGAGAGCCAGAAACGCAAGACCATGAAGCGGCTCGCGGAGCTTGATAAAAATCACGCTGTGACCTCACACGAAAAGTCTGAATCACTTCGCCACACCGGTAAATTTGGAAAAACGAAAGTCGTCGTTACGCCACCCTCGACCCTCGACTCTCGAACCCCGACCATCCTGGACGTCACCCGGCGCCCGACCTTCATTCCCGACTTCGCCACGCCACGTTTCCGGTTGACGCCCAGGCACTTCGCCTATGTCAAAATCGCCGAGGGCTGCAATCATCCGTGCAGCTTTTGCATCATCCCGCGGATGCGCGGTTCGCATCGCAGCCGGCCACAGGCGGACATTGTCGCCGAAGCAAAGGCACTGCTCGCCGACGGCGTGAAGGAAATCAATCTCATTTCGCAGGACTCGACCTATTATGGGCTCGACCTGCGCCACAACCACAACCGTGCCATTTCGTCGCCGGAGAAATTTTCCGCCGCCACCAGGTCGCTGGCCGCCGATGCCACGACCATTTGCACG
>JAJXYT010000122.1 GCA_021780375.1 bacterium | reverse complement strand
CGGTGTTGTAGTCGCGCCCGGCCTCTGCTGCGCCGTACAACGCAAAATGCTTCACGCACGCCATCAAGTCGTTGCTTCGGCTCAAATCGTCGCCCTGGTAACCGCGGACCATGGCCCGGGCAATCTGCGCGCCCAGATACGGGTCTTCGCCCGCGCCTTCGGCGATTCTTCCCCAGCGAGGGTCCCGGCAGATATCCACCATGGGGGAGAACGTCCAATTCACGCCATCAGCGGTCGCTTCCGTGGCGGCAATACGTGCGCTCTGTTCGATCGCGTCCGGGTTCCAGGTGCAGGAAAGCCCCAGCGGGATCGGAAAAATCGTCTTGTGACCATGAATCACATCGAATCCAAACAGCAGCGGGATGCCCAGACGGCTCTGGTTAACAGCCAGGGATTGCAACTGCCGCACCGCCACGGGGGTATAGACGTTGAAAACCCCGCCCACCAGACCACGCTGAATCTGCGCCTTCACGTCCTTACTCAGCTGCGGCCCGGTGACTGTGAACCCCTCCGACAATAAATTCAATTGCCCGATTTTTTCCGGCAACGTCATCCGGCTCATCAAATCATTGACGAAGTCGTTCATATTGGCGTTGCCGGCCGGCGGTGCGGCCGGGAGACGGCATGACATGATTATCCCGATCAAGGCGGCGAGCAGTCTGGTTCTTTTCATTTCGCGCTGTGGTTTGTGTCCGGGCGGGCTTTTAACACAAATGACCGGGGCTTGTCAGAATAATTCCACGCCGGGAAAATTCCGTGAAACCAAAGCCCTCCAGGTTTTTGTTTGTTGACGCGGCTCGAAGACTGTCAAACGGCTACGGCAGGCCGGGTGCTCCGATCGCATGCTGCTGGATCCATCTCAGGTCTTGAATATCAGAACCGTCGGATAGATACTGATCATTTATTGGTGTCCGGCGTATCGGCTGCGTGATAAAGCTGCCGACCCATTTGTGAATGATGGAATGGCCGTCGGCAAAGGAAAAGCCAGCGGCGCCACCAATGTATGCGGCGGGCACATCCCGCAGATGAAGGTTGCCTGGCGTTTCGTCGGTGCTGAAAACGCCGTCGTTGATGCTGTCCGGTCGCTCGTCCAGGTAAAGAAAGGTCCGCGAAGGCGAGCGGACGCTGGAAAGGGTGTTGAAGGGCACGGGCGAGTTCTGGGGGTTGACGGGTTGGGACAAACTGCCGCCGGTACCAGACTCGGCCGGGTAGCCGGTGAAAGTATTCATGGAATAACTGCGAACCCGCGGGTAGGTGCTGCCATAGATGGTGTAAACCGACTGGTCCGCCGGGCACTTGAACACTTTGTAATTCTTGCCGAGATAACTCCCCAAAAAGGCGCCATTGGGATAGGCCGTATTGTCAACCAGCATGGCGGTATTGGTATTGTCTTTATTCCCCCCCACACCGAGTGTGAGCTGTCCCGCCACCCAGCAGGGATGTTGCGAATCCGAGCCGGCAATGACGCCGGGCGCTGTGCCATCCATGTTGGGCGGGTTATGATCATGATGGTCACCGGCGTACATGATCGCCGCTGTCGCCAGTTGTTTGGTGTTGTTCATGTCACTGGCGCCCAGCGCCCGGATTTTCGCTGCGCTGAGCGCCGGCAGGAGCATGGCGGCCAGGATGGCGATGATGGCGATAACCACCAGCAATTCAATCAAGGTAAAAGCAATCCTGCCTCGGGCGATAAGCCTTTTTCCCGGAAGGCGGTGCGTGTAGTTCGCGCGGTTCATGGAGACGTTACCTTGTAAAACCGCTGGTTATCTCCGGGGTTGACGTCCGTCACGGAAACGACCGAGCCGTTGCCAACCGCCGAGTTCAACAAAGTCCAACTGCCGGTGGTCAGATTCGTCCGGTAAAAGACGCGGTAACTCCATCCGTTCTGAGTCGGGAAGGAAATGTTGATGTTATTGCCGGACCTCGCCGCCGAAGCGGTGAGGGTCGAAGCCGGCACCAGCATGAAGTAATTCGGATAGCAATTGCCTGTCGGAGTTGAAACCTGCAATGTGGTTGCTCCGGTAATATTCACGGTGGCCGGCGCAAGGCCACCGGCATCGGTCAATGGCATCCAGGCAAAGGTATTGATACCGGGGAGGGTGGAACTGAATTGGCCAATCGGTTTGACCACTTGATTGGTGGTCCCAACGCCGCTGACCACCTGGCCCAGGTTCATCGTAAAAGCGCCCAGGCCGGACGAACGGGCGTAAACGTTGAATTTGCCCAACGGATAATCACGCGTGTAGTTGGCCCAGTCGCCTCCGCCGAACCAATACAACTGGTAATCGGGCGAGAAGCTGTTGGCAAAAATCGTCCGATAGTAATCGCCGGTTTCGGGCTGCTGCGGGATCCCGTTCTGCCGATATTGGAAGTCGGAGCCGTTCGTCGGCTCACCGGAAACAATGGTATGCTGGAAATCAACGTTGCTGACCGACACGAAAGACGCATAGCAATCCGGGGTGTAACTCGCGGAGGGAACATACTGTCCGCCGTTGTAATCGAAATCCTCCGCCTCAACCATGTAATTGGTCTGGCTGAAGGTGTCGAACTGATTGGTGATGCTGATGCCGTGACCGAGCGAGTTGGTCACGTTAATCACCGCCGTGTGGATGGCATTAGGCTCCAGCCCGGCGTACACCACGTTATTGCTCAAATTCGAGCCGCTGATAACCAGATTGGGCGTGACGTTATTGCCGTCCAGAATCACCTGGATGCTGTTGGCCGTAAAGATGGCTCCCGAACCCGTGGTCACCGTGAAACTCAAGGTGTTGGTCGGTTCAAACGGATGTTTGCCATCCGGATAAAGGCTGGTCAGGTAGGGCAAATCAAGTTCCGCGGGCACCAGCATGAAGAAGGTGGGGAGGAGATTACCGCCGCTGGTGACCTGCAACGTTTCCTTGCCGTTGAGAACGACGGCGGCATTCTGGTTGTTGGTGTTCTGCAAATAGACGTACTGGAAGGTGCTCCAGCCCTGACCGCTGAGGACCGAGAAGGCGCCCACCACGTTGGTCACGCCGCCATTGATCACGCTCAGTTGCAGACTACCGGAGAAACCCTGGCCGGTGGCAAGCCGGGCAATGATCCAGTTGGTGCTGGCAGGCCAGTCGCGGGTGTAATTGACCCATTCGGCGCCGGTGTATGACGGGTTGCCGATAAACGGATTGATGGCGTAGTCAACTCTGTTGGCGGCGAAGAGATTGGGCCGCGAATAATCCTGGGACGGGGCTTGCCCCATCGGATCGCCGCTGCGGTAACTTCCGGATAAGCCGCTGGTGTTAAATTCGTCCACATTCTGCACGCCCACCTTGCCAAAATAGCAATTGGGGTCGCCAGGAGCGTTACAAATGTCCGGATTATCAATGTACAGGCCGTTGGTAAAATCCCAGTCTTCAGCCTCCCACAGGTATGTCGCCGGCCGGGCTTGGTACCACGTTGTTTCGAAATAGGTACTGGCGCTAACAGTCTGGTTGCTGCTGTCCGAAACGTTGATGGTCACGTTATAGGCGGTGTTGGACTGCAGCCCGGAATAGGCCACATTCTTGCTCGAAGCGGAACCGCTGATGGCCAGAGCTCCGGAGACGTCGGTCCCATTCAGCACCAGATGAATGGCGCTGTTGCTGATGGTAAAACCGCTGGGCGAAGTGACTGTGAACGTGATGCCGTTGCTGGGCGGCACCAGAATCATGTTTTGCGGGTAAAGCCCGGTAATGCTCGGCGGAACCGGGCCGCTGACCTGGTCCAAAACCGCGTCGTCAAAATAAGCCGAGCCGCCTTCCGTCCCGGCCTGGAAATAGCAGTAGCGGTAGCGAATCGCCGCAGTTCCCGCCGGAGCCACCAACTGACTCACCGAGCCGGTCACGGCGTAGGTATTAAAATACGGATCACCCGTGGCAATCGGCTGAGTTAAATCACAGGCATTCGTCACCGAATACGGATACCAATTGGTGGACGATGCCACGTTCCGGTTGAAGGGAGCGGACTTGTAAAGAGCCAGGAGGTTGCTGCTCGAATCAAGAAACTCGACCTGCAACCAGGTATAACAATCCGCGCCCAGAAGGTCGCCTTGTGCCGTGGCCATCCAGCCGTTGGCCTGATAGATTGAACCCGGACTGCTGTTGAAAGTCTGGGACAGGCCCGCCACGTTGCTCACGGTGCCGCTGTAAAGCGCACCCCATTCTTTCCAAAACTGGATTCCTGAGTGCGGAGGAAAGCTTCCGCCGGAGGATGATTGATTAACCACCCAATAATCCTTGGTTGTGGGAGGGAGCGTCGGTGGCGCAAAATAAGTCCAGCCGGCGGCAACATGCTGTCCGCCCGGGTCGGATTCGAAGCCTGGATCAGCCAGAAGATTTGATGCTTGCGCCGGGCTGGCTGCCAGCAACAATCCGGCGGCAACGGTCACGATCAGATAAGGCCAAATGGCGAGTTGAGTCGGGTTAGACGGGTTCTGAAGGACCCCCGTACGGCTGGCTGATGCATTCAGATAACATTTCATAAAAGACTTTCATCTCCTCCATTTCCTGGAAATCCCCTTTGTGCATCTCCAAGAATACGGGTGTTATCCGGACTATTGCAATGGAATCAGAAAATGTCAACTTGTTTTTCGGATAAGTCCGATTGCTTCCGTGCGGGTGTCAGGATCTGAAGCTTTCGAAGAGGCATAACAGCCTCCGCCAGAACTCTGTTCCAGCAGTATCCGGCATTTTGCACGATCTTAGACTCGCGACTTCATTACGATGGCCGGTGTTTCTATGGCGGAGTGCCGTTTCTTAGAAGGCTGCGCGGACTTGTTCCACAAAAACCAGTTGTCAGCCCGGTCATGCTCATCCTCCACGGCAACCCACTTCAAGTCCAGACCCATGTCGGTCGTACTATCTTGATTTATCTTGACCGCGTCTGGTTCGATGTTAGGCTCATTGTTATAGCTACCCTGATCGCGAATGAAACAAATTCTGCTTCTTCCGGTTCTGCTCGCCGCAGTTACTTTTAGTGTCAGCGCTCAACCGGTTGTCCCAACGAATGTGGTGGTATTCTCAGGCGATAAAAGCGCCATTGTGCACTGGGACCTGGACCCGGGACCGAATCTGGCGGGCTACAACGTGTACCGCTCAACCAGCAACGGCGGCCCTTTTGCAAAGCTGAATTCCAGCCTGCTGACGTCGTTGGGTTATTGCGATCTGACCGTCAGCGACGGGCAGATGTATTATTACCAGGTAACAGCGGTGAATTCGTCGTCCCAGACCAGTCCGCCTTCGGCGACGGTGTTCACGACGCCGGCTCCCTTTGCCAGTGACGACGCCTTCCTGGATTATTTGGAGGAGGCCAATTTCGATTACTTCTGGTACACGGCGAATCCGGCCAATGGTCTTATCCCGGATCGCACCACGTCGGGCGTGCCTGGCCCAAATTGCAGTATCGCCGCCGTCGGGTTCGGGCTGACCGCCATTGGTATTGCCATTGACCACGGCTGGATTACGCGGGACCAGGGTGCGGCACGCGTGCTGACGACGTTAAACACCTTTTGGAACGGGCCGCAGGGACCGAATGCCTCCGGCGACATCGGCTACAACGGCTGGTTTTACCACATGCTGGACATGAACACGGCCACGCGTTACGAAAACTCGGAGCTTTCTTCGATTGACACCACGTTGCTGTTGGGAGGAGTTCTTTACGCCAAACAGTATTTCAGCGGCACCAACCCAACCGAGACCGGCATCCGGACCGAAGCCAGCGCGATTTTCAACCGGGTGAATTGGGCCTGGATGGCCCCGGACGTGCCCGGCACGAACGGCGTCCGGATGGGCTGGCTGCCCAACAGCGGCTTCAGCACCTATGGCGACTGGGTCGGCTATGACGAAGGGATGCTCATTTACTTGCTCGGCATCGGCGCCACGAGTAATTCGATACCGGCTTCCTGCTGGAACTATTGGACGAGCGGTTATATCTGGGGCACATACTATAGCCAGTCGTTCGTTACGTTTGCTCCGTTGTTCGGCCACGAATACTCCCATTGCTGGATTGACTTTCGCCATGTGGGAGACGCTTACCTGAACGCCCAAAACAGCACCTATTTTGAGAACTCGCACCGGGCGGCGCTGGCGCAGCAGGCGTATTGCATTGCCGACCCGCTGGGCTGGCCGGGATACAGCAGCCTCGTTTGGGGATTGACCGCCTCCGATGATCCTTACGGCTACTCGGCGCACGGCGCCCCGCCGGCCCAAAATGACAACGGCACGATTACCTTCACTGCCGCGGGCGGCGCTTTGGCTTTCGCTCCCGAGATAGCCCTGCCAACGATGGAAAACTTCTACAACAACGGGCGGATCAGATTCTGGACACAGTATGGTTTCATTGATGCGTTCAACCTGAGCGCCGCGTGGTACGACAACGCCGAACTGGGCATTGACCAGGGCCCCATCGTTATCATGGCCGAGAATTATCGGAACCAGAACGTCTGGCGGCTGTTCATGCAAAATCCCGAGATCCAGACTGGTCTGCAGCGGGCCGGCTTTGTCTCGCTGCCGTTCATGACGAATCTGACCGCGCAAATTCAGCCGGCACAGAGCACTGTGACTTTGAACTGGCCCGCCGCTTCAAACCGGACTTATCAAGTGGAATACTCGACCAACCTGATCTCCTGGTTTACCTCGCCGACCGGGGAAGTGACCGCCACGAATTCCGTCGCCAGCTGGACCGACAGCGGTCCTCCAGGTACTCTCACCGTGCCTTTCAGTGATACTGCGAGATTCTACCGCGTCTTCCAGTACGGTACGCCGTAGGTTCTTGCGGTTGGAAGGTGAAGCCAGAATCGCACAAGGTACCGGGAAGTTTCTCGGTAAGGCAGGGAAACAGCAACGGCGGACTCGCCAACATGGTTTC
Organism: bacterium; assembly: GCA_021780375.1. Lineage (GTDB taxonomy): Bacteria > Verrucomicrobiota > Verrucomicrobiia > Limisphaerales > UBA11358 > UBA11358. The sequence continues at coordinate 3,595 of JAJXYT010000122.1, read as the reverse complement.
CTCAACCCCCAAGCCTTAACCTCTTCGATAAATCGGCCTGGCGAGAATGAGGGCAGGGGAGCGTTTGCCGCGAATTTCGATTTCAATCGCCGTGCCCGGTCTGGCCAATTCCGGCGGCACATAACCCATTCCCATGCCGACGCCCAGCGACGGGCTCTGCGTCCCGCTGGTAACATCGCCAACCCTGGCACCGTTTGCCCAAATTGGATACTGCGGCCGCGGTGGCGCGGATTTCCCGGTCATTTTAAAGGCAGCCAGCTTTTTCCCGGCGCCTTTGGCTTTTTGTTCTGCCAGGATCGCGCGGCCGGTGAACTCGCCCTTGTCGAGCGAAACGAAAAATCCAAGCCCGGCTTCAATCGGCGTGGTGTTTTCGTCCAGTTCATGGCCGTACAGCGGATAGCAAACTTCGGTGCGCAACGTGTCGCGCGCGCCCAGGCCGCAGGGTTTGATGCCGAACGGAAGGCCCACGGACAGGATTTTATTCCATACGTCCTGGATGGCCCTGTCCGAGCCGACGATTTCAAATCCGTCCTCGCCGGTATAACCGGTGCGGGAAACGAGCACATCACCGCCGTGAAATGGAAAACCGCCAATCTGGTTCTTTTTCAGGCCGGTGACACGTTCCACCCGCGTCGAGCAATTCGAGCCGCCCGGAATGCACTGATCAATGAATTCCTTCACGCGCGGGCCTTGCACGGCCACGGCGGCATAATTGTGCGACGCATCGGTGAGGTGCAATTGGCTCGGTTGCGGAAATCCCGCGGCTTGCGCCTGCAACCACGCCACGTCCGCCCCAACCCGCGAGGCGTTGATGATGAGGAAATAGACCTCGTCGGAAAGCCGGTAAGCGTACAGGTCGTCTATGGCGCCACCGCGTTCGTTGCACATCAGGGTGTACTGGCCCTGGCCGGACGCGAGTTTGCGGAGGTCGTTGGTCAGCGTCTGGTTCAGAAAATCCGCCGCGGCCCTGCCGCTGACGGTGACTTCGCCCATGTGCGAGATGTCAAAAATGCCGGCGGCACGGCGGACGGCGAGATGCTCCTCGACAATGCTCGTGTACTGAACGGGCATCTCCCAGCCGCCGAAATCAATCAACTTCGCGCCCAGCGTTTGGTGCGCGGCGAAAAGTGGCGTGCGGTTCAGCCCCATTTTTCAGTTTTCATCTGCTCTTTGGGCACGCCCATGCCGTGCAGAACGACTTCCTCGGCGAATTCAACCAGTTCGTTGGGGCCGCACGCGTAGAAGATCGTGTTGGCCAGATCGTGGACGTGTTCCTTCACCCATTCGGGCGTGATGCGGCCGCGGCGTCCCTGCCACGGATCGTTCTCATCCAGCCGGGTGCAGGTCACGTAAAAACTGAAGTTGGGATTTTCAATTTCCAATTGATGAAACTCCTGTTGAAAGATGATGCTGCGGGTCGTGCGCACGCTGTAGAGGACGCTGATTTTGGTGTCCAGTTTGCGCCGGGTGGCCTCCCGCACAAAACCGCGGAACGGGGTCACCCCCGAGCCGCCGGCCACGCAAACGAGGTGCTTGTTCGGCTCGAAGACGGGCAGGAATTTCCCGACTGGCGGAATGACCAGGAGTTTGTCGCCGACTTTCGCCCAATCCACCAGCCGCGTGCCCATTTTGCCGTCCCGTTTGATGGTGACTTCGTAATAGCCGCGATCCAGCGCGCAGGATGACAGCGAGTAGGCGCGTTTGTAATTCGGCGAGTCCGGCCAGTGCACCGTGATAAATTGTCCGGTTTTAAAGTCAGGGTCGTAACCGTCCGGCCATTTGAGTCGGATGGTTTTGGTGTCCGGCAACTCCATGGTCACCAGTTCAATCGGCATTTCAAGGACTTCTCTGGCCATAATCGTATAAAAAAAAGGAGCTTAGTAACTTTTCGCGGCGACGGCAAGCGCGCGTTGCACCCGACAAACCCGTTTGGGAATCCAGTCGCATATTTTACCGGCGTTCTGTGAGGCCGCGTTTTCCCCGTTGGGAACGCCGCTCACCGGGTTCCCAGCCTGGAGCCAGGCTTGCAGCAAGGCTCAACCTGTTTTGCACTTTTATGGACAAAAGTTGAAAAACGTTGGGAGTTGTTCAAGCCGTCGGCCCGTGCCCGGCGATTTCCAGCCGCTTGAGAACCTCCTGCGCGAGCAATTCGTACGCCGCCGAGCCGGAACTGTATTTGTCGTAGTGAATAATCGGTTTGCCGAAACTGGGCGCTTCGGCCAGGCGGGTGCTGCGCGGAATGACCGTTTCAAACACACGCGCGCCCAACAAGTTCCGCACCTCGCCGACGACTTCATTGGAGAGTTTGGTCCGGCCGTCAAACATCGTCATCACGACGCCGAAAATGTCGAGACGCGGATTGACGCCGGTCCCGCGCAACTGGGTCAGCACCCGGTTCATCATGGAGATGCCTTCGAGGGCGTAATACTCGCATTGGAGAGGCACCAGCAGACCGTCGGTGGCGGCGACAAAGGCGTTCAAGGTCAGAACGCCCAGTGACGGCGGGCAATCAATGAAAACAAGGTCAAAGCGACTGCTTTCCAGCACCGGCTTAAGGACGTGGGCCACGCGCAGGAGGTGATGATCCAAACGCGCCAGTTCCAGATCGGCGGCGCATAAATCCACTTCACTCGGCACCACTTCGAGGTGTTCAAAAGAGGTGCTCTTAATTTTATCCAGCAGGCCGCCTTCACCGAGCAAAACACGGTACGCGCTGGCGCCGTCGGTTTTATCCAGACCCAGTCCGCTGGTGGCGTTGGCCTGGGGATCGAGGTCGAAAAGCAGCACGCGTTGGCCGAGGGCCGCCAGACAGGCGGACAGGTTGACGGCCGTGGTCGTTTTTCCCACACCGCCTTTTTGATTGGCGATCGCGATGACTTTGGTTGGCACCCGCCCGATTTAATGACAAGGGCGCGGGGGTTTCAAGATAACAAGCGCGAAACCTGAACCCAGGAAACGCGGGGAGTCCAGCCCTGGCCGGAGAAATCAATTGCCCGCCATCACCGGGAAGGAGGTGAACTGTGCGTTGACCGGCATTTGCCCAAACGAAACGGAAGAATCGCTTTGAAAGTTAATCACCGGATTCGTACTGTTGTCGGCTATCAAAAATGGGTTGGCGGGTGGTGTCAACGGCGTGGCGGTTGACGAGGCCAGCGGCGTCACTTCTGCTAAGGCCGGTTGCAGAATTGCCTGGGCTGCGAATTCCGGCCGTTCCGCCATCACCGCTCCAAACAACAGCAAACCACACAGGGCCGTGGCAAACCCGCCCGCAAAGACGGGCTTGGTTTCAAATGATTGAAGCAAGTTGAGCAACCACGGCAGATTGGCAAATAAACCGCCCGCCGGGGCCTCGGCCTCACCGTCGCGAATGCGCGCCATCACCTGGCGCGAAAAGTTGTTGAAGTATCCGGGGGGGGGCGTCTCGTGGCGCTTAAGCTCCAGCAAACGACGTAACGACTCAAAGTTCGGCTGATTCTCGTTCATGTTGGTTTCAAATAATCGGACAACCAAGCCTGCAATTGTTGTCGCGCATAAAACAGCCGCGACCTTACCGTGCCAATATTACAATCCATGACTTTCGCGATTTCTTCGTGCG
>JAJXYT010000039.1 GCA_021780375.1 bacterium | reverse complement strand
TGGCCCGTGCTTGCTGCCGTCCTGATGACAGTGGCAGTTGGTCTTGCCGCAGCGGGCGTAGCGTTCCACCAACGAAGCGCGCAGACTGTCAGGGACAAACTCAAGGAGCGAGAGCAAGCGGCGTTTCCGCTGGCGCAAGGCAAGGGTGGACTTGCGGCCGACATCATGTATCTGTGCCATATCCATGGTAGAGATAACAAAAATACCACGCAGGTCAACAAATAAGAAAATGCCTTCAGAATGCGAAAATGCTTAATCCCTCGAAAATAAAAAGAAACCCCCGGCAATTACTCAAGCCATACGAAATCGCTGGCGAGTGCCTGGTCTTCCGAATTGCGAACCGCTGCCGGAAAACACTCCATTGTTCACTCTTGTCGCCGGGAAGAGTCAACGACGTGCCAGTGCAATAAGGCGAGTTATCACAATTCCGAAGTGAAGTGGTATGTCCCGGAACCAACTGCGAGACAAATCTTGTCTTTCTTCTGTTGCAGGAATTTAATGCCTTTTACTTTTTCGTACGGAGTGCCGCCTTCTCTCACGTTCTCAATGTTGGTCATCGGAATGCAGACTGTCGCGGTAGTGTTGGCAGGAATGGTTGCGTCCAACGTGAAGTGGCTCCCGTTCACTTTCCAGGACGTTGCAATCTTGCCATGAATGGAGTCGTAGCTGGCTTTGGCCCACGTCAGGCCTTTTCCGATAATGGGGTCGATCAGAATGGTCTTATAGCCTGCACTGGCTGGGCGAATGCCACCGATGCCGGCAAACAGGAATTTACCACAGGAACCAAGCGCATAATGGTTGAAAGAATTCATGCCCGGATCCTGAAAGCCTTTGTCAGGCCTCCAGCCATCCCAGCGTTCCCAGATTGTGGTGGCGCCATGCTCCACTGGAAACAGCCACGAGGGATACGTGTCCTGCAATAACAAGCGATATGCTGTTTCGACGTGGCCGGTTTGCGTCAGAACCGGCAGCAGGTAGCCGACTCCCAAAAAGCCGGTCGAAAGATGCCAGCCCCGCGCTTTGATATCGTCCACCAAATACTGTGCAGCCTTGGCGCGGAGATCATCTGGTAACAAGTTAAATTCAATGGCCAGCAGGTAAGCCGTCTGGGTTTGGCCCTCGACATGGCCATCGGCAGAGACGTACTGTTTGTCAAAGGCCGCTTTGATGTCTTGGAATAATTTTTCATATTTGGCGGCGTCCCCGGTACGCTCCAAGGCCGCGCAGGCCTTGGCCAACAGGTGCGTGGAATAGGCGAAATAGGCCGTGCCAATCAAATCCTTTGGCGTGTCGGCCCTGATGGAAAGCCAGTCGCCATAGTCGTTGCCGCGGTCCCGGTCGCGAATCAAGTTGTCACTGTGTTGGCGCAGGTATTCGACCCATTTGATCATCGCGGGCAAATGGCGTTCCAGAATACGTTTGTCGCCATAATCCTCGTAAATCGTCCAGGGACAAATTACGCCGGCATCGCCCCACCCGGGAGCGCCGTAACAGTTCATGGTGTTGGGGCTGACATCGCTAAAGGCCCCTTGAGGTGATTGCCCGTCGTCCACGTCCACCAGCCATTTGGTGAAGAATGCCGAGACATCGGCATCATAGGTGGCTGTGCCGATAAAAGCTTCCGCATCGCCCATCCAGCCCAGGCGTTCGTCGCGTTGTGGACAGTCGGTTGGGACGCTGAAATAATTGCCGCGCTGGCTCCATTGAATATTCGACTCCAGTTGGTTGAGCCGCGGGTCGGAACAGGTGAATTCGCCACTCTGCGGCGTATCCGAACCAATGACGATGCCCGTTACGGCGTCTTCCTTGGGCTTGTTTGGCAGCCCCGTGAGATCGACATAACGGAAGCCATGGTAAGTGAAACGAGGTTGCCAGACTTCGGCGCCGGTTCCTTTACAGGTGTAATGGTCGGTTGCTTTCGCGCCTCGAAGGTTCTCGGTATAGAGCGTGCCGTCAGGATTGAGCATCTCGCCTTGCCGAATGGTAACTGTAGTGCCGGCGGGAGCCGAAACTTTGATCCGGACGACGCCTACCATATTTTGACCCAGATCGAAGATCCAGTGGCCGGGTTCCGGGTTTGTAATTTTCTTTGGTTTAAGCTCGCAAAGCTGGCGTACGGGCTGGTCAACCTGGGACTGGATCAGGATGGGATCCTCGTGACGTACCGCGACAGGAAACCAATTGCTTTCGTCCAGTCCCGGCTGGTTCCAGTCGCGGATCTCCCGGCGGGCATCGTAATCCTCCCCCATCATAATATCGGAGGAGAGGATGGGGCTGGGATGCGATTTCCAGGAGGAATCGGTCGCGATTATTTTCGTGGTTCCATCATCATAGGTCACTTCAAGTTGAGCCAGCAGAGCAGGCGTCTTGCCGAAGACCTGAAATCCTCCGTTGCCGATGTGGCCGCTGTACCAGCCGTTGGCCAGGATGGCCGCGATTGCGTTGTCACCCTTTTTGAGCAAGGCGGTAACGTCGTAAGCCTGGTAGCGTACCCGCTTGCGATAATCGGTCCAGTCCGGGGCGAACACGTGATCTCCAATGCGTTGGCCGTTGATATAAATTTGATAAAGACCCAAAGCAGTCGCATAGAGAACCGCATGTTGCACACGTGCGTTTGAGTCAAAAGTTTTGCGAAGGCAGGGGAGGGTTGCTGCGCCCGGAGGGATCGCCAGGGTTTCATTTTCCTTGAGTGTTAGTGCGTGGGTTTGACCTTGCCATTCATAAGTCAGGCGCAGTTGTTTGCTGTGGTCGTAGGCCGGGTCCACACCAAGGTTTTTGTTATTGACCTCCATGATGACATGATTATTCTCCACATGCCGCCTCAGGGCTGCCGTAACATTTGTGGCACTTCCACCATCCTCTGCTTTGTAAGTTGCGTTGAGAATTTCCATATGATCGGCGGCATTTGTGGGCGGTGCAGCCGAACTAATCCACTGGCCAGTCCAATCGTCCGGCTTGAGCAAACCCATTTCCCATCGGGCAACCGCACTCCAATCGCTTCGACCGGACTGATCCCAAATCCGCACTTTCCAATAGCAATTCTCACGCGAAACGAGCGGCTGACCTTGATACCCGATTTGCGTTGTTTGATCAGACACCACCTTCCTGGTGTCCCACAAATCACCCCGGTCCTGACGAAGCAATTTTGGAGAAGAAGCCACCAGAATTTGATAGGCAGTCTGCCGTTCGTCTCGCCGATTGGACGTGATAACCCAACTCAGACGCGGATTTACGGCCCCAATCCCAATTGGGTTAACAAGGTATTCGCAGCGAAGATTCCTCAGGTTTGGTGAAGCGATGGCTGATGTCCCGAACATTTCGAGACTGAATGTGGAAGATGCCAAAATCAAAAGGAAGATCGCTGAAATTGGCGATCTTGGTTGCGTCATTTTCATGAATTAAAAATTCGATCTAGCTTGTCAAAAGTTCAGTGCCACTGCACTGGTGCCGGTGCCTTAGGAATCTTCTTTTCAGGATAGCAGGAAACGGCGGTCAGGATCGATCCCTGAAGAAGGTGAGCCGATCGTCACCGAAACAGGTGACCCTGGTCTTCTTCCAATCAGCTTTGCTGGCTGACGGTGTAGCGGGTTATTGTTAATTAGGGCTATGTATTTGACTCAACCATACGCAACGGGCAGTATGGATGACTGTGAACGAAGATTTTCCACGCACACTGTGGGAAATGGAACGGCGATTCAGCGAAGAAGCCGCCTGCCGGCGGTATCTGTTTGCGCTGCGTTGGCCCGAAGGTTTTCGTTGCCCAGCATGCGGTGCGAGCAAGGGGTGGGCGATGCGGGGCAACCTTTGGCTGTGTGCCGCCTGCCGGCGTCAGGTTTCGGTGACTGCGGGCACGATTTTTCAGGACAGTCATTTGCCACTGACGACATGGTTTCGGGCAATGTGGTTCGTCACCAGCCAGAAGAACGGTGTCAGCGCCCTGGGGTTGCAGCGCGTTTTGGGATTGGGCAACTACCGGACGGCTTGGGCGCTGCTGCACAAATTGCGGCGGGCGATGGTCCGACCTGGACGGGACCGCTTGAGCGGCACCGTGGAAGTGGGCGGAACCTATTGGGGAGCCGAAGAATCGGGCGTTCGGGGGCGACAATCGCTGCGCAAAGCCTTGCTCATCGTGGCGGCCCAAGCCGACGGCGAGGGCATTGGCCGCATCCGGTTGCGGCATATTTCCGATACCTGTCGGGCTACCTTGCATGGGTTTATTACCGAATCGGTCGAGCCGGGCAGCACGGTGATCAGCGACGGCTTGCAGGCTTACCGCGAACCGGCAGGTTACGTTCACCAGCGGCACATCCAGAAGCATCAGCCGGCCGAGGCGGGGCATTTGTTGCCGAGAGTTCATCGCGTCATTTCGTTGCTCAAACGCCGGCTGTTGGGCACGCATCAAGGGGCCATTGATCATGAGTATCTTCAAGATTATCTGGATGAGTTCACGTTTCGTTTCAACCGGCGCAAGTCCGCCTCGCGCGGCAAACTGTTCTACCGTCTGGCCCAGCAGTCGGTTCAGGTTTCTCCCGTGCCGTTCGATTCGCTACCGCATCGCAAGCGGTAGTGGTTGGTTGAGTCAAATACATAGCCCTATTGTTAATTGAGACTTATAGTGGGAGGAACCACTACCTATTTAGGTGATATGATTTTCGTGGCGGTTGAGATAAATTATGAACCGGCATCCCTATATAATGTGAACGGCCGATACGAAGTCCCGTTGTTGATGCGATTCAAGATTGAGATTTCAGCATGGCGTTGAATGGGGCGGGAAGTGCCTTATCAAGTATGTCAGGAATTTCTTTTTCGGTCGGCGCGACGATGAAGGCCAAGCTGCCGGTTGTGAATTCCACAGGCGCAAGACAAATTGGCGGCAGGGTTGCCGTCGTCATTGCGATGATGATTGGATGGAAGTCGGCGTGCGGCGCCAACGTGATGAACTACGGTGCTGATGGAAATGATTATTTCCAGTTCACAACGCCATCCCTGGCCTGCGACCAGGCTTCGGGTTTTACGACTTTGATCACCTTCGCGATGCATGTGGATGCCAATGGTACGCTGGAGATTGGCGGCGGCCCGGTTTGCAGCAATGGGGTTTACATTGGTCCCAGCAACTGGAATGCACTCATCACCACATTGAAAACACCGCCCACGACAGTCACCCGTTATGAAGTCTGCATCGGTGGCTGGCAGGACACCAGTTATGACAACCTCAAGAGTCTGATCGCGTTGCAAGGGACGGGCACTGCCAGCATCCTTCACAGGAATTTCCAGGCTTTAAAAAACGCGGTGTCGGGCATTGACGCAATCAACGACGACGATGAAAAGACCTACGATCTGAGTTCCTCTGTGAGCTTTGCCAACATGCTGGGAGGTTTAGGTTACAAGTTTACCATGGCGCCTTACACCCAGCAGAGTTTCTGGGTGAACCTGAACAATGCGGTCACCAATTGTGATTATATCTATCTGCAATGCTATGAAGGCGGCGGAGGCAACGACCCAGGGCAGTGGAATACGGCCTTTGGCCACGGCGTCAAAGTCATACCGGGACAGGAAAGCAATACGGCCAGTCCTGCGACCTGGTTGGGTTGGTATCAGGAGACCGAAACGCAAGGCGGCTTTTATTATCCGGACGTGGTTTTCAACACCGCATATTGGAGCGCGCTAGTCTATCAAACCAACGGTGCTGTGCCCGCGGCGCCAACCGGAGTAACGGCAGTGGCCGGATTTGGACAGGTGAGTCTTTCGTGGAACACGATTCCTGGGGCTGTTTCCTACAACATCAGGCGCGGGACAACCAGTGGAGGCGAAATCACAGTCGCCAATGTTTCCACGGTTAATAACGCGTGGCCCAATTCCAACCAATATATCGACACCGGCTTAGCCGGCAGTGCGGCTTATTACTATCAAATTACCGGGGTCAATACGGATGGCGAAGGTATTGGTTCGGTGGAACTCAGCGCCGCGCCCCAGGCAGCCAGCGTATTCAACTTTGAATCGCCCTACATCGGCATTGGCACTTATCAATATAATCTGTCGGGCGGGCCGTGGACGTATAGCGGGACCACCGGGAATGGTTCGGGTATCGTTTCCGATGGCAGCGCTTTTGGAAATCCCAATGCGCCGGGAACCAATATGCAGGCGGGATTCATTCAGGAGTATGGAAGTATTTCGCGAGCGATTCCGGGATTTGAGCCGGGGACAAACTATACCATTTCGTTCTCCGCGGCAGAGCGGGACGGCAATAATCAGACCTGGAACGCCAAAATAAATAATAGCGTTATTGGCAGTTACAACCCTGGATCCAGCGCCACCGGTTATACGGATTACACCGCCAATTTCACAGCGACTGCCTCGACCCAGACGCTCCAGTTTGTTGGGACGGATTTGGTTGGCGGTGACAATACCGTGTTTATCGGCAACGTTCGCATCAATCCACCGTTGCTCCCGGTGCCGACTGTAGCCGTGAACACAACGCCTTCCACAGCCACCGATGTCGTGGGCGGGCAGGTGGCTTTCACCGCCAGCTTTGGCGGCCAGCAACCGATGGCTTACCAGTGGGAAGTGATCAAAGCTGGTGTCACGAATATTATTTCCAGCGCGACCAACGCCACGCTGGTCCTGACCAACCTGCAATTGAGTGATTCGGGATCCTATCTGCTTCAGGCGTCCAATGCCTATGGTGTTGCGTTGAGCACATCGGCGCCATTGACCGTCAGCAATCTGCCCGCCCCGGTTAACAATGTCATCACCGCCATGTCGGCGCAGACCGGTCTCGGTGGCGGGATCTTCACTCCAACATGGAGTTTGTCGCCGGGCAGTTTAATTGCCCGTCAGGCTCCGTCCGTCACTAATGGGAACTTTTCATTGGAAGTTGCGGGCCGTTCGGTGATCGCGTTGACCTCCACAATCAATGGTCTGAGCACCTCCGTAATCAACGGCACGAGCGGCACCACTTGCAGCACCAATTATGTCACCTGCGGCAATGGCATCGGCGCGGGCGCCACGGTTATCTACACGCTAACCGGCAATACCAATGGGTACAATGTGACCAACATCACTGTGTTCGGCGGTTGGGCCGACGCCGGGCGTGACCAGCAGGCTTACACGGTTTCCTATTCAAAGGTATCCAACCCAACAAATTTTATTTCCCTGGCGGTGGTGAACTACAATCCAGTGAATACCGCGAGCGTCCAATCCGCGACGCGCGCCTCGCTGCGGCCGGCGGTCGGACCTGTGGCGACCAATGTGGCAGCGGTGAAGTTCGATTTCACCACGCCCAACTCGGAAAACGGTTACTGCGGTTACGCGCAAATCCAGGTGTTTGGTGCGCCTGTTACCCCAACGATCGTTGCTGACACTTTGCCGGCGACCGCGTTGGACGTGGTGGGCAGCCAGGTCACTTTTCAGGCCGCGTTTAGTGGCTTGGCTCCCTTGTCCTGCCAATGGCTCAAAATCAGCGGCGGCGTGACCAACAACGTTCCCGGCGCGACAAACACCACCTTGATGCTGACCAATCTGCAGTTGGTCGATGCCGCCAGTTATTGCCTGTCAGCCGCCAACAACAACGGTTCGGCCACCAGCACGCCGCGGCCTTTGACCGTCAACAGCGCGCCCGCGCCGGTCAACAACATCGTCACCGCCTATGCCGCTCAAACCGGGCTGGGAGGAAGTAGTAACAATTTTTACACGACGTGGACCGTGGCTCAAGGAAGCCTGATTGCGGGAATGTCTCCGAGTAGTACTGGGTCAGGTGATTTCAGTGATCCCTATGCCAATGAATGTGGCACGGTGACCGCGTTGACCGACGGCAGTATTGGTTTCTTCCAAAATATTCCGGGGAACGGCGGTAGCCCGACGCAGGTGGCCTGTGGTCCGAATGCGGGACAGTTCGTTGCTTATACCTTGCCGGCGCCAGCCTATGGCTACAATCTGACGAACATCACGGTGTATGGCGGTTGGGGTGACGCAGGGCGGGATCAGCAGGCATATACCATCTATTATTCGACGGTGTCTTCACCCCATACGTTTGTCCCGTTAAGTACGGTAAACTTCAACCCGTCGAATCCGCTGGTGGTTCAATCGGCAACACGGGCAACGCTGACGCCGGTGAGTGGATATTTGGCGACGAATGTGGCGGCGGTGAAGTTTGATTTTACGACACCTTCGCCGGAGAACGGGTATTGTGGTTATTCCGAGATTCAGGTGTTCGGAGTTCCAAATCTGCCGCCGGCGATGCCGGTGATGGTGGGCGCGGCGATTTCGCTACCGGACAGTATTATCATGAACATCAATGACATGGTGATGGGACGGACTTATGAAATCCAGAGCACCACGAATCTGGTTTCTCCTGTGTGGGTAACGGAGACCAATTTTGTGGCAGGAACCGCTTCCGCCAGCCTCACTAATTCGATTTCAACCGACGGTCAAAAATTCTACCGAGTCGTGGGCTTTTAGCGGTGCCTAATAGATATAATCAAATTACTCGCCCGGCGATTTAATGCGGCGCAGTGCCGTAAGCGTTGGACACGCAACGTCGTTCCATTGGATATGCCAAGCATCACCCGATTAGGTGAGTGTTCAGTTGCATGCTTCTGTAGTAGAATGTCACAAATTGTTTAAGACTCTTAATATCTTTCTTCGTCAATGAAATCAGCAGCATTTGCAATCTTCTCATGAATGCCAGTAAAAAAATGGTTGGGATGGCGGTCGCCGTCCTCGTGTTGACCGCCTGGGCGTGTAGTTTAAAAGCGCAAGGGACGTTAGTTCCCGCTTATTTGCGTTGTGAAGACCGGGTCAATCCTCCTGGCATCGGGAATCCGACACCTGAGCTTTCCTGGCAATTGCAAAGCACAGGGCAGGGAACTGCGTACCGCGGAGAAACGCAAAGCGCATACCAAATCTGGGTTGGTTCAACCCCGGACACTTCCGACTTGTGGGACAGCGGGAAAGTAACCAGCAGCCAGAACATTGGTATTGTGTATGGGGGCCAGACGTTGACCAGCGGAGAACAATGTTATTGGCAGGTGCGGGTCTATGATGGCAATGGTAACGTCTCGGCCTGGAGTGCACCGGCACAATGGAGCATGGGGCTGCTCTCCACGAGTGATTGGACGGCCCAATGGATTGGTTATGACGCCGCGTACAACTTGACCCCACAGCAAGCCACGAATAGTGCGTTGTTTAACACTTCCGGATTAAGTTGGATCAGTTGTCCGGGACAATCACCGCAGGGGAATGATTATGAATCGGCCTTGCGCAAGACAATCATCATACCCACGGGCCAAACCGTTACCAACGCCGTGATGGCCCTTTATGCGGATAATTACTGCAACGTCTATGTAAACGGTCAGGAGATGACAAATGGGACCATGACCGGTTATCATCCCGGAGGGGCGGCGATGAGATGGGAAGCTACGGCCTGGATCAACATGACTCGGTGGCTGCATACCGGAACGAACGTGCTGGCGCTCGAGGCCACCAGTAGCGATGCCCAGGAAACGGCCAGTGTGATCGGCCGGTTGGTGGTGCAGTTTGCTTCCGGCAGCGTCTCAAATATTCCGATGGATACTTCCTGGAAGGCGGCGCAATGGCCATCGGGCAACTGGACACAGACGAATTACAACGATTCATCGTGGACGACTCCAAACAGCGGTGGGACGCCGTGGGGCACGCCGGCGCTGAATGATCTGGCGCGGGTTCCGGCGCCCTATTTGCGGAAAGAATTCGACGTTTCAAAGACGGTGACGCGAGCGACCGTGTACGTGACGGCGCTGGGCGCGTATGAACTGCATTTGAACGGCCAGAAGGTTGGGGATGATGTGCTGACGCCGGGCTGGACGGACTTCAACAAACGGGTTTATTACCAGACCTATGACGTCACAAGCCTGTTACAACAGGGATCAAACACCATCGGCGCGATTCTGGGCGATGGTTGGTATGCGAGCGATTTGTCCAATGAAGGCAAGAGGCTCAACTATGGCGGGATTCCGCGATTTCTGGCCCAGATGGTGATTCAATATTCCGATGGCAGCACCCAAACCGTGGTCACCGATGGATCGTGGAATGCGGGTTATGGGCCGATTCTATGGGGCGATTTGTTGCTGGGTTCAGGCTATGATGCGCGTCTGGAAATGCCGGGCTGGGACACGACGAATTTCAATGACAGCGCCTGGTCGCCGGTGTTGACGGGCCTGAGTGCCGTCACGGGCGGCTATACTAATGTGACCGCCCTGGTTCAGTCATTGGTGACGAATAATGTGCTGAACATTGTGGCGGACAACACGACCATGGGGGGCGACCCGGCTTACGGTATTGTGAAGACGTTTCAAATCACCTTCCGGCTGGGTGGCGGCACGAACCAAACGGAGTCATTTGCTGAGAATTCAACCGTGCAAATTGGTGATGGAACCCAGCCCTTGACTATTATCCAGGCGCTTTATGGCAACGCCGCCGCATTTCCCGGCCTGGGCGGACTGCAAATTC
>JAJXYT010000209.1 GCA_021780375.1 bacterium | reverse complement strand
CGACTTAACTTTGGAATTAGTGGTGACCAGGTGCAGTTTTCGTGGCCGCAGGATCACCTGAGCTGGATGTTGCAGGTGCAAACAAACTCGCCAGGGGCCGGACTTGGAACCAATTGGGTGACACTGCCTGGTTCAGGCGCTACGAATCAAACGACAGTACCCATTGACTCAACCTATGGCAGCGTCTTTTTCCGGTTGGTTTCTCCCTGATTAATTATGACAACTCTCAATCGGATTCCAATACGTCTAACTCTTTTTTCTATGATCTGTGCCTGTTTGTGCGCTGGCCGGCCGGCGAGAGCGGCCAGCCCTCCCGGAGACGTTGTTGGCAAAATAACCGTGGGCTATCAGGGCTGGTTTGCCTGCACTGGCGATGGCGCGCCAATCGGGACTTGGTGGCATTACACTGGCGGAACGACCCCGCCGACCCCGACCACCCTTACAAACAACATTCATTGCTGGCCGGATATGCGGCAATACGGCGCCGGCTATCCAACGGCTTTTGCGAATTTCGGCAACGGCCAGCCGGCGCGGTTGTTCTCCTCCTATGACCAAAAAACGGTCAACACCCACTTCCGATGGATGGCGGAGAATGCGATTGATACCGCCGCCTTGCAGCGGTTTGATCCTTATAGCGGCACTGGTTTCACCATCGGCGGCGAAGGCCCGACGCGCAACGACCTGGCGATTAAAGTGATGAATGCGGCGCAGACTTACGGCATAAAAGTTTATATCATGTATGATGTCAGTGGTTGGAACAGTAACGCGATGCCCGCTCAGATCGAATACGACTGGACTAATGTCATGGTCCAGTTGCACATCACCAATTCTCCGATGTACGCGATGCAAGACGGCAAGCCGGTGGTATGCATCTGGGGATTTGGTTTCAATGATCCCAATCATCCCTGGGACGCGCCAACGTGCGCGTCAGTAATCAATTGGTTCAAAAGTCAGGGTTGTTATGTGATTGGCGGCGTACCGACGTGGTGGCGCACAGGCGTCAGTGATTCCAGATCCAATTTCTTAAGTGCGTATGGCGCCTTCAATATGATTTCGCCATGGATGGTCGGAAGAATCGGCAATGCCAATGATTCGGATAATTTTTATAACAACCCGGAACTGGGAGATCAGGCGTATTGCAACAGCAATGGCATTGATTATCAGCCGTGTGTTTTGCCGGGCGACACGGGGCAGAGGGCGCATGGGGATTTCATGTGGCATCAGTTCTACAATATGACGAGACTCGGCTGCCAGGGCATTTACATCTCCATGTTCGATGAGTTCAACGAGGGCAACCAAATTGCCTGTACAGCGGAGGACGCCTCAATGGAGCCGGTCGGTTCATCATCGCTTTATTTTACCCTGGACCAGGACGGGACACATTGTTCATCGGACTATTATCTCAGACTCACGGGGGATGGCGGCAACATGTTCAAAGGTCAAACTCCGCTTACCACCACGCGCCCGACTCAACCCATGTTGCCGCTCGTGATACCTTATGCGCCGACGGGACTGACAGCCACCATGGGCAACGGCTCGATGACTTTGAATTGGGCGGCGGTTACGGGCGCGGCGGATGTTTTGAGCTACAACATTGCGCGCGCCACCGACGGCATAAATTACACGACCATTGCCACGAATATAGGACAGGTCAGCTATACCGACTCGAATGTGACCAACGGTATGACTTTCTATTACGTTGTGAACGCCGTGAATTCGCTCGGACAAGGGCCGGACTCCGCACCGGCAATGGCTGTGCCGGAGGCTGTTTACCAGGTGAATTCGGGCGGGGGCGCGGAGAATCCATTCACCACTGATGCTGATTTTTCCGGCGGCTCGACCTCTTCGACTTCTTCGGCCATTGACACCAGCGGCGCGATCAATCCGGCACCGCAATCGGTTTATCAAACCGAACGGTGGGGAAACATGACTTACACGTTTCCGAACCTGGTCGCGGGGGCAAGCTACCGGGTGAGGCTGCATTTCGCGGAAATCTATTGGAGCGCCGCCGGAGCCCGCCTCTTCAACGTTTTCATCAATGGCGCTCAAGTGTTGACGAACTATGATATTTTTGCCGACACGGGGGGAATGGACAAGGCGACCGTCAAGGAATTCGCAGCCACCGCCAACGGCAGCGGGCAAATCGCCGTTCAATACGTCAACATACCTGGTAAAGACAACGCTAAATCAAGCGGAATAGAAATTCTGCCTCTACTTGCCGCTCCCACCAGTCTGACAGCTACCGTCATTCCAACCGGCCAGGTCCAATTGTCCTGGGCGGCAAGCACGAATGCGTTCAGCTACAACGTGAAATGGTCAACTGCGAACGGCGGTCCTTATACTTCGGTAACAAATGTATTCGGTCTTGCTGATACCATCACCGGCCTGGCCAATGGGACGCTGTACTACTTCGTGGTCTCGGCAACGAACACTTTTGGCGAAAGCGTCAATTCGACTCAGGTCAGCGCGCGTCCGGTATCGCTGACTTCGCCTCAACTCGGTTTCCGCATCAGCGGCACCCAGATGCAATTTTCCTGGCCGCAGGATCACACTGGCTGGACATTGGAAGTGCAGACGAACTCCGTCAATGCCGGCCTGGGAACGAACTGGGTGATGGTGCCCCATTCGACATTCACAAATCAAATTCAGTTTCCAATTGATCCAGCCAATGGAAGCGTCTTCTACCGGCTCATTTATC
>JAJXYT010000184.1 GCA_021780375.1 bacterium | reverse complement strand
GTATTTTACTTTGCGCGTTGCAGCCGAGGTCCGGCTTCCTTCCTGAAACCGGACGCGGGAGACCCAAAATCCGAAGCAATTCGGACGGGGCGAACGGAGCGCGGTAACGCGAACCCAGGCCACTTTCAAGGCCGAGCCCGACAGCTAATCTCGCAGGCATTTGGAAGGGCGAGCCTCTGAGCCGCGAAGTCCGCGGCTTCCACGTTCACCCAGACTTGAACTTAACGGCGCCCAAAAGCGCCGCGCGGTCCTTTGTTTATGAATGTGCTTGGTTTGGCGAAAAACGTGGTGATTGGTCGGGCTAAAAATTTTTCCGACCAGAAACTTTTTCATCGGGCTTCGCTCATTGCCATGTTCGCCTGGGTGGGTCTGGGTGCCGACCCGGTCTCATCGTCGGGCTACGGCCCGGAATCCGTGTTCCTGGCCCTCGGCGCACACACCGGTTTGAGTTTGTTTGTGGCCGCGGCGGTGATTCTGACCATCGTTGTCATTTGTGCGAGCTATTCGCAAATTATCGAACATTTTCCGGCCGGCGGCGGTGGTTATCTTGTCGCCAGCAACGGCTTGCCCTTCCTGCGCAAACCACGTGTGCGCACGGGCAAGCGCACGATGATTTACATGGGGGCTTCCCTGGCACTCCTGGTCGGCGGACTGCTGCTGGCGTACCTGCTGTATCACGTGACGCCCGTCGAGGGAAAAACCCTGAACGCTGTTTTGTTCGGGCAAATGACTTCGGCCTGGCCGGCCCCGGCGGCAAAAATGTTCATGTTCGCCGCCCTGGCCTCGGCCGCCTTGCTGCTGTTCATCGCCGCGGAAACCGGTTTTCTCGACGGACCACGCGTTCTGGCCAACATGGCGGCGGACCGCTGGATGCCCACTCGCTTTGCCTCGCTCAGCGACCGGCTCGTGACCCAAAACGGCATTCTGCTCATGGGCCTGGCGACACTGATTGTCTTGCTGCTTTGCCGTGCAGCCGTGGACACGCTCATTATCCTTTACAGCATCAACGTCTTCGTCACCTTCAGCCTGTCCCAACTCGGCATGGTGCGCCACTGGTGGCTCAACCGCGGACGGGAACCGGCCTGGAAACGCAAACTGCTCATCAACGGCTTCGGTTTGCTGATGACCGGGGGCATTTTGATTTCACTCTGCATCTTCAAGTTTTTTGCGGGCGGCTGGGTGACGTTGCTCGTCACCGGCGTCCTGATTGCCGCGGCCTTTGGAATCAAACGCCATTACCGGCGGACGCAAACCCAGTTGCAACGGCTCGATGAACTGGTCGCCGCTGCGGACATGAACCGGACCGGCATCATGGACTCTGGCGCGCCCGCTTGCCATCCCGACGCCCGCACCGCCGTGTTCCTGGTCAACGGCTTCAACGGGCTGGGACTACACACGCTGCTGGCAATCATCCGGATGTTTCCCAGGGTCTATCAGAATTATGTTTTCCTCCAGGTCGGGGTGGTGGACGCGGGCAGTTTCAAGGGTGCGGCGGAGGTGGAAAATCTCCGGGATCATTCCCGGCGCGAATTGGAACGATACGCGGCGTACATGCGGCAGCGGGGATTTTACGCCGAGGCCCATTTTGCGGTGGGCACAGACGTGGCGGAAGAAGCGGCCCAACTGTGCGAAAAGGTCGCGCAACGTCTTTCGCAGGCGCAATTCTTCGCCGGCCAACTGGTGTTCAAAGATGAAAACCTGTTGACCCGCTGGCTGCACAACTACACCGTGTTTGAATTGCAACGCCGGCTCTACCAAAACGGCCGGCCCCTGTTCATTCTGCCGATCCAGGTGTAATTTTCTGTACCACCACATCCCGAAATTCATTTGTCCTCTTTGCGGGGAACAGGTTAAACGTTTGCGCCGGCCTCGTGGTTTTAGGCTGTAAATCTGCACCGTTTCTGCTTGAATCAACGCCTTGTAGGCACAACCTCGGGCAAGACTGGTTTGGACCGGATAATGACGAAACGGTAATAACGTTTATGAATCTGCGCGAATGGTTCGTTGCGGTGAAAAACCTGGCCATTGGACGGTCGCGAAATTTTTATGACACGAAAATGTTTCATAAAACATCGCTGATTGCGTTGTTTGCGTGGGTCGGCCTGGGGGCGGACGGTTTATCCTCTTCGTGCTACGGCCCGGAGACGGCATATCTCGCCCTGGGGAATCACACCTTTCTGAGTCTGTTTGTCGCGGCAGCGACCATGATTACCATCGTGGTCATTTGCGCGAGCTACTCGCAAATTATCGAGGCGTTTCCCGGCGGCGGCGGCGGGTACGTGGTGGCCAGCAAATTGTTGTCACCGACGGCGGGCGTCGTCTCGGGCTGCGCGTTGATCGGGGATTACATCCTGACGATTGCCATCAGCGTGGCCAGCGGTACCGATGCGATGTTCAGCCTGTTGCCGGAAAGCTGGCTGGAATACAAAACGGCGTTTGCCGCGGTGGGCATTGGCCTGCTCACGCTGCTCAATTTGCGCGGCGTCAGGGAATCGGTGCTGGTGTGGGTGCCGGTGTTTTTTCTGTTCGTCATTTCCTACGCTGTCGGCATTGCTTATGGCATTGTCGCGCACGCGAGCGCCTTGCCCAATGTCGTCCACGGACTGGCATCCGACGTGCACACGGATTATACCCAAATCGGGTTGTGGGGGCTTATTGTGGTGATCCTGCAATCCTACAGCATGGGCGCGGGCACCTACACCGGCATTGAGGCGGTCAGCAACAGCGTGTCCGCCTTGCGCGAGCCGCGGGTGCAAACCGGCAAACGCACGATGGCTTACATGGGCACGTCGCTCGCGCTGGTGGTCGGTGGTTTGTTGCTGGTGTATCTGCTCTTTCGGGTCCAGCCGGTGGCGGGCAAGACGCTGAACGCGGTGTTGTTCGAGCAAATCACCCTGTCCTGGCCGCCGATACTGGCGCACGGGTTTGTCATCGCCGCGCTCGCTTCATCCGCCGCGCTGCTCTTTATTGCGGCGCAAACCGGATTTCTGGGCGGCCCGCGCGTGCTGGCCAACATGGCGGTGGACCGCTGGATGCCCACGCGCTTTGCCTCGCTCAGCGACCGGCTCGTGACCCAAAACGGCGTGCTGTTGATGGGCGCGGCGGCGCTGGTGGTGGTTTTTTTCACCCAGGCGGCCGTGAGCATCCTGGTGGTGCTTTACAGCATCAACGTCTTCATTACCTTCACGCTTTCGCAACTGGGCATGGTGCGGCATTGGTGGTTCGAGCGCACGCGCCAGCCGGCCTGGAAAAGGAAATTATTCCTGAACGGTTTCGGGATGCTGCTGACCGGCGGCATTTTGATCTCATTGTGCGTCGTCAAATTTTCCGAAGGCGGCTGGGCGACGATATTGGTCACCGGGCTGTTGATCGGCGCGGCGTTTTGGATCAAGCGCCATTACAAGCAGACGCAACACCAATTGCAACGGCTCAACGAACTCGTTGTCGTCGCCAACCTCGACCGGGACAACGCCACCGATAAAGGTCCCGGGGCGAAGTGTGATCCCAACGCGCGCACGGCCGTTTTTCTGGTCAACGGTTTTAACGGACTGGGCCTGCACACGTTGCTGGCGGTGATCCGGATGTTCCCCAAAGTCTATCAAAATTTTGTCTTTTTGCAGGTGGGCGTGCTGGACGCCGGAAATTTCAAGGGGGTTCGCGAAGTCGAAAACCTTCGCGAACACTCGCGCCGCGAGGTGGAACGTTACGCCGCTTACATGCGTCGCCAGGGCTTTTACGCCGAGGCGCACTTCGGCATCGGCACGGATGTGGCGGACGAAGCGGCCAAACTCTGCGAGGAAGTCGCCCACCGTTTTCCCCAGTCGCAATTTTTTGCGGGGCAACTGGTGTTTAAGGACGAAAGTTTTTTGACGCGTTGGTTGCACAACCACACCGTCTTTGAACTGCAGCGGCGGCTCTACCAGAACGGCTGGCCGATGCTTATCCTGCCGATTCAGGTGTGATTTTAGAAATCATGGGCCTCGCCCGGACGCAGCAAATGCAGGGTTTTCCCCGCGGCCCGGAATTTTCCGATGGCAAGGCCGTGGTCGATTTTGATCGGCGGAAAGGTATCGAAATGGACGCCGAGAATTTCGTTGCAGCGGACGAATTCCGCGGCCTTCACGGCATCGTCCGGCCCCATCGTGAAATTGTCGCCGAGGCACAGCGCGGCAAACTTCAGTCTGGTGGATTCACCGATGAGTTTCATGTCCATCGTCAACGCAGTGTCGCCGGAGAAATAAAAATTTCCGTCTTCGCTTTCCACCACAAAACCACCCGGATTGCCCCCGGCGGAGCCATCGGGCATCGTACTGGAATGGATGGCGTTGACATATTTAACCCGGCCGAAATCGAAGTTGAACCCGCCACCCTGATTCAGATGGTGCACCCGTGGAGCGCCCTGTTTGAGCAACCATTCGCCCACCTCGAACCCGGCAATCACCAGTGCGTTGGTGCGTTTGGCGATTTCCACCGTGTCACCCACATGGTCGTCGTGCCCATGGGAGACGAGAATGAAATCCGCCCGCAGTGACGATGCCTCGATGGCTTTGGCCAGCGGATTGCCGGAAATGAACGGGTCGAACAGGAGCGTCTTGCCGCCGGCCACAACCGAAAAACAGGCGTGTCCGTAGTAAGTAACCTTCATTTCATCTATGATTTATGATTTTCGATTTATGATTTTTCCTATGCGCCGATCGCCCAGCCAAATCATCAATCATAGATCACAAATCATAAATTGGACCTCACGCCGCCGTGCTCATCTCCGGTTCCGATGAGTCGAGGAAGCCCTGCAAGTGGCGCACCCGCGTCGGGTGCCGCAATTTGCGCAGCGCCTTGGCTTCGATCTGGCGGATGCGTTCGCGGGTGACGTTGTACATCTTGCCGATCTCCTCGAGCGTGCGCTCGTAGCCGTCGAGCAGGCCGAAACGCATTTCCAGAATCTTGCGTTCGCGCTCGGTCAGGGTTGTCAGCACGTCGCTCAGTTTTTCGCGGAGCAGGCTGTAGCTGGTCACTTCCGAGGGATTCTCGGCCGTCTTGTCCTCGATGAAATCGCCGACGCTCACGTCGCCGTCGTCACCGACCGGGGCATGGAGCGAAACCGGCTGTTGCGCCATTTTGAGCAGCGCATGAATGCGCGACACCGGCATGTGCATTTCGTCGGCCAGCTCCTCCGGCGTGGGTTCGCGGCCGAGTTCCTGCGTGAGCTGTTTTTGCGCGCGCCAGAGCTTGTTCATGATTTCAATCATATGCACCGGGATGCGAATGGTGCGGGCCTGGTCGGCGATGCTGCGCGTGATGGCCTGGCGAATCCACCAGATGGCATAAGTGGAAAATTTGTAGCCGCGGCGATATTCGAATTTCTCGACGCCCTTCATCAGGCCGATATTGCCTTCCTGAATCAAATCGAGGAAGGACTGGCCGCGGTTCGTGTATTTTTTGGCGACGGAAACGACGAGGCGCAGGTTGGCCTCGGCCATGTGGGTTTTGGCCTTGAGGCCGCGGTCCGCCGCGGCTTTCAATTCGCTGAAGGCCTTGAGGAACTCTTCGCGCGGCATCCGCACGAATTGTTCCAGCGTCTGAATCTTGGCGCGTTCGGCCTCCATCGCCGTGCGGCGTTCGGTGGTCGTCCGCAAGCCTTCGAGATCCTGAAGATGCCGCAGGCTCGCCTGGAATTTTTCGTGGACGTTGCCGGCCACCACAATCATCTCTTCAATGACCTTCTGTTTGTAGAAGAATTTCTGGAAGGTGTCCTGCAACCGGACGCCCATTTTCGTCAATTCGCGTTGCAGCCTTTCCTTGCGGCCCTTCTGCAGGGCCTTTTGCCAGGCAACATATTTCGCATCCACCTTTTGATCGAGGGTGCGGACCTTTTTGATGAGCCGGCGCAAATCCCGCAGGTGACCCTCGCGGTTGGCGATTTTCTTGTCCACAATCACGCGATCGAAGCGTTCCTTGGGCGGTTCGGACAAAAGTTTTTCCGCGATGGCAATGTGCTCCTTGGCGGTGAAACCGAGGCTGTAAACAATGCGCTTCATTTCGATCTCGGCTTCCTCGATGCGCTTGCAGATTTCAACTTCCTGTTCCCGCGTGAGCAAAGGCACCTTGCCCATCTGGTTCATGTACATGCGAACCGGATCGTCGAGAATTTCCAGGCGCGCATCCTCGTCCTGCTCTTCCTGCGACTGGGCGGGCTCGGGCTGCTTGGCGCGCTCGGCCTCCGCCTGGTCCATGACGATTTCCACGTCCAAACTGCGCAATTTGCTGAGCAACGCGTCGAGATCTTCCGGGCCGAGATTGTCCGGCAACACATCATTGATGTCGTCGTAGGTGATATAGCCATGCTCCTGCGCGAGGTGCAGCAACGTCTTCACCGTCTCGGTCAAATCCACGGTGGACTGGGTTGCAGCCGGAGCGGCGGCCTCGCCGTTCTGCAGGCGTTTTTCCGCTTCCGCAATGGAGGTGGCCGTATGGGTCCGGTTCTTTCCAGTGGCCTCCGGCGAACGGGAAATCTCCCGGCGCGCGTTGCTGGAAATGACGAAACGACGGCGTTCCGGAGCCGATTTGGCCCCGGCACCTCGTCTGACGTCGCGGCGGCGATTGCGCCCCGCACCGTTTGGCGGCGTTGTTTTTCTATTCAGCATAAGTAATCAGACCTGCATTAACTCGTTTTGGTTCAGGAAAATTCACAAAGTTTCCACCCCACGAGTTCGCGTCGTCTTTGCACAACTCTCACTCGCCCAATAAACTTCGGGAGACCTCTCGAACACCAGAAGACCGACGCGCCGCCACTTTAACCCCTTTCCTGGGTAATTCAAGCAGAATCGTATCCTGGTATGAATAATCAAAAAGGGCCTGGATTGGCTAAATTTTCAGCCTCAATGTAAGTTATAATATTCTAATAATACATTGGTTACAACAAATCAAGCCTTCGCGGCTACCGCAGCGATATCGCGGGCAATTTGCTCACGTAATTCTTTTATGGATGAAAATTTCTTCTCTTCTCGCAATTTTTCCCCGATTTCGAGCTCTAATTCCTCGTCATAAAGATCGCCCTTAAAATTCAATAGATGTGCCTCAGTATAAGCAAGTTGCGTGCCGGAGACAACCGTCGGACGGAATCCGATGTTGATGCCAGCGCGATGGGTGTTTCCTTCGATATTTGCGATTCCAGCGTAAACGCCGTTCGGCGGCAGCAGGCGGCCGGTCGTGTCCAGATTGGCCGTCGGAAAACCCAGTTGTTGGCCCAAACGGTTTCCTTTGATGACCCGGCCCGAGATCGCATAGGGGCGCCCGAGCATTTGGCTGGCGGCATCAAGGTCGCCTCCCTGAATAAGTTCGCGAATGCGCGTGCTGCTCACAACCTGGCCAGCCAACGAAACGGCGGCAAGCCCGTGGACGGTGAAACCCATTTCCCCGCCAAGTTTTTTGAGCAAGGACACATTCCCGCGGCGACCGCGGCCGAAGACGAAATCGGCGCCGACGCAAAGGCTTTGGATTTGTCCAATATCCTGCGCGAGCTGGCCGATAAATTCTTCGCCGGTCTGCCGGCTGAATTTTTCGTCAAAATGAATCAACAGCAGGGTATCCACACCGAGCGACTCAATCGCCCGCAATTTTTGCGGCAACGAATAAATCAGCGGCGGCACCTGTTCGGGAGCCACCACGGCGTTCGGGTGCCGATCGAAGGTGAGTACGAGCGCGAGCGCATCGTGCCCGTGCGCGTCGGCAATGGTTTGCCGGATGATTTGCTGGTGCCCCAAATGGACGCCGTCAAAGAAACCAATGGCCAGGCACACTTTGCGGCCGGCCGGCTTCAGCTCATTTGCGGCGTGAATGACATTCATGGCTGCGCCAGTTTCAAAAACGGGACCACCTTTTTCTCCAATTCCACCGGCGTCAATTTCAAAACCTCGGCCAGCGGCGTTGATTCAGCCGCGTCAAATTTGCCGGACGCGGTGCGGCGGAGCGCGGCCAGATGCGCGCCGCAACCGATTTTCCGGCCCAGCTCGTGGGCCAGGCTGCGAACATAAGTGCCTTTGGTGCAGGCAATTTTAAACCAGCCCAGGGGTTCGCGGTAATCGGTAAAACCGAAATGGTAAATGTGAATCAATCGCGGTTCGCGGACAACTTCAATCCCCTTGCGCGCCAGTTTGTAAAGCGGGACACCTTGCTTCTTTATCGCCGAAACCATCGGCGGGGTTTGCATCAGGTCGCCAACGAAGGCGGCGGCGGCGGCGTTCAACTGGTCGAGTTTCAGGGGCGGAACGGGTTTGATTTCGGTAATCTCACCGTCGGCATCATAGCTATCCGTCGCCTCCCCGAATTT
The DNA here is from genome assembly GCA_021780375.1 of bacterium. Lineage (GTDB taxonomy): Bacteria > Verrucomicrobiota > Verrucomicrobiia > Limisphaerales > UBA11358 > UBA11358. The sequence continues at coordinate 34,595 of JAJXYT010000184.1, read as the reverse complement.
AACCGTGCCTTCATAGACCTTGTCGCCGCCCATCAACTTTTCCGAGAGCTTGGTGCCGCGGCCGAGCACAATAACCAGGAGGCCGGTCGCATTCGGGTCGAGCGTGCCGCAATGGCCGACTTTTTTAATGCCGAACCGGCGGCGAATCGCGTCCACCACGTCGTGCGACGTGGGACCGGCGGGCTTGTCAATCAGAATGGCGCCGTCGAGTGCCGAAAATTCCTGCATAATCAAATTTCAATTGGAAATAGGTTCACAAGTAAAATAACATGTCCACCGCGTATTTGCGGACGCGCTCTGATGGAATGCCGGCTTTGGCTGCAAATTCATGCAGCTCCGTCTCATACTTTTGGTATAAGTGATTTTCAAACAAGCGTCCGCTTTTCCAATCGGTGGAAAGCTGTAAGCGCTCGCTCTCGTCAACCAGCCTCATACGTGCAAGCAACGTAAATCCAAAACGAAGCAATTGATCGGAACGAAGTATTTGTGCCGACTTTTTGAAGTAATCCATTGCATAAAGCCTCAAATCTCCAGAGATCTCAGCTAGAGTAATCTGTAGTTCGGGCTCTAAATTTCTGTGAAAATACCAAATGCGTTCAACCTCGATCCAACCCGTCCTTCCAAATTTCAAATGAGTGAGCCCGGTATTTCTGCCCATGACCCCAACGCCACATCCTTTCCAAAGCGGATCGTATGTGGTGGCAACCTCTACGGCCAAGGCACCGGACTTTCCGTCACGTTGAAAAAAAATAAAATCATACAATCCGTCACTGTGGCTTCGCTGAAAATTGTAAAAAATGGATTTTGCCCAAGCGAACTTAAAGTGCGGATGATTTGCTTCCATGTGAGAAAGCAGGTCTTTCTTTATTTGCATGACCGGGACTATTTCGCGGAATTCAATGCGCGTTTGACCGCGGCAATCACCTGGCGTTGCACCGAAAGCGGTTTGCCGGGGATGCGCGCCCCGGCCGCCGCCGGGTGGCCGCCGCCACCAAACTGCTCGGCGATGTCGCTCACGTTTATCCGGTCACTCTTGGAACGCAGGCTGATACGCGTCAATTCCGGCTCAATTTCTTCAAAAACGCAGGCCACCACGACCGGCTCGATTTCGCGGATATGGTCAATGAGTCCTTCGGTGTCGTCGCTCTCGGCGCCGGTGCGCGTAAAGTCGATTTTCTTAAGCCAGAACCAGGCAATGCGATTGTTGTGCGTCAGCCGGAACCGGCTGTAGATGTGTTTGAGCAGCCGCGCGCGGGACAGCGGATAGGATTGGTAAACCTCGTCGCAAATCCGGGCGAGGTTCGCGCCGCGGGTGACCAGTTCGGCGCCGACGTGAAGCGTGCCGGGCCGCGTCGTGGCATATTGAAATGAACCGGTGTCGGTGGAAACGGCGGTAAAGAGACAGTCGGCAATCGGCCGGGTGATGGGCCAGCGCGCCACTTTGAGCAGCCGAAAAATCAACTCGCCGCACGACGCTTCGCGCGCCGAAACCCAGTTGAGGTCGCCGTAACGCGTATTGCTTTCATGGTGGTCAATATTAATGAGGATTTTCCGGCGCAGGACGCACTGGCCCGCCGTGCCCAAACGTTCAAAGCTCGCGCAATCCGTGGCAATGACGCAGTCGAACTTCAAGCCGCGTTTGGGTTTTTGAAACAGCGCCTTGTCGTTGAGAAACTTGTATTTCTGCGGGACGGAATCTTCATTCCAGCAGAACACTCTTTTGCCTTCATTCTGCAAAGCCAGGGCCAGGCCGAGTTGTGAACCCACACAATCGCCATCGGGCCGGACGTGCCCGACCACACAAAAAGTTTTGCTTGCGCGCACCGCCTCAAGAATGCGGTCAATGATTCCGGGATAACTTTTCACATTTAATCGTTGTCCTCATCCGGCCTGGATTTTTCCAGTTCCTCAATGATTTGCAGCACGCGGTTGCCGCGCACGATGGAATCGTCGAAGGCAAATTTCAGCTTCGGCGTGTATTTCAGCACCACGGCGCGCCCCATCAGCCCTTGCAGGCGGACGCGATGGTCGTTGAGCATCTGAAAACCGCGCTTTTGCTGGTCCGGATTGCCCAGGATGCTGATGAACACGGTGGCGGACTTGAGGTCGCCGGCCACATCCACGTCATTGACGGAAATCAAACCGCATTCGCTCACGTGAAATTCGCGGCGGATGGCTTCGCCGATTTCACGTTTCAACAATTCGCGCACACGTTGGAGTCGAAGGCTTGGCATTTTCGATTAAGCACGGGGATTGCGATGATGACGACCCGATTTGAACTCTTCATCCGGCTCTGGATCGTAATCTTAACCCCTTTTCAACGTTTCAAAATTTCATAGCTTTGCCGCAATTTTCTCGACGGAATAACTCTCGATCACATCACCAACTTGAAAATCACTGTAACCTTCGAGGCGGATGCCGCATTCCATGCCGGCGCGGACCTCGTTGACTTCGTCCTGGAACCGGCGCAGCGATTGCGCGATGCCTTCGAATATCACGTCCTTGCGCCGGCGCACCCGAACCTTGCCCTTGACGATGCGACCGCTGGCCACCATGCAACCGGCCACCGGGGCGCCTTTGGAAAGCTCGAAAATCTGCCGCACCTCCGCCGAGCCAATGATATTTTCCTTGACGACCGGCTCCAGCAGCCCGGCCATGGCTTCTTTGACCTCGTCAATCAACTCGTAAATAATCGCGTAAAGCTTGATCTGCACGCTTTCGTGCTTGGCCTTTTCGGCGGCCGTGCTGTCCAAGCGCGTGTGGAAACCGAGAATCACGGCGTTCGAGGCCGAAGCCAGGGCCACGTCGTTTTCCGTGATCGTGCCGACGTCGCTGTGCAGAATTTCGAGGGAAACCTTGTCCGATTCGATCTTCTTGAGGGCTTCGACGATGGCCTCGACCGAGCCCTGGGCGTCGGCCTTGACGACAATTTTGAGCGCCTTGCTTTGTTCCGCAGCCAGCGTGTCGAAGAGATTTTCGAGCGTGACCTTTTTTTCCTCCTGGCCTTCGGCCTTGGCTTCAAAAAAACGCTGTTCGGCCAGTCCCCGCGCCGCCTTTTCATCCTCCACGACGCTGAATTCCAGTCCCGCATCCGGCACGCCGTTCAAGCCCAGGACTTTTACCGCGACCGAGGGGCCGGCCTCCTTGAGGCGGTCGCCTTCCTCGTCGATGAGCGCCCGGACGCGGCCGTAAAACTCACCGCACAAAATAATGTCACCGACCCGCAGCGTACCCTTGCGCACCAGCACCGTCGCGGTCGGGCCGCCCGGTTCGACGCCGGATTCAATCACATTGCCCTTGGCGCGGCGGTTGGGGTTGGCCTTCAACTCGAGCAATTCGGCCTGGAGCAAAATCATTTCCAGCAGTTTGTCGATGCCTTGTTTCGTGAGCCCCGAAACGTCCACGAAAATCGTGTCCCCGCCCCAGTCGTCCGGTACCAGCCCCTTGTCCTGCAACTGCTGGCGGACTTTCAGGGGATTCGCGTTGGGATGGTCAATCTTGTTGACCGCCACCAGAATGGGAACTTTGGCCGCCTTCGCGTGATTGAGGGCTTCAATGGTTTGCGGCATGACGCCGTCGTTGGCGGCCACCACGAGCACGACGAGGTCGGTGACGTTGGCGCCGCGGGCGCGCATGGAACTGAAGGCCGCGTGGCCGGGGGTGTCGAGGAACGTGATTTGCGCCAGCTGGTTTTTGCGCTCCGGATGCGGCACGGAAATCGTGTAAGCGCCAATGTGCTGCGTGATGCCGCCCGCCTCGCCCGCCGCCACGTTGGCCTTGCGGATGACGTCCAGCAGCGTGGTCTTGCCATGGTCAACGTGGCCCATGATGGTCACGACCGGCGCGCGCGGCTTGAGCTCTTCCGGCTTGTCCTCGACATCGAGTTCGACCTTCTTGATGGGGGCATGGACCGCCCCGCCGCCGCGTTCGCGTTTTTCCACCTCGAACCGGAACCCGTATTTGGCACAAAGCTGCTGCGCGATCTTTTCGTCAATCGCCTGGTTGACGGTGGCGAAGACGCCCAGTCCCATCAGGTCGGCAATGATTTTGAACGGCTTTTGCTTGAGCTGAGCAGCCAGTTCACGCACGACAATCGGCGGCTTGATGACGATGACTTCGCCGGTCTCCGGCGCGACAAATTTGGGTGCCGGTGCGGCGGTCGGGCCGGGTGCTCTGGGGGCGGATTTCGGTGCTGCGGGTGCGACACCCGGTCTGCCCGATCGGGTAAAGTGGGTTGTTCCCGTGCTGGCCGGTCTGGCCGCCGGTCTGCCGTGACCGGGCACTCTGGGGGCCGGCCTTTGTGGCAGTTGAATAAACCCGACTTTTTCGCCGAGTTTCGGTCCCGGCGGCTTGGGTGGCGGAGGCGGAGGGGCGGGGGGCGCTTCCACCACGGGCGGCGCCGCCGCGGCTTTCACGGGTTCGGCTTTGACTTCCGGTTTTGGCTCCGGCGGTGGCGCCTTGATGACGACGATCTTTTCCTCGACCGGCGCGGGCTTGGGTTTCTCGACCACCGGTGGCGCGGCGAACTTGGCGGCCACTTCGGGATGTTCCTTGAACAGTTCCTCTTCCAGGAACTCGGCGCTGATCTTGTCAAGCGAGCTGGACGGGACCTTCGCGGCGGCAATGCCCAGCGACTTGGCCTTGGCGAGAATCACCTTGTTCTCCAGACCGAGCTTTTTCGAGATGTCGTAAATCCGAACGGGCATAAATTGTCATCAGCGCCAACCGAACTGTGCGAATCGCCTTCATGGCTCAAAGCACGCAAATAAATGCTGTTTCGGTCCGCATCATAAATCTTAACTGTTCACTCCGACACCGGTGTCGGGGTTCACTGGCGTGTCGCCGACCTTTAAAGTGCGGCGCTCCGCCTCGGCGTGCGCGGCCTTCAAGATCTCCGCCGCATGCCCGCCGACCTGGGGGATGCTGCTTAAATCGGCTTCATCCGCCTGCAACAAATCTTCGAGCCGGGTGATGCCGGCGTGGACCAGGGCATCAGCCTGCTCACGCGAAATTCCCGGAATGGCCGCCAGCAGTCCGACCGCCTCGGCAACCTTCTCCTCAAAACCTTTGGTAACAACAACTTCTGCGTCAATGTCCACTTCCCAACCGGTCAGCTTGGCCGTCAACCGCGCATTCTGCCCGCGCTTGCCGATGGCCAGGGAAAGCTGGTCCTCGCTGACCAGGATCTTTACGCGTTTCCCGGCTTCATCAATTTCAAAGCTCTTGAGCTTGGCCGGCGCCAGCGCATTCGTGATGAAGGTGCGCACGTCCGACGACCAGGGAATGACGTCCACTTTCTCGTTGTTGAGTTCGCGGACGATGTTCTTCACGCGCTGGCCGCGCATGCCGACGCAGGCGCCCACGGGGTCCACTTTGCTGTCACGCGAATAAACCGCCATCTTGGTGCGGAAACCCGGCTCGCGCGCGATGCCTTTGATCTCAATCGTGCCGTCGTTGATTTCGGACACTTCCAGCTGGAACAGCTTGATGACAAACCGCGGGTCGGCGCGGGACAAAATGATTTCCGGCCCGTGCGGTCCCTGTTCGACCGCCTTCACGTAGGCGCGAATGCGCTCGCCGACCTGATATTCCTCAGTGGGCACGCGCTCGCGATTGGGCAATAATGCCTCGTATTTGCCGAGGTCCAAAATCACGTCCGACCGCTCAAACCGCCGCACTGTCCCGCTGATGATATCCCCAACCCGGTCCTTGAATTCGGTGAAAATCAACGCTTTTTCGGCCTGGCGGATTTTCTGCATGAGCGCCTGCTTGGCGTACTGCGAGGCGATGCGGCCAAAACCGGTCGGCGTCACTTCCTTTTCAATTTCATCGCCAATCTGCGCGTCAGGCTTGATGCGCCGGGCGTCGAACACGGAAATCTGGTCATGCTGCGAGATGACGCGGTCGGAGACAATGAGTTTGGCAAAGGCCTTGATGTCGCCGTTCTTCTGGTCAATCTCGACGCGCAGTTCGCGCGCCGGGCCGACCGCCTTTTTGGCGGCCTGCAACAAGGCATCCTGGACAGCGCCGACCAGGACATCACGATTGATGCCCTTTTCGCGCTCCCAAAATTCCAATACCGCCAGAAAATCAGCGTTCATACACACTCGACACGGCGTTCCCACCCGGGGAACAAAAAAGTCGGAGATTTAGGTCGTCCGACTTTCGCACGCTGGATGAACCAGCAAACTTTACCGCTCTTGAACTAAAAGTTTAGTTTTTTGTCCCCGAACCGTCAAGCGCAAAGGAATCCGCTTAAAATCAGGGGAAAATCGAGGTTGTGCGGAAAAATTCCCGCTTGGGCCGCACGCTGAACTGCCACCAGCGCCCATGCCGCTCCGGTGAAATCAACCCGGCTTCAACGGCTAAGGGCCGGGTTCGCCCGAATATGACGGCGGGGCGTCGGAGGGGTTGCTGCCCCAGTTGGTGTCCGGCGTGGTGGCCAGCGTGTAAGTGAGGGTGCCGCCGTGCGCGAGGTCGGAGTACCTCAGCCACGGCTTGTTCCAGGTCTGGCCGTTCACGGTCAGGCTTTGGACGTAGGGCGCGTCGGGAGCGGCCCCGTTTCCGATGATGGTGAGGTCGCCGTCCGGCAGGTGGACGACGGCCTTGGGAAACAACGGGCTGTCCAGCACCAGCACGTCGGAGCCGGGCAGTTCGGGATACATGCCCAGCGCGGCGAAGACATACCACGACGACATTTCACCGAGGTCATCGTTGCCGGGATAGCCGTGCGGGGCGGCGGAAAAGAGCTGTGTCAACGCCTGGCGCACGACGTTCTGGGTTTTGTAAGGTTGCCCCAGAAAACAGTATTCCCATGGCGTTTCGAGGCAGGGTTCGTTGCCCAGGTAGGCATAGACGGAATTCGCGCCGGTGTTCAGGCCGGTGAAGAAATGATCCAGGCGCGCGGCGGCGGTTTGCGGGCCGCCCATCAGGTCAAACAGTGTCTTGAGGTTGAACGGCACCATCCAGAGGTATTGGGCGGCGGTGCCTTCCACGTAAGCCTGATTGCCATCATAGCCTTCCACGTCGGGCCGGAATCCGGGCGCCCAGGAACCGTCGCGCCGGCGCATCTCCAGGTAGCCGGTCGCCGGATTGAAGAGGTTGGTCCAGTTCTGCGCGTGGCGCAGGAGCAGGGCGCTGTCGGCGTCGTCGCCCAGCGCCTTGGCGAATTGCGACAGCGCGAAATCGGCGGAGGCATATTCCTCGGTCATGGAAACGTTGCCGTAACCGCCGCGTTGGTGTTCCGGCACGTAACCCAGCTTGAGATAATCCGCCAGCGCGTCGCGTTCGAAGGTGCCGGTGCGCGGGGCGCGGACGGAGGGGTCGGTAGCTGCGCGGACGAGGCCGGCCAGGGCCGCGTGGGCATCGAAGTTCGTCGCGCCGAAGGCGTAAAAGTCGGCGATGATGGGTGCCGCGGGGTCGCCCATCATGACGCCGCTGTCTTCGTTGGGCACGCCCCAGCGGGGGAAAGCGCCGCCTTGCTGGTAATCCAGCAACAGGGATTGCGCCATGTCACCGGCGCGTTGGGGGTCGAGCATCGCCAGCAATTGGCTTTCGCTGCGGTAAATGTCCCAGCCGGAAAAATTGGCGTATTGCACGCGGTGACCGTCGGTGTGATGCACCTGGCCGTCGTAGCCCATGTAGTCACCGTTGGCGTCCGAACAAATGGTGGGACCGAGGAGAACGCGGTAGAGCATGGAATAAAAGGTGTCCATTTGCGCCCGGCTGCCGCCGCTGACTTGGATCCGGTTCAGGTGCAGATTCCAAATCTGACCGGCGGCGGTCACGGCCTGATCGAAATCTTTCGAGCTGAACGCGGCCAACGGGTTTTCCGCCTCGATGTTGGCGCGGGCATTGGCGGCGCTGACATAGGAAATCGCCACCTTGACCAGGACCGTCCGATCTGCCGATGGCTTGAAACTCACGAACGCGCCGGCGGCCCGGCCTCCACTGTTCGTACCGCCGTCGTTCAAGGAGGCATCGCCCCAGGTGCCATAGGCGGCGAAGGGCTGGCTGAAGATGGCGCAGAAATAGGTGCGGCCTTCATCCGGGCCGCCGCAGAAATGGCCGCCGACCGCCCAGCCGGTGATTTCATTTTGGCCGGGCTGGATTTGAATGGCCGAGGCTCTGACGCCGTTCACCGCGCTGGCGGCGTTAATCACCATTGTGTCCGCCTGGCCGGCCGGGTAGGTGAACCGGCCAAAACCACTGCGCTCAGTCGCCGTCAATTCCACCTGGATGCCGTCGCCCAGCGTGACGGCGTAATAACCGGGCGCGGCCTTCTCGTGGTCATGGGAAAACGCGGCGGCGAAAGCCGTGCGGCTGGCGCCGGGCGAATCGACCGGCGTGTTCAGGACCGGCATGAAGGCGAAATTGCCGCCATAGTTGCAGCCCGCGCCGCTGAGGTGATCCAAACTGAACCCGCAGATGCTGGAATCTTCATACGCGTAACCGCCGCAATGCCGGCCCGAGCCGGTGTCCGGGCTCCATTGGATCATCCCGAAAGGCGCCGAGACGCCCGGATAGAGGTCGCCGTCGGCGGCGGTGCCGCACAAGGGTTTAACGTGTTGCACGAGGTCCTGGACGGGATACTTTGGCACGGGCGCGGGTGGCGGCGTGGGGGCAGAGGCGGAACCGCTGGATTGGACGTTGGGCTGCTTCGTGCAGGAAATGGCGCTACCGGTGAGCAAAGCTATCAAACACAGCGTCAAGGGCAGGGGTCTTAAAGCATTTGCCGGCCAACTGTGAAGGAAACCGGAGAGTGCGGCTTTCTGCCGAAAGCCGCTACGCCTGTTCTGCTGAGGTTTTGGGAGACGCACACAACCGGGCGTGGAATCGCAGGTACTGTTACAATTGGGAGGGGCGTGGCTACTGACGAGCCGTCTTCGCAAAGTTTCGGCGCGCCGTGTCCGGCTCGCGAGGACGCTCGCCCCACCGGAATATTTGGATTGTACCACTGCCCAATCGGAAAGAATTTTGAGATTCATAACAGTTACCCGCACGATGTCGAAATTTGCCACTTTGTCACGTCTGTTTTTTTGGGGGCTGGAACAATTTAATTAATCTCGTAGCCGCGAACGTCAGTTCGCGCCATATCATTCGCTTTTGTTCAGGATGTCTGCGCTACTCGCAATGAAGGTCCGGTGCAGGCATCAAGAAATGAAAATTCCGGCAAGAGTCGATGGGCGAGTGGTAGCGACAGCCGATGACCGTCGGGTTGTTGGCGTTTTAAGATGGTCCGGCGCTCCCGGAGCGCCGCTCCAGGTCTTTCGTCGTTGTCGTCCGCAGCGGTTGCTTCAGGCGCTGGCCGGGCCTGACGGAGTTCGGAAGCTTTTCCACATCCCGGCTGGCAACATTCCGAGCAGGATCAACGCGACCTGGCTCAGGACGAAGGCGAGCAGCCACCAGAAGGCGGCGGCCATGAAACCGTAGCTATGCAGGCCGATGCCGAGCATGTTCACGCCGAACCACGACCAGCTCGTCACGATGTTGCCGAAAATCACCATGTTCATCAGGCCGCGTTCACGAATCATGCCGCCCCAGCGCGCGTGCAGAATGGCGGCATTCCACAACACGATGAGCAGCGCGCCGTTTTCCTTCGGGTCCCAGCCCCAGAATCGGCCCCAGGATTGATCGGCCCAGATGCCGCCGAGGACCGTGCCGGTGAAGCTGAACAGCGCGGCGAAACAGACGATGCCATAAGCCATTTTGGCCAGCACCTTGCCCAGTTCCAGGTTGCCCGATTTGTATTTCAGCAGCGGTGTGAACAGGCCGAGCAACACGTACGTGACGCCGAGCAGCCCCGCCATGAACGTCGAAGCGTAACCGAGGGTGACGACCACGACGTGCGTCGCCAGCCAGAAATTCGTGTCCAGCACGGCGCGCAGCATTTCCATCGTGTCGCCGTCCATCGAAAGGTTATGGGCGATGACCAGCGTGACGAAGCCGGCGAACGACGCCACCGCGCTGCCCAGGCCCACGGCAAAAACGCGTTCCAAAATGATGCCCAGAATCACGCAGCCCCAGCCGATGAAGATGGCCGACGAATACAGGTTCGTCACCGGCGGCCGGCCTTCCAGCCACATGCGAAAAACGAGCCCGAACGTGTGAATCACGCCGCCGAGCACCACCAGCCAGAACGCCGAGCGCCGCAGCGTTTCGGACAGCTTCGGCGCCAGCGCGAAGGTCAACAACGCGATGACGGCCAGCAGAAAAGCCGTCACGTAAATGACCATGGCTTTGTAGAACGGCTCAAATTGATTGAAGAAAAATTCCTGCACGCCCTGACGGATTTCCGGCACAAACCATTGGCCGAGCCAGTGGCGGTAATCGTCGAGTGCCTGGTTGAAGGCGGCGGGCTGGTTTTGGTTATAGGCGGTGGCCATCGCGGCGTAATCCGTCACCGCCGGGCTGAGGTCGTTGCCGTGAACCACGCTCATCAGGTTCTGGCCGATGTTCTGCCAGTCGGCGCGCGATTTGGCGCCCGTGGCCGGCGGCACCATGAGCGGGTACGCGTATTTTGACAAATCGTTGTAGCTGGAAAGAAAATCAAGCAACCGGTTCAACGCCGCCTGGTCATAGGTTTTTTTCGCTTCCTGCGCCTGGGCGGCCGCCACGCCGGCGGGGATGGCTTGTTCGTATGCCGCCAGTTGCCCGGCGAAATCCGTCGTGCCCGGCGGACAGAGGCTCAGCTGCAACCGCTGGTAAATCTCCAGCGCGTTGTCGAGCTTGAGCAACTGGCGTTGGAAGGCGGTGCGATTGGCGTCTTCGACGTTGTTGGCGCGCTGGGCTTCGCGGGTCAGGTCGTCGAGGTGCGGCTGGATTTGGCTGAAGGAATAATATTTTTGCGTCTCCGGCAACTGGAGCATGTTGAGCAGCTCGAAGTTATCAATGCGGAAGACATTCAGCTTGTCCGCCGCCTCGGGCTTCATCATGGTTTCCATCAGCCAGGCCGTGGCGCTCAGGTTGCCGACGCTTTGCCGCTCGCGGATTTGCAACAGCGTGTTGCGCGCCACGGAATCCAGCGGCTGGACGCGCCCGCCCAGCAACACCGGCAGCCGGCCGAAGTCCCGTGTGTGAAAGCCGGTTTCGGGCGGGTGATGGAGCGTGGACAAGACCCACACGGCAAAGACCGCGGGCAGAATCCAGGGAACAATCTTTTTCATGACTTTCTCCTTCTCAAAAAGGGAACCAAGTGTGACAGGAATTGCACCACCATTCCTGTGGCGATCAAAATACAGGCCAGATACGGCGTGAGCCAGCCGGGGTTTTTCACGACCTGCAGAACGGTGCCCTGGTTGTCCCTGTCAAAGCTGGCCTGATAAAACGTCCGGCCGTCGTAACGCAGCGGATTGTTCATGTAAATCAGCACCTGGCGGTGCTCGCCGGTGTCCGGGCGGTTGAGCATCAACTGGCTGGAAAAATTTTTCGGAATGTCTGTCCCTTCATACACGTCGTGATGGAATTTGAGCAGGCGCAGGCTGAACGGCAGGTAAAAACGCTCCGGTCGCAATTGAAGCTGATACGTGTGGCCGTTGGCGGTGAACGTCTGCGGTTGCTCGAGCCATTCCGACACCAGCCAGGTGCCGAGCGAATCCTGCGGCGTCACGATTTCCACGAGTACTGACGGCACATCGCGGCGGTCCATGGCTGTTTCACGCGGAACCTGCTGCCACCATAAAGCGGCACCGAGGCCGGAATTCGCGTTTACGCGCGCGAAGCCGGGCGCGGCGTTGGTGGACAACAATGAGTTGGCGTAAAATTCCTTCACGCGCACGACGAACGGCAGTTGGTTGTTGCGAATGTCGCCTTTTTTGGCCAGCAACCGTTCGGGAATGGCCACGACGGTTTCGAGTTTTGGGTCCGTGACGTCGCTGATGGCCAGTTCATCCAGGCGGTCGGACTCGGAATAATTTTTCATCTGGCCCTGGCGCAGGTGCATCTGGCTTTCCACCGCGAACATGTCCGTGGTGAGCTGGCCAAGTATCAGCAGGATCAGTCCGGCGTGGATGATCCAGAGGCCGATTTTGTCACGGGTCAGTTTGAACCGGCTGGTGTGCGCGGCGATGAGATTAAAGAGCAGTGCCGCCCCAAGGAGATAGCCGCCGGGGAAAACCGGGATTTTCCAGGTTGCATTCGCCGGATGCCAGTAGATGAAGAAACTGCGGAAAAATTCCGTTTGCGCCTTGTAAAGCCCCAGATGCACCTCGCCGAGCGTGCCGGCGAAGACGAGCACCAGGGACAATACCAGAAGGACGACGGTCAGCCGCAATGACGTGAAAAATTTGATGAGGCGCTCAAGGAGCATTGGAATACCTCGCGGTCTGCACGAATCGGGTAAAGGCGTCCTTTTGGCCGGCCACCACTTTATCGTCGCCCATCAATTTATAGAACCAGGTTTGATCGCCCAGGGGTACCATGGCGGCGATGAGCCGGAGGGACTGGCCGGACATATCGTTGCCCGTCATGTCCACCAACGTTGCCTGGCCGCCAGCCACGTCCAGGGTCGTGGTCAGTTTGGCCAGGCTGGTTTCGTCCACCGGCGCCAGGCCGATTTGCCCGCGCCAGCGGTTCACGTTGGCCAGCACCCCGCCGCCGTTGCCGCTCAACTCGGCCACGTTCACCTCCGCCTTGGCGCCGTTCGCGCCGGCGATGGAATACTCGGCGAGGAGAAATGGCGCCGCCGGCACTTCCTGCCAGCCGGCCGGCGCAGTCAAGGCCGGTTTGCCGGCGTCAGCCGGGCCGGCCGGCATCATCGGCGCATTCTGATCGGCGCCGCCAATGGCCGGGTGTCCGGGCGGCAATCCGGCCGGTTGCGCCGCTGCCGTAAATGTCAGCGATTTGAGAAAGGCGGTGAACTGTGGTTTCAGTTGTTCCACGGGTGCGGCGTCGCCCATCATTTTGAAAAACCACGTCGTGCCGTTGCGCTGTTGAATCACGCCCAGAATGCGTTTGGCATTGTCGCTGCCGGCGATGTCGTACAACGTTGCCGGCTGGTCACCGACCTGGACCGCTTCGGCGAATTTCTGCAAATCATCCGCCGTCGCTTCCGGCAAACCCACTTGTCCGCGCCAGCGATTCACATTGGCGGTGTCGCCGCCGGCCAGGCCGGGCAGCGGCACGACGGTCACGTCGGCTGCCACCCCGTTTTGGCCGGAGACTTTGAATGAGGCGATGCTCATTTCGCCGGGCGCGACTTCGGTCCACCCCGCCGGCAGCGTCCACTGCAACTGCGGTTGTGTCGCGTTGTTGTCAGTTTGATCGGGCGCGGTGGCGGTGGTGTTTGGCGGCGGAGCAGCCGGGGAGGAGTCGTCGTTGGAAAGGCGATAGACTTTGACATTGTCACGGCCGCAACCGGCGAGCACAGCGGCGATCAGCAGCAGCGGCCACGTCCGGTTCACGCGCAGTGCGCCGTAGATAGACAAAATTAACCAGTTCATCGTAAAAATTTATGCACGGCCCAGCGGAATGGCAAGAGTAACATGCAAAATGTGGGAAAAACGCTGGACGACGAGGTTAACCATTTCATCCCGCCGGCGAATCGCCCGGGTTGACCACGCCGGCTACAACGTGCCATCGTGGCATTCATTGCAGGTGTTGTCGGAATCGCCGCCCGGATGTTTGAATGGTTGGCCCTCGGGCGTTAATTGCTGCAGCTCCGGCCCGCTGCCCTGTGCCAGGATGACGTGACAGGCATTGCAATTATCCGTGATGATGCCGCCGGCGGGGGATTTGTGATTGCCGTCATGGCAGCGGAAGCAGCCGGACCACATCAGGTGGCCGATGTTGTCCGGATAAGCCTTCCAATTGGATTTCATTTCCGGGAAGAAATTGTTGTCATAAATCCGTTGCACGACGGGAATCACCTGATAGATGCGCGGGTCATCGGGGTAACGTCCGGCCAGGAAAGTGGCGATGCCTTCCCGGGCTTCCACGTCGGTATGGTATGGGCGGGTCAGGACATAAACGACGTTGGTTTTAATCCAGGGCAGCGTGCGGTCTATCTGGCCGAGGGAAAGCGCGAGGTCAATCGCGCCGTCGGGAGACATAAACCGGTGGGAAGGACGATTGTGGCAGTCTATGCAATCCATGGTGCGAACCTGGTCCTGGCTGACGTTGTTGGTGAAGGTGGGCGTGCGATAGACGGTCACCACGCCCTCCGCATCCGTCATCCGCACCCAGGGGATGATCTGTCGCGCCGGATCGGTCGCGACATAATCCACCCGGTTGCTGGTTGACGTGTGCCAGTGGATGCCGCCCACCAGGCCGCGCAAGGGATCGCTCCCGCCAACTTTGAGCACCATGCGCACCGCATAAGGCGTATTCGAGGCATCACTCATAAAGTATTGAAAGGTTTGATCCAGGTTCCCGACGAATTGCCTTGGCCAATGGCATTGTTCGCAGGTTTCACGGGCGGGACGCAAATTTTTAATCGGCGTGGGAATGGGACGCGGATATTTGTCGAAGGCGGTCGCGTAAATCTGGTAGGAGCCGGAAAGTTTGGAACGGACAAACCAGCTTGCGCCTGGCCCGATATGACATTCCGCACAGGCCACCCGTGCGTGCGGCCCCAGCGCGTGGGCGGTTAATTCCGGCTTCATGACCGTGTGGCAGGTTTCCCCGCAGAACTCCACCGATTCGGTGAACTGATAGGAGTTGTAGCTGCCCACGGCCGAAAGGAGAAGAAACAGCACGGCCCCGGCAAGGAAGATCGCCATGTTGCGCCGGTCGCGCGGACGGGAGAGGTCAACTTGAACCATGGAAATCAAGGAAGCGGCTCCCTTCCGCCGGCGCCGCTCGCGCAACTCCCCAATCACCGTTAGAAAAAGTCCAAAAAACAGAAAGGCGGGCGCCACCATCCAGGTCAAGATGCTGATGTAGGGGTTCGAAAAGTGCGCCACCGTATCGAGGATGAACAACTGAAGAAACGAGAAGAGAGCGCCGATAACCGTGACCAATCCGGTGAGGCTTAGCCAGTTGCGCAGCAAGGACCGCTGCGGAACCTGTGATTCTTGTTTTTCTTTGTTCATATCCAATACGCTATCAAAATCGTGTTGCTTCTTTCATGCCGCGGGGTTCACCGATTCACACTTTCACTTTCACTACCGGATATTTCCAGAGCGGCCGGCGCCACAATCATTTTTGTGAGCAGGTGAAAGGATGGACAGTCCCATCCTCCACACCAGGAATTTCATCGGTTTCATTGGAACTGGCGCGGCTTATCTTGCCAAAAGAACAACATTTTTAGCAAACCTGAAGGCCGGGGAGTTCGCTGACCTGCAACGGGCGGGCGCCGCGGCTGCCGGCGGTTAGACCGCGCTGCTACCGTGCGCGGAAGGCTCGCTGGTGGGTAGACGTTCGGACAGGAACAATTTCACCAGCACCGTCAGAATGACGAACGGCAGGCACATAATGATGGCACTGGTAAGCCAGCCTTCCTGTCCGGCAAACTCCATTTTGTAACTCATCACGCCGCGCAGGCTCTTGGAGAAAAACTGGCCGCCCATGACAACGTTCCAGCGCATGGCCAGCACGCCGATCAGGATCATCGCGCCGCTGCCGAAAATCATGCGCCGCCGGACCAGTTCCGGCACGCGCCGGCGCAGAAGTTGGAGCGACCCCAGCAGCAACAGCGGCACCAAAGTGCCGATGATAACCTGGCCGAGGTTCAGGGTGTAAAAAAGTTTCTCGCGGATCATGGTCTGCAAAACCGCGAACCCTTCCTCCGCCGCGAAACCGCGATGCAGCACGTCCAAAGCTTCAACGACAGCATCCACCACCAGCGCGTAGAAGAGAAACATCGCCATCGTGTCCAGGCAGCGCATGTCCACGGTCTTGCGGCGAATCCAGGTCAGGACCAGGTAATTGAACACGCACAGCGCGATGCCTGACACGATGGCGGACAGAATAAACATGATCGGCATCAGCACATTGCCCCACCAGGGATTGGCTTTGATGGAGCCGAAAATGAAACCGACATAGCCGTGCAACAAAAAGGCTGATGGAATTCCGACAATCGAAAGGATCCACTCCATCTTCATGTCCAGCCGCACACTTTGCTCCGACACATCGGTCACACCCAGGGTCAGGGCCCGGTAGAGGACGCCCTGAAGGCCAGGGGTGACTTCCGACCATTTCACCAGGTCCTGCCGGAAATCAAACCACAGTTCCAGCAGCAGGACCGCCATCAAATACCAGGCGTAAACAAAGCCGAAAACCGCCATGGGCGAAGTCAGGTGCGGTGTCATCATGATTTCGTAATTGCGCTCGGGATGCCCCAGGTGGAACAAAAGTGGCAGTGGCGCGCAGAGCAGAAAGGCAAAGGCGGTCAACATCGAAAGCCGATACACCGGCGCCAGCGCCTTGACATTGAACACGCGCACCAACGAGGCCATGATGAAGGCGCCCGCCACCAGTCCGGTGATGTAGGGATAAATGACAATCAGCGTGCTCCAGACCGGGTGAAGGGTGGCTTCATTGGGATACACATAACCTTGAAAGGTGGGGATCGCTTCCGCCAGGGTACTCGTCAATTCGGTTATCATCTTACCTCCTCATCCAGCCCGGCGTACAGGACGCGCGGACCGGTTCCCAAATGCGGCTTGAGTACTTGCGTGCGATTGCTTTCATAAAATTTCCGAAGCGGATCGTCCGGCTGGAGATTTTTCAGGTCGCCGAAAATGCGCGCCTCCGCCGGACAAATTTCCACACAGGCCGGCTTCAAGCCACGGGTGATGCGATGGTAACACAGCGTGCATTTTTCGGCCGTGTGGGTGACCGGGCTTAAGAACCGCGCGCCATAAGGGCAGGCTTGAACACAAAATGCACAGCCAATGCAGTAATTCTTGTCAACCAAAACCGCCCCGTCCGGCGCCTTGAACGTCGCGCCGACCGGGCACACCTGGACGCAGGGCGGATGTTCGCACAGGTTGCACAGCTTGGGCACAAAGAACGATTGCTCGATCTGGTCTTCCGGCACCGGACACTCTGGAAAGCCGTGCATCCCGCCCTCGGGTGAATCCACCAGCGTTTCGCCGTGGGTTTCCGCCGAGCCGGGTTTCGGCTTGGTGATGATGTAACGCTCGACCCAGGTGCGGTAATAAGGTCCTGGAGGGACGTCGTTTTCCTTTTTACACGCCTCGGCACACAAACCGCAACCGATGCATTTGGTGGCGTCGAGGCAGATCAGCCATTTGTGCTCAGTCGGGTCGTATCCCCTGGGCGCGTTGGAAGAGGTGAAGAAATTTTGCACCGCCGCCCTGGCGGTGCGCGCCACGGGGAGCGCCAGCACGCCCGCAAGGACGGCGCCCAGCCGTGCCAGCGCGCCGCGCCGGTTGAATCGGGTTTTCATGGGCTTTGGCTGGGTTGATGCGGCAGGTGGCAATCCGTGCACTGGTCGCCGTAGTGATTTTTCACGACGATTTGCTTGAACCAGGCGGGCCGCGACGGATTGGCCTCGTGACAGCGCAAGCAGAGACTTCCCGGCACCTTGGTCGGAACCACGTCGTGATTGAGCGCGTGCTCGCGATTGGCGCCATGACAGGCTTCGCAGGAAAGGGTCTTGTGCTCGAATTTGTCGAGCTGGTGCTGGATGTCGGCGTGACATTCATCGCACGCCTTTTTTCCGGCAAAGACCGGTGTCTGCGAGGCGATTTCCTCCAGTGCCGCCCCGCGATACCACCCGTAGGCGCCAAACGACTGCGGTACGAGCAGCGTGCGCGCAATCAGGTAGGTTCCCACGATGGCCAGCGTTAGCAACACCAGCCGAAGAATCTGCGGTGGTAATCTGAAGCGGCGCATGGTTCGGGTGGTTCTAAACCCGCGTTACGGTTTGATACGGCGCACGTAGGCAATCAGAGCCTTGATTTCGTCGTCATTCAATTTGTCGCCAAAGGCCTTCATCTTGAGCTGGCCGTCCTGGGTAATGCCTTCCTTGATGGCCTTGACGGCCTGGTCGTCGGTGAAGGAAGCCTGGGCTTTGGGGTCAGTAAAGTCCTTGATCTGCAGCTTGCGGCCGATCGTAGTTTGTCCTTTGCCGTCCTTGCCATGGCACATGGCGCAATTTTTGTCCCAGTTTTGCTGAACGTCACCCGCCGCCGCAGTCCAGCCAACCGCACCCGCCAGCACTGACGCGACAACTATCATTTTTATTGGAGTTTTCATAAGAAGAATAGTTCTAACCAGATTTTTTGCACGGCCTATGTTTGCTCGAAAACCGGCGATCTCAGGCTCGTTCGCATCCACGGCACAACGTTTGAGCCCTTTAGCGACCATGGCTGAATCTGACGCGGTTTTCTCTGTGTAAGAACAATCCCGGAAAACCCGAAGAAACGCTCACCTTCCCTTGTTCTTTACTATACCAAAATTGAGCAATGCAGAACAATAAAAAGTTATTATATTATATCAACGAAACAGTTTAAATAATTATTAAAGACAAGGTGATTAAAACACCGGCATAATTGCTGGCGTTGGCGTGCCCCCAAAATGATTTCCGGCAGGAAATATTATGTTGGATGCTGTGAAAGGCCATCCCGACATGGAGATTGCTGCAGGGAAGATCCGATTCAGTGGCAAACCGAAAGAGACCGAAAAACACATTGCCACCGCAAACACGACGCCAGCCAGACTGAGCCAGCTCCTCAATAAAGCATCCCGCCGGAAAGGCGTTGATTTCTTCTGACCCAATGATCTATTGGAACCACGACGACACTTTACGATTGGACCAGCTCGCGCCTGCTTGGCTTTGGCGTCCCGGCCTGCTTCCGCCCTCTTTGAACGGAGTTGAAAAGGCGCTCTAGGACGCCGGTTTGAAAGAGCGGACGTGCGCCACCAGGGCCTTGATGTCGTCGTCGCTGAGTTTGTCGGCGAACGCCTTCATTTTGGTCTGGCCGTTTTCGGTGACGCCTTCCTTGATGGCCTTGGTGGCCTGGTCATCGGTAAAGGACGCTTGGACCTTGGCATCGGTCAAATCCTTGATGGCCAACTTGTGTCCCATCATGGTCTGGCCCTTGCCGTCCTTGCCGTGGCAGGCGGCGCAATTCATATTCCAGGTCGCAGTGACATCGCCGGCCGCAGCGGACCAGCACAACGCGCCTCCGAACAGGCAGGCCATCACGATCATTTTTGCAACAGGTCTATTTTTCATTTTCATAATCTCTGTACTAAAGAAGCCCCGCGCGGTTTTGTCAAACCAAACATCAGCCCCGGCCAGCCACCCGGTTCCCGTCGGGTCTTTGATTTGCCGGCCCGCTGCCGTTCTTCGCCACAGCTTCATCACAGTGACAATCTAAAGAATAACGCAAACCGCGCCACTCCTTGTTTGCCCTTTACTACACGGAAATTGATTTACAGCCAACAATAAAAGATTATTATATATCTCAATTAAATCAATTTAAATAATCGTGCTATCGGTGATCCGTTTGCAAGTCGAGGGTAATGTCCTGATTGGGGTTCCGCGATTGCGCGGTCCCGGGCCGCCTGAAGGCGGAATTCCGAGCTGATTTAAGACCCTGCCGGATCGAGCATTCTCTTGCATCGGACGCCGAAAAATGACTTCTTGTACGGCGACCGGATTCGCGCGGGCGGCCGGTTCTGTGTGAAAGACCAACCTGTCCAGATTAAGGTGACGGACCGCCGGAGCGCGGCCGGAAAGATTTTGCGGGAAGCCGTGCTCGTCGCGGCGGCGGGAGTGGTTTTCGCGTTTGCCGCCAACCAGGTCTCGCCGCGGGGTCTGTCGCTGGCCCGGAATTATTTTCCGACGGGGACCCCTGAAGCGGCGCCGGCAAGTGCCGTCGCCAACCCGCCCGAAGCCGTTCCCGGTGCCCAGGCTGCGGTAATTGCTTCGCCAGCACCGCCGGCGGCGCCAAAGCAGCCGCAAGAATTGCCGGTGGTGGACCGGCTCCGGGCGGTGGAACTTTTTCACAACTCGCATTTGAAGGCGGGCGCCATCGTGTTCATTGACGCCCGCGACGAGGAACATTACCTCGGCGGCCACATTCCCGGGGCTTACGAATTCGACCCTTATCATCCGGAAAAATATTTCCCCGCCGTGCTGCCGGTTTGCCGGGCGGCGGAACAAATCGTGGTTTACTGCAACGGCGGCGATTGTGACGACAGCAAAACGGCGGCGCTCCTGCTGCGAGACGTGGGGATTGCCAGCCGGAAGATGGTCATCTATGGCGGCGGCATCACCGAATGGACCACCAACCATCAACCGGTTGAAGTTGGCGCGCGCAACAGCGGCAACTTGAGCATCGCCATTCAATGACCAGCGATTATCCCATCCGAAGGGTTGCCGTCATAAACCTTTTCACGGTCCTGGCCCGATGGTCGCTGGGCGCGGCTTTTCTTTTCCTGGGTCTGGCCAAGGCGTTGCACCCCGTCGATTTTTTGAAACTCGCGCACCAGTACGGCCTGACGCAGAACGCCCTGCTTTTGAACTCCATCGCCGCGGGGTTGCCGTGGTTCGAAATGTTCTGCGGGTTGTTGTTGCTGGCCGGTGTGGCGGTGCGCGGGACGGCCCTGGCCCTGGCGGCCATGCTGGTGCCGTTCACCCTGCTGGTGTGGCATCGGGCCCTGCTGCTGCACGCGGCGCAGAACATCCCCTTCTGCGCGGTGAAGTTTGATTGCGGCTGCGGCGCCGGCGAAGAATTTATTTGCCGGAAGCTATTGGAAAATTGTTTGCTGCTGGTGTTGTCGGTCTGGTTGTTGGCGGGCCGCGGGCGGCAATTTTGCGCGCGTTACGGCCTGTTCGGTCGTTGAAGCGTCCAGTGGCGGAACCCGGATACGGGGTATTGGCCGAGGCCAAGAAAAGAGTGAATGCGCCGATTGCAGGGCAGCCTTGAACATTCAACATTCAACACCCTGTCCCGCTATGCGGTAATCAACTCTCGGCCCCTTGGCCTCAACTCCTTGGCGCGGCGAAGTGAAACGAACACGGCTCAACTTTCAATCTTCAACTCTCAACTCCTTGAAAAAAATGCCAGGTCCGGCGCAGGTCGCGTCAAAAAAAAGGAGCAAATGCGTGTCGCGGCTGGAGTTTCACAATTATCTCAGTAATGAGGATCGATCTGGTTATGGCGGAAGCACGCAGGAACCAAAGCATTAGCTCAAAATGAGGTCATCCGCGAGGCGTTGCGGGTGTATGAACTGATGGAGCAGGAGGACAACGATCCGCAGCCTGAAGCGGCGCTGCGCTTTCTCGAGGCGATTGACGGCACGGTTGAAAGCCTGGCATTGCAACCGCTGGAAGGCCGGCGGCGAACACTTCGCGGCAGGGATTTGAAGAACATCCGATCGTGACGCGTGGATGATTTTGAAAATTATCTGATTTTCTACCGTTTTGCCGGGTCGTCTGGGCGTCCGCAGTCCTGTTGCCGGCCGGCGGCGTGCGGGCACAAAATCTGTTTACATCGGACGGCAACATCATCGAAATCGCTCCGGACGGAACGCAAAGCACCTTTGTCTCCGGGGTTTCCGGGAATGGTCCCTTGGCCTTCCAAGGTGTAACTTTGCCCGTGCCGGAGCCACCAGTCTGGGCGATGTTGGGACGGCACGTTTGCGCTGCTCGCTTTGCGCCGTTGCAGGCGCTATGTTAAAAGAAAGGCTGAATTCTGAATTCTGAAGGCTAAAAACTGAAGGCGAGGGACGGGATAACATTGAACGTTGAACATCGAACATTGAAGGTCCAAGTACAGAGGGCGGAGGGGATGTACTGCGCGTTGCTTGTGATTTTGGCCGGATTCCTGCCAACGCCGCCAGCTTATGGCCAAATCTATGTGGCATTCGCCGGGCAGCAGACGCGCATTGCCGAATACACAACTGACGGAGTACCGATAAGCAATTCACTGATTCCAGGTTTGGATGAATTCGGCGGGATGGCTGCGGATGGAAACGGTCATCTGTTTGTCTGCTCAGTTTTTCCATTTATCCTTCCCTGGCGAGGCCGGATTGGAGAATACACACTGTCAGGAGCAACCGTAAACGCTTCGTTCATCACCGGGTTGCTGCAACCAGCGGGCCTGACGGCGGATGCAGACGGTCACCTGTTTGTTATCAATGGATTGGCTGGGGCGATTGGCGAATATACCGTCTCAGGACAGACCCTAAACGCTTCGCTGATCACAGGGCTGACCCGGCCTACCGCCATGGCGGTGGATGGACAAGGCGATCTGTTTGTGACCAGTGGTGCTTTCTATGGTCAGAGCACCGTTGGCGAATACACAGCTTCGGGTCAGGTGATAAACACTTCGCTGATTACCGGTTTAACCAACCCGCGCGCGATGGCGATTGATAGTGAAGGCCACTTATTCGTGGCTGAAGAAGGGAGCAACGAAGTCGGCGAATACACCACTTCCGGAACCGTGGTGAACGCTTCGCTGATTACCGGATTGAATGTCCCGTCCAGTCTTGCGCTGGATGGGAATGGAAACCTGTTCGTGGTCAATGAAGGCACCATGACCGGAAACGGCTCAATCGGAGAATATACGACTTCGGGCGGCGTTGTGAATGCTTCGCTCGTGACGGGATTGACCGCGCCGGTTGGTATTGTCTTGGTGCCGGAGCCGGCATCCTGGGCGATGCTGGGACTGGGCATGTTTGCGCTGCCCGCTTCGCGCCGTTGCAGGCGGTGGGTTAAGGCTGAATTCTGAATTCTAAATTCTAAAGGCGGTCAGGAGTTGGTAGATAGTAGAAAGTAGATAGTGGATGGAAGATGGCAAAAACCAGAGAACAGAAGACAAAGTGTTGGGACTTTTGCGCTGTTTGGCGGCGCTCAAATTTGCGTCCATCTGCGTTTACAGCCGCAAGCAAGCGTTGTCAGTGAGCGGCTAAAACCGGTATTGCAGGCTGGCGAAAATCAGGTGGGCTTCAAAGTTGTTGAAACCGCCGGAGGCTTCGTCCGCGTAATTGTAGTAGCCGTATTTCAAACTCGCCCGCAGATTTTGGGTGATCCGGCGGGTCAACGTGGTGGTGACACCGTGCTCGTAGGCCCCGGCGCCGGTTGACAGGCCGGCGGTGGAGGCGTTCTGAAAATCGTCCGCCTGGTAATAAAAATAGGCCACGTCCAAATCGGTCTTGTTGTCCACGACGAAATCGGCGGAAAAATTCACCGTCCAGTAGTTGTTCTGCGAATTCAGGATGGCCTGGGTGTAATCCGTGACCGGTGTTTTGGTCTTGCTCCAGACGGAATCAATCCCCGCTTGCAGGCTCAACCGTGACCAGGGCGTCCAACTGACGTCCCCCGCCACAATATGGCTGATCATCCGCGAAGATTCGACTTCGTTCAATCCCGAGGCCGGATCCGGCCGGGTGTTCACCGTGGAGTACTGGTATTCATAGCGGCCGACCAGCGTGACGTTCTGGATGGGGCGGAGCGTGAGCCGCGTGTTAATGTCATACGTCTCGAAGCTCTGCAGGGAAATGTCGTTGACCGCGCTGTTGGTCGGGTTGCTGTAATCGTACCGGTTGTCCTTGTAATAACCGCCCAGATCGAGGGTGAGGCGGCGGAGCGGATACCAGCGCGCGCCCAGGGAGTATTTCTGAAAGAACCGGCCGTCGTCCGTTTCGCCCGACGTGAGGATTGGTGACACGCCGATGCCATCCACCTGGGCAAGGCCGCCGGATTGCGTCAGGCTTCCCTGGCCTTGTTCCCATTCGCCGCGGCCGGAGAAGACCCAATTGGTCACGCCGGTATAGCGCGCATCCAGGCTTTCGGTCACGTCAATCACGTCCCGTGAGCTTTGGCCGTCAAACGAGTCGGAGGGGAAAATGCTCAACGTACTGCCCCCGCTCGAATGCGCATCCCAGCTTTCCTTCTGCACGCGGATGGCCGGCACGAGGGTGACGGTTTTGACGGGAATGGACATCAGGTTCAGGTCCAGCACGTATTCCTGCATGTGCGAATCGCCGAGGAGGTTGGTATAGCCGTAGCCGCTGGAGGGGCTGGGCGTGTAAGCGGCGTTGAAACCATTGCCATAAATCCGGTTGCCGGAGAAATCATTGTCGAGATTGGCGAACATGAACCCGGTTGAAAAGAGCAGGTTTTGCTTGATCCAGGTCTCGCTGGAGGCGTTCAGATTGAACAGGTCGTAGGTGGTTTTTTGTTGGTCCGTGACATAAGGAGCGGAGGGCGGGATGGGGTCGTTCAAGAATCGCGTGGTGTAGAGTGTGTCATTCAAATCCGCCGTTTCATAACGCAGGCCCAATGTCAGGTCGGTCGCTTTGATATGCTGTTTGGCGTCCAGTTCAAAGGTGTCAATCTTTTCGTCCAGGTTGTAAAAGCTGGGCGCCAATCCCTGCACCAGCGCCGGATCAGTGAAAAGGTCGGGGTGCACCGGGCTCCAGATGGTGGAACTTTTATCGCCGTCACGGTAACGATGCGAGTACTTGAAGGTGAGGGCGGGCAGTTTCGGCAGCGTCAGGCCGCCGGCAAAAGAGTACTCGCCGCGGTCCAGCGCCAGCGCGCCGGACGGACTGGCATACTCCGTCCCGGTCGGCGGATAAAATCCGCCGGCGTCGTTGTACCAGGTACGGAAATTCTCCGCGTGGAACCGGAGAAACCAAAGGTCGGGATGCGTCAACCCCAGGCTCAATGAATAATCGTGGTCGTCAAAAATCGAGTGACCGTCCAGGGTGAGCACGGTGTTGGTGAACGGGCTGCCCTGCACATGCAGGTCCTCGATGCCGCCAAAAGGGCCGGCGCCCCAATGCAGATTTTCCTCCGCCTGCGCCTGGTTGCCGTGGGTCAACAGGCCGCCGGTGGAAAGCGTAATCCAGTCATTGTAGGTTTTCGGACCGCCTTCAAAATAATCCTGCGGCGACAGCGACGGGCTGTTGGTGTCATCGGCTTGCGCCAGCGCGCCGAAAGCCAGCAGCAACATACCTATCAGCCAGAATGAACCCCGGCGCGCCGGACCGGAGGCCAGTCCTCCCACCGCGAGTGGGCGGGCCGGCTGCGCCCCGGTGCCATCCGAAGGTCGCGTCTGATAGCGTTCAAAGGGTTTCATCTTCAAAATAAATCAAAATTAAAATTGCAGCGCCGGGTTCACGCGGGAGCCGTGCACCGCCTCGTGGCAACCGGCGGTCCAGCACGTGCCTTGTTGGAGGCGATACGTGTGGTCGGAGCCGCCAATGAGCAACTGGCCGCTGCTCGTCTGCTGCACAAAGTGGCATTTCAAACAGAGGTTCGAGTTGCGATTGACCAGCAGCTTGGGATTAACCGAGCCGTGCGGGTTATGACAAGTGGTGCAGCCTTCGCGGATGGCTTCGTGCTCGAATATGAACGGACCCTGTTGCGCGGGATGACAGCGCAGGCACATCTCATTTTCCGAAAGGATGGAAGTGCCGCCGCCTTTGAAAATGGAGCCTTTGTGCGGGTCATGGCAATCCGTGCAGGTCATTCTGCCTTCCGGCACGGGATGGTGATTGGGCAGATTGAACTGCCCGCGCACGTCGGCGTGACAGGTATAACAAACCGTTTCCTCCGAGCGCGCCGGCTCGACCGCGAGGTGCGCACCATAGCTGCTCGTCTCCGCACGGCCGGAAGTGAAGGTGTAAGGCGGTTTCGTGTCTCCGCCCGATTCCGCGTGAGTGCTGCACGGGCCGTGACAGGATTCGCAGCCGGCGTCCAGCGCGTTGGTTCCCCGGGCCATCAGCCGCGCGTGATCGGCGGTGGCGAAGTCCTTGTAGATGTCGTCATGGCACATGTCGCATTGGTCGGAGCCGATGTAGGTGGCGCCCGGATAATGGGGGAGTTGCACCACGGCGCGGTTGACCGTGCTGCAGGAAATGACCGCCAGCAGCAGGATGGCCAGGGCACCGGCCAGTGCCAGCCACGGCTTGCCGCCCGCGGGCCACGCGCTGACTTTTTTCCAAATGCGTTTGCGCATGATTTCTTTTGTTGGCTCTATTGAAATAACTGGCCGTCCACAAAGCTTTGGGCGTTTTGCAATAGCTCGACGTCATAAGGCAGGTTGTGGACCCCGTAACTGCCGTCGTACAAAACCAGATACAGATCGAACCGCGCCTTCTTGATGTCA
Organism: bacterium; assembly: GCA_021780375.1. Lineage (GTDB taxonomy): Bacteria > Verrucomicrobiota > Verrucomicrobiia > Limisphaerales > UBA11358 > UBA11358. Next base: position 8,559 of record JAJXYT010000184.1, on the reverse strand, counting down.
TTGGGGATCATCGCTTGTTGGGTCGCGTTCGTCGGGCCGACGCCGCCCGGAGACAAATCGCCCGGCGTGGTATATTCCCACGCGAAGGTTCCATAATTCGTCCGCAACACGTCCGGCGAATTGTTGGTGGCCCACAGGTCGAGCAATCCCTTGGTTTGCTGGATTTGATTCGACATATTATTGACCGTGAACTGCACCAGTCCGGCGGGCTGGGAGTGACAGTTATAACAAACGGTGTAGGTGGCCACAGCGAAAGTGTGGCCGCTCGCATTATTCGCAGCCGTCTGCATGTGGCACTCGGTGCATTGCATTTCCAGCCGCGAGTGAGTGGAGGGGAAGTTCGGGGAAGTTCCGTCGCCCAGCACACCGGCGGTGCCCAGCAGCATATTGTACTGCGGCGAATGATGGGGCGCCCGTGCGGTCAAATAGTTGGTGACGGTGACAGCGTTGGTGTAAAAAACAGAATTGATGTTCGTGACGACATAGTTTGTGGCGATCGTCATCCACGCGTCGCCGCGGTCGTTATGGCATTGGGCGCAGACGTTGATGGCGGGATTGTATTTGTTCGAAAACACGTCCGACGTGGTCAGATAAAAATCGTTGGTCGAAGCGTAGGGGTTGCGAAGCTGGTTGGTGTAAAGCGCTCCCAGTTCATTGTTGGTGATGATGGCCGTGTTCCCGGTCAGTGGGTTGGTAAAGGTGATGATCCCATTCAAATCGTTCGTCCAGGCATAAGCCTGATGCGCGTCGTGGCACACGGCGCAGGTGATGGCGACGTCGAAATCATTGGTCAGCGTCGTGCTCGGATTTTCGCCCTCCAAAAAGGCTTCCCGGGCGGAACCGGAATGGCAGCGGCCACAGCTGCTGATGCTGCCGGCGGAGGACGCCATGGACTGAAGCACATCGGGGACCACGGCGCCATGCGGTGATGTGCTCCAATCCTCAAAACCAAAACCCAGCGGGTGATGGGCGACGACGGACGCGGGAGTGAGTTGGGCACTGTGGCAACCGCCGCAAACCTGCGCGGCCAGTTCCACGCGCGGCACCACCGTCGGATCGCCGGGATTGGCGGCGTGATTGGCGGCCGGACCATGGCAATTCTCACATTGCACGCCTTCGAGTTGCGGCGTTTGGGTGGCGTTCGTGAAGCCCGTGGACAATCCATAACCGACGGTGTGGCAGGCCAGGCAGCTCGCATTGGTGTCCTGATGAATCCGCTGGAGGCTCGCGAAGGCTTGCGCGTGCGCGGTCAAGAGATACGTCGAATGAACACCCGCATGACATTCCAGGCAGGCCTGCGCACCGGCGTAGCGCGGCGCGGGCCCCGAGACCCGAAAAAAGGCATTGCTGGCAGTGGCCGTGACGTTGGCGATCCGGTTCAAGCTAAAACCACCTGCCGGTTGCCAGCTCCCGGTCTGTAACCGGGATTTCTGGTACAAGTGATAATAACCTGACGGACCATCCCACGTCAGTGTAAAGCCGTTGGTGGCTTTTTGGATGCCCGTCATCACGGGTATGCCGGGCATTCCGCCCGGCCGTAGGATGCTCAGATGTTGAACGCCTTGCGCCCGGCCGGACCAGACGGCCAGAAGCAAACCCGCCGCCGCGAGAACCAAAACCAACGTCTGCTGGATCGGCAAAGTTCGGACCGAGTTCATCAACTGCAAATGACGTTGCTTTGGCAATTCATGTTCGAGGGTGCCCGTAACCGCCATTAGCTGCCCGTTAATAGTCGGGGAACCACCGGTCGGCCAGTCCGCTGATTCTGAACAGGTTGCCAATTGAGATTGAGCCTTCATTTGCTCTATTGCAGACTCACATGAAGGTGGGTTGGAGGCTATTCCGATATTGCTGTTTGCTCACCTCGAATTGCCCGGCCGTTTCCAAAAAAAACAGGGGTCGGCGTGCCGTTTGAGCAATTTTCCCTCGCCCCGCTCATCGAACTTTGGCAAGTTGTAACGCGCTGATAAACTGAAATGTACAAAAGAAGCACACCATGAGACTGGCACTGGCAAATGAAATGGGCTCCACGAACAAACCGCAAAAATGGGAACAGGCCCAGGTTCGAATCGTCATTCTTGCGCTGGTGTCCTTTCTCCTGGGTGTCGCGGCGACCGCCTTTTGGTTTCACCTGGCCTCCAACCGCGCTGGGGAAAGTTTGAGTTCCCAGGCAAACAGTCCGGGTAGCCAGCCGGACAATCAGCAACCGGCCGAGCCGCCACCCGGCGCGAGTTCGCCGGCGCGGAAGTTTGTGGAACCGCCGGTGCTCGTCGGGCCGGCGGCCATTGACGACGTCAAACGCGTGCTGCCCAATTATGCTTCACTGTCCCTTGACCAGGGAACGGAAATTCTGCGGCAGGCCGCGCTTAAAGAATACGCCGCCGCCGCGCAGGAACTGCAGAGCCAGATCGCCCAGGCGCAGGCGGAATTGAAAGAGGCGGAAGGCAAATCGCCGGCCGATCAGCAGGCCGCCATGAAACACCTGCAACAAGTGCAGGCGGAGCAAAGTCAAAAACTCCAGCAGATCGGCGGACAATTGCAGACGCAAATCACCGCGTTGAAGCAACTCAAAGGAGTGGCTCAATAGAGCCGCGGCTGGGGTTGGTAGGCCGCCGCGCTGCCCTGTCTTCCAGCCTCGGGCCGGCCGTAGTCCGCCGCCAGATAAAACGGCTGCGCCTCACTGAACAACCTGGCAATCTCAGCAGCATCCGTTTCATCCAGCAGAGTTAATTCCACTTCGCAAATCGCGCATCAAGTCCGGTGGGATCACCACCGAGCCGGTCGCGCAGGATTTGTTGATGATGGCGCGCAAGGTCGTTGCTCGGAACAAACCGGCTTACGTGGCAATCTTATTCCGCCCGGCGGCTCCTGACAACGACAACCATTGCAAAATTCACCACATGAATTGCGGTTCTGAAACGGCCGGAGACTTGAACCGCGGATTGCCGCGGAAGAATGCGGATTAAACGGTCAGCCATTCGCAACCAGGAACGAAACGGCTGGTCGGGCGGTGGGGCGAGCGCCCGTCGCGCCGTAGCCGAGCGAAGGCCGATCCTCGCGAGCCGGGTCTGGAAACTGTGGCAGCCGATGTGAATCGGCTCTGACTGGATGGAACGGACTTACGTCCGCTGCCACGAGATTCGAGATGGGGATGCTCCGGCAACTCCAGGCCGATTTTGTAGCTTTGGGGGAGTTGGCGGAAAAGATCTGGGTTTTCACGCGCCAAAACAGCGGCCAGCCAATGGCGCATGAACTTCAGGATCTGTTCGCGGTTTTGAAACCGGCGCCACCAGAAACATTTTTCCCTCTCGCCCCGCCAAACGGGCCGAGAGCCGGAGAGAGGGGCTTTCAATGACGCGCCTCCTCGCCGAGCACCTGTGCCAAGGTTTCGCTCTTGGGCAGGTTGGAATACATGCAGATGACGCCGAGAGCGAACGCCCTGGTGCGTGGTTTCAAATCCTGTGGTTTGTTATTTTGAACCGCCAGGCATCCTCTGGCGCACAGCCTGGAAGATATCACCCGCCGCCAAACAATCCATTTGGTTCCTCAAACAGCCGCAGCCGGAGGATTGAACGCTAATCAACGCGAATCGAAGCGCCAGGCCAGATACAGCGGACAATAACTTGTCTGCCGTTCAAATTCCCGGACCGGCTCGTAACGCTCTGCCTGTGCCGTTCTCGACTCCTCGTCGCGCCATACCCGTTTGAATGCCGTGTCGAAGCCCGTTAGCCTGGTGGGGCTGAGTGTGCGCCGGAAGCCGATTCTCGTCAATTCGCTGGATTAACGGTTAAAACAAAGCCTTGTCTGAAACAGACTGACCCTGCCGCCCGGATCGTTTTAACCGCATCCAAATAAAAAACCCCTCCCGGTTCAAGGGAGGGGTATGAATTATTCCGGTTGGCGGTTACGGGTTCGGGTTGATGATGACCCGGAAGAACATTTGCACGTTGTTCCGCGTCGGGGTCAGGTAACTGACCGAGTTGCCCGTGCCCAGAATGGGGTTGCCGATGTTTTGCCAGCCGCCGCTCAGATTCGAAATACCCTGAATCTGATAGGTATTCCCCTGGGTGGTATTAAAGGCAATCTCGGCAGCCGTGTAGATGGCGATGGTGTTGGTGACTCCCGAATTGACCAGCGTCTTGCCGTCCATCCAGACGACTCCGCCTGGAACCGTGATGCCGGATTGAGTCGGATCAAGGCCCAGGGCATACATCATCCAATTCGGAACGCCGTTGGTGTTATTGATGGCATTGGGCGCGCCGGCCGGATTGGAGAGAGAGCCGAAGTAATTGGTCACCCAAGCGTCAGGCAAACCGCCGGGAACAGACGTGCCGGTCAGATTGGCGATAGACGCCTTGAGCAGGCCGACCGCGTACGCGGTATTGTGAATACCCAGGCTGCCATCTTTTGTGACGAACAACCAGTTGTAGGCCGCCTCCAGTTGCGGCTGGGTCCACGTCGAATTGATCGAGAGCGAGGCTTTAACGGTGTTATCCGGTGGCAACAGCGTGGAGAGTGTGTTCAACAGGCTTTGCACTTCGGTTTGCACGCCTTGGATGACGCCGTCGCCGTTGTAATCCTGCAACGGGAAATCGAATGTCGTGACGGAGGCGCCATGGCATCGCTGGCAGGCGGTCACCAGGTCCTCGCCGTTGTAGGAATTTTCAAAGGTATGGCCGCCGGCGTGCAGATAGGCCGGGTCAGTTGAGGCGATGGTTTGCATGTGGCAAGCGACGCAGGTATTGGAAACCGCGTTGGCATGGGCCGAACTGGGAATGGCCTGGCCGTAAGTAAAGGCGTTGGCGCCTTCCAGCATGTCCGCTTGCGGGCCTTCGTGCGGGCCGAAGTACTTGCTGCCTTTTGAAGTCGAGGCATAGACGGCGGCATTTTGACGGGCGTGATGGCATTGCATGCAGAGCAGACCTTCGCCGGCATTGGTAACGACGGTGCCGTCCATCAGCGTCACGGACGCCAAAGTGCGAATGATGTAGGGATTGGGTGCGTTGGTGCCCGGAAGGGTTGCACCGTGCGGTTCGTGACAGGTCTGGCAATTAATGGCCATGTAGGCGGTGTTCGTTGTGGTCGAACCGCTGATGCGTCCGATGAAACCGTAAGCCGTATGGCAGCCGACGCAACCGGCATTGCCGGCCGGATCGCGAGTAGTAATCGCGTGCAGCGAGTTTTGCCATTCGGCCACATGAATGTGATTGGGCGGAGCGTCATGGCACTGGGCGCAATCGCCGGAGGCCAGGCTGAGGCCGATCATATTGGTCTTGCCGAACGTGTCCATGTGCTGGCTGCCGGGTCCGTGGCAATTTTCACATTGGATGTTGCCTACGTTGGCGAGTGCCGGATAATTGGTTTCCAGACTCGCCCAGTTGCCATTGGTCAAAACCGTTGGGAACGTCCAGCCCAGTGAGGCGGCCACGTCGTCAAAGCCGCCGTTGACGGCGTTGGTGTTCGTGTCATAACCCACCGTGTGGCACTGGAGACAATTCTTGCTGTAATGGCTGCTGACCAGCCCGTCAATCCCACGGGCAAACATCGAAGAATGGGCCGTTGTTTCCCACGGCACAACCATGTTGGTCGCGATTTGCCCTCCGCTATGGCACAGGGCGCAGCCGGTCGTGCCCGGCAACAGGCCAACGCCCATGTAAGTGCCTGCGGTAATCGTAATGGTTACGTTGGTGGTTCCCGCATTGGCGGTGTAAATAGTGGCCGTCACTTTATAGACATCGTTGGTGGTATAACCCGCGACGTCCGGGCGCAGCAACATGCGACCGGCCACCTGATAAAACGAACGATCGGCAGGCTCATAAACCGGCACGTTTGTGCCCAGCGGGCTGGCCTGCAACGCCGCCGCCGAACCGACCGGTTTTTGGGCCAGCAACCAGGTGACGTTGGTCACGTTCGGCACGAAAACGTTGGTGGCCACGTCAATTTCCAGATAGGCCGGCTGGCCCACGCCCACGTTTAACAGGCCACCCGAACTCTCCAGATTGGCAGGCAGGGCATAGTTGGTATTGGCGATTTCACCCGGCGTCAGCGGCCGGGTGACCAGTTGGGCTTGAATCGCCTGAGCTTGGGCAGTCGCCGCAGTCAGGGCGGTCAACGCCGCCGTCGTCAGACAAGTTTTAATGAAGAGTTTGATGTTCATATGGGTGGTTCCGTTTTTGGGGGTCTCAGTCACGCAAATTGGGTTTGAGTTTGGAAAACGGCCGGATGCAACACGGCTTTGATGGGGCAAATCGACCGCTGGCCGGTTTCATAAATATTTTCGGCCGGCGGCGTGATTTTGGCCATTACCGCCGCGGTTCGTCCGGCAATGATCGCCTGGCAACGCGCCAGTTCCTGTTCGCGGCTTTTCGCGTTTTCGCGCACGATGGCTTCGAGATCGTCAATGTCGTACAGAAACACGTTGTTCAATTGCTGCACCGCCGGGTCAATGTCCCGCGGCACGGCAATGTCCACGAGGAACAGCGGCCGATTGCGGCGCGCCGCCAGAACGGAGGCGACGTCGTCGCGCTGCAAAACGGTGTGAGGCGACCCGGTGGAACTGACCACGATGTCCGCGAGGGCCAGCGCCTGCCGGCATTCGTCAAAATGAATGGCGCGACCGCCGAATTCGGTGGCGAGGTTCCGGGCGCGGTCGAAGGAACGATTGGACACCAGCACCGTCCTGGCGCCGCGCTTGGCCAGGTGGCGGACACAAGCCTCGCCCATTTTGCCCGCGCCGATAATCATCACCACCTTCTCGCTCAGGTCGCGGTCGAAAATCCGTTCCGCCAGTTCCACCGCCACACTGCCTACCGAGGTGGCGCCGCGGCCGATGGCGGTTTTGGTCCGGATTTCCTTGGCCGCCTGCAGCGCCGTTTGAAAGACCCGGTTTAAAATCTTCCCGGTCAGTTTCATTTCCTGCGCCGAAAGATAGGCGTGCTTGACCTGGCCGGTGATTTCCGTTTCCCCCAGCACCATCGAATCCAATCCGCCCGCCACTGAAAACAGATGGCTTAACGCCTCCCTGCCTTCCTTGACATACAGGTAGGGTGAAAAATCAAAATTGCCGCCGGTCAGTTCCTGGAAAAGCCGTTGCACGTTGCCATTCAGTTCCGGGGTCACGCCGTAAATTTCCACGCGATTGCAGGTGGAGAGCAATACGACCTCGGATAAATTGCCGCGCAGTTTCAACCGGCAGCCGCAGCAGGACAAGCGCGAACGTTGCACCGCCAGACGCTCACGCACTTCAACCGGCGTCGTCTTGTAGCTCAAACCGGCAACAAACAGTTTCATGACCTTCCCCTCCGGAGGACACGGCCGTGGACGGGAGCCGGCGCGGGTCGGAACGGGGTGAAACCATCAAGACAGCAGCGAGCCAGCCCTCGAGTTCCGGCCATCCGGGCGGCCCATTTTATAATTCTCAGCCGGCTGCTGTCTTTCATTGCGTGCGATTACCTTAGACCAATGCCCGGGAATCGCTCGCCACCCCTTGCCAAACACTTCGCTTTTTTTGTCCCGAAGATATAAAGATATGTTAATTCAAGTGTTGCATATCAATAAGTTTTAATAAGCATCTTGTGAGGTGAAAGACGGGATTGTTATCGATAAATCAAAAGAGTTTTAAGTCTGACCGATCCAATGGAGGAACGGCGGTGTTCGGCCGGGTGACCGCAAACGGACGCGCCTTTCTTGCCACCTGACGCTGAAGATGGCCTAATTTTGAAGTGATTAATTGATTAGACGACCCCTCGTGGTCGGTAGCGGGGCGCCAGGCTGGTCTGCACTTCAACCGGACAGGTCCAATCACCGGCGTCGGCACCCGGCGGTCAACTCACGGCCATGCTCAGAAGGAATTCAATGTTGCTCTTGGTTTTCTTGAGTTTGCCCAACAGCAATTCCATCGCCTCCACCGGCGGCACGCCGGTCAGCGCGCGGCGCAGCAGGACGATGCGGTTGAGTTCGTCCGGGTGATAAAGCAATTCCTCTTTGCGCGTGCCGGAACGTTCGACGTTGATCGAAGGGAAAATGCGGCGATCCACCAGGGCCCGGTCCAGATGCACTTCCATGTTGCCGGTGCCTTTGAACTCTTCGAAAATCACTTCGTCCATGCGGCTGCCGGTGTCCACCAGCGCGGTGGCCATGATGGTGAGCGAACCGCCCTCCTCGATGTTGCGCGCCGCGCCGAAGAAACGCTTGGGTTTGTGCAGCGCATTGGCGTCCACACCGCCGGACAGAATCTTGCCGGAGTGCGGTTGAATCGTGTTGTAAGCGCGGGCGAGGCGGGTGATAGAGTCGAGCAGAATCACCACGTCACGCTTGTGCTCAATCATGCGGCGCGCTTTTTCGATGACCATTTCGGCCACCTGCACGTGGCGTTCGGGCGGCTCGTCGAACGTGGAGCTGATGACTTCCGCGCCTTTGCAGGTGCGCTCCATGTCGGTGACTTCCTCGGGCCGCTCGTCAATGAGCAGAATGAACAGGTAGGTTTCCGGATTGTTTTTCAAAATCGCGTTGGCGATTTTCTGCATGAGCACCGTTTTGCCCGTGCGCGGCGGCGCGACG
>JAJXYT010000142.1 GCA_021780375.1 bacterium | reverse complement strand
GTCCACCGCCGCAATGACGCCGGGACCGGAAATCTTGAAGCGGATCAAATTGCCGGCGGAAGGAACCTTGATGCCATGCCGGTCCACCACCGTCGCACGCACAAAGGCAACCCCGTCCCAGTCATCGGCGAGTTTTTTAAGATTCGTCGTGAGCCGGATTTTCGCGGGCGCGCCGGCGGTGCGCAGCTCATCCGTGGCGACCACCCTGCCGTCGTTGCGCGCAACGGCCTTGAGTGTGCCCGGCGCGAAGTTCACCTTCCACACTCGCGGCGAGGCGTCGGTGTGCCACGCTTGCGCCCCGAGCGATTTGCCGTTCAAAAACAATTCCACTTCTTTGCAGTTGGAGTAAACCTCCACCGTTTCATCATGGGGCTGTAAATTATTCGGCGTCCAATCGGCAAACAAAACCTGTGGCCGGCGCAGGACATCCTGGGACGCGGGCTCGTAGCCGGGGTCGGTTGGCCGGAGCGCGTTCGGCGCCATCCGGCGCGTGATGAACACCATCGGTTTCTCCGACCACCGGTCTTCGCCCGCAGCGTTGCGCGGTTGAAGACCGTCGCGCCGTAGCGCAGCGCGCGAAGGCGGACTCCCTCCGACATTGTCTGCGGGCTTCGACCCGGCAAGCCACCAACTGGCTCGTTCGTAAGCCATCGGCTTGGGCGCGCCCGTGCGGTCCAATAGACCCGACCCGGCGGCGATCACCGGCCAGCGGCGCGATTCACCGAGGTAATCAATGCCGCTCCAGAGAAACTGTCCGGCATACGGCGGATGGTCCCGCAACGCCAGCCAGGCAACACGGCTGTGCTGATTTTCCGTGCCGATGATTTTGCGTGCCGGGTTTTGCGCGTGCGCCGCGAGGATTTCGTTCTCGCGGTAATTCTGGCCGATGACGTCGAGCAGGTCCGCCAGCCCGTCGTCGTAATCGTGACTGGCGTTCGGACGAAACAACGCCATGGTTACCGGCCGGGTCGGGTCAGTCGTGTGGGCCACCTCGATCAGTCCTTTGAGGATCCTCCTGGCCAGTTCCGCCTTCGGCGTGTCATGGATTTCATTGCCCACGCTGTAAAGAATGATGCTCGGATGATTCCGGTCGCGCAAGATAGTGTCGCGTTCGTCGGTCTGCGACCAGACATTGAAATACAGGTGGTAGTCGTAAGGGTTCTTGCCCACGGTCCAGCAATCGAACATTTCGTCCATCACCAGAAACCCCATGCGGTCGCACAAATCGAGGAACTCTGGCGCCGGCGGGTTATGCGCGGTGCGGATGGCATTCACGCCCAATGCCTTCAAGGTTCGCAATCGTTCCTGCCAGACGCCCAGCGGCACCGCCGCGCCGAACGCCCCGCCGTCCGCGTGCAGGCAAACACCCTTGATTTTGAAATGTTTCCCGTTCAGCCAGAAACCGGTGGCGGCGTCGAAGTGAAATTCGCGGATGCCGAAAGTGTTGGTCACTTCGTCCAGAATTTTCCCGCCGGAACTGATTTCACTGACGGCGCGATAGAGATTTGGCGAATTCAGTTTCCAAAGTTGCGGGTTGGAAACAGCGATCTGCCGCGAATAGGTTTCATAATCGTCCGGCATGATTTCGCCGGCGGTTTCGTCGGACCCGGCAATTTTTCCGTCGGGCGAAATCAATTGTGTTCGCAGGCTGAATTTACGTTCTGCCGCTGATTCATTTGTCAACGTCATTTCAATTTTCACCGCCGCCTGGGTTGCGGAGACTTCCGGTGTGCTGATAAAAATGCCCCACTGTCTGAAGTGGACCGGATCGGTCACCATCAGATGGACATGCCGGTAAATGCCCGCACCGGCATACCACCGCGACGCCGGCTGCTTTGACGTATCCACGCGAACGGCAAGGACGTTGGTCTGGCCGGCGCCAAATTTGAGATGGCCGGTCAATTCGTAGTAAAAACTGACGTACCCATAAGGCCGGTGCCCGAGATGAAAACCGTTGATCCAGACGTCGCTGTTGGCCATGACGCCATCGAACCGCACGAACACGCATTGGTTCTCGTCGCTCTCCGGCAGGGTGAAATCCTTCCGATACCAGGCGACGCCCGAGGGCAGAAACGCGCCGGCTCCGCCCGCCGGATTGGTCTCGCAGAATGGCCCGGTGATGCTCCAATCGTTCGGCACATTCAGTTTGCGCCAGCCTGAATCGTCGAATGAAACCTGCTCCGCGTTGGCAACGTCGGCCTTGAGAAAAAGCCAGTTCGCGTCAAAAGACCCGGTGCCGCGGACGTCCATTGCGTTGATCACGGACGGCAGCAGGAGCCAGGCAGTCAGACCGGTTAAAACGATTAAGTTTTTCATGTTGGTCAGTGAAGTGTGAGCCCGGTGATTTTCAGGACGCAGGCGTAATCGCAGGGTTTTTCCGCCGGCATCTTGATCCTCAAGCCCGTGGTATCCTGTTTGAAATCCAACTTACCTTTGTGCCCAAGCAGCATTACGGACTTGACCTTGCCCGCGCCGGCGTCAGTCGTTGCCAGTGAAGTGATGACTGCTTCGTTTTCCGGCCATGACAACGCAATGGCATAAAGGGTATCGCCTCGGGTGGTGAAACGGAAACCACGGTTGCCGCCTTCGCGGAAATGCGCCCACGGGCGGGTGCCATAGATGGCCTCGCCGTTTACGTCCAGCCAGCGGCCGATGCCAAGCAAGGTTTTCTGCTGCGCCTCCGGGATGGTACCGTCGGCCATCGGCGAAATGTTGAGCAGGTAATTGCCGCCTTTGCTGACGGTATCCACCAGCTTAAAAAGGATGGCGCCGGGACCGGACACGGACATGTCCGAGGTGTAACCCCAGGTACTGCCGATGGGGTCGTCCACCTGCCACGGGCCGGGCCGGATGCCGCGCGGCGAACGAGGACCGACCTTTTCAAAATCTACGATGGAACCCATTTGCCTGGTGTCATCGTTGCTCGGCGCATAGGCAATGTATTTCGTGGTGAGGGAGACTTGCTTGCCCCATTTCCGGGCGCGGTTGTAGTAATACGCGGCCACGAATTCCTTCAGCGGGTCCAGCACGCGCAAGTTGACGCCGTTGTCGAACCAGAGCAGGTCGGGATGATACAGATCAATTAACTCCAGGTTGCGGTTGACCCAGTCGGTGAGGAAGCGAGTCATGGCCGCGTTGCTGCGGTCGGCCACGTGATAAAAATCCTGCCACTTCGGATCGTAAAGGTCCGCCTGGGCCGCCTGCAATTGCGCCTCAATCCCCGGCGTCGGATTGACGAAGGTGAAATTCTCCATGCCATGGTTGGACACGCCGAATTTAAGGCCCTGCTGGCGCACGGCTTTGGCCAGATCGCCCACCAGGTCCCGGTGCGGACCCATCTTCACCGCGTTGTAGGGCGTGACCTTGCTGTCCCAGAGCGCAAAGTTGTCATGATGTTCGGCGGTCAGAATAACGTATTTTGCGCCTGCTCCTTTGAACAAGGCCGCCCAGGCCTCGGGATTCCATTTCGCGGCGGTGAACATGGGGATGAAGTCTTTGTAACCAAATTTTGCCACCGGCCCGTAATGCTCCTCGTGCCACTGGAGGTCGGCCGGGTTGCCATACATGTGTTTTTCATACCACTCGTTATGATGGGCCGGCACGGAATAAATCCCCCAATGCAGGAAAATCCCGAACCTGGCCGGCTCAAACCAGGCAGGCGTCCGGTAATGTTTCCGGAGTGAATCCCAGTTCGGCTGGAACGGTCCCGCGGGCAGCGGGTTGGTGACGGCGGCCAGGGCGGCGGCGACAATGGCCGGCGTGGCCGGCGGTCCCATTACGCCGTAATCGTACAGCTTCGAGGGCGGCGCCGAACCGCGGGCAGGTTTAGGCAGCCGGTCCTGGGCATTGAGCTTTGGGCTGGCCGCCAACAACACCACTGCCAATGTTGTCGCATGGCGGATGAAAAACTTGCCTCGCTTCATCGGATCATTCGTTGGCGCCGCGGGCGGAACGCGCCCGCAAACCAAAATCGGGCGCGGTCCATCCCCATCGCAGCGGCGGCATCAATGGTTCAAGATCTATTCGGAATCGGCTCGTTTGATTTCGACCTCATAAACCTGGCTGGCGCCGGACAGGTTGGAACGGAAGATGACCCATTTCATGTCAGGCGAAAACATCGCGTTGGGTTCCAGCCCGTAATTATGCTTTGCCATATTGACCAGCCGTTCGGCGTGGAAAGTGCCCGGACGAATCAGGCCGGTCTCATCACGATTGGTCGCCGTCAGGTCCGGCACCGGTTCCGGGCGGAACAGGTAGATCCATTTGCCGTTGGTGGCGTGGGCTGCCATTTGATCGTCGCCGCCGTCGCCGCAAAACCATTTGCCGTCCGGCGAGACGTTGTAGTGCACCGACCATTCATTGCGTTGCAAGTGATACCACGTCCGCGCGCCGGTCCGGACGTTATCACCGGCCACCCAGAAATCCTCGCCGCGAGGGGTTTGCAGGTCGTACCAGATCGTCTGGCCGTCGGCGCCCCAGAATTCGTGTCCGGCGATTTCCATGACCATGGTCCGCTGGTGAACCAGCGTCAAACCGGTGCCGTCGCTGCGAATGGTCCAGAGGCGGTTCACGTCCTGCCATGGGCCTTCGTGACAAAACAGGAGCAACTGCGGGTCGGTGGGCGAAAATTGAAGATGATTGAGCCAGTTGGTGCAGCGGTTGAACGTCTTCACCTGGCCGGTCTGGAGATTGAGAAAGAACAACGCCATCGGCAGATGCTCGCCAAAACGCCGAATGAACATCTCGCCCTTGCGCTCCCGCCGCTGGTCCGGCGTCAGGTTTGGCGCCTCATGAAATGACGGTCGGTTGGTCAGGTCGCCCCAATCGGTGATGGTGCCCGCCAAAAGCGTTTCATCGCTGTTGACGGTGACGGCGTTTTCGCCGGGCGGCAACGTGGCGACTTCATGTGTGGCTTTCGTGTTCAGGTCGGTCGCGTAAATGACGTGGTTCCGGGGCGCGAAAGGATTTCTTCCGTTGAAACGGTAATAGTAAACCTGACCGGTCTTCCGGCCGACCATGAGAACGCCGACGCGGCCCTCAACCACTGGCTCGATTTGCCGCGTCTGGAGATTGATGGTGGAAATGCCCGTGGGCGTGGTGATGACCATTTTTTTGCCGTCGGGCGTGAACGGATTCAGATTGAAGTACAGACTTTCGCTGCCGGGCTCGCGCGACAGTTGGACGACGCGATGGCCGGTGTCGGGATCAATCCAATCCGTCGGCGAGCCGGTGCCAACCGAAGGCAAAAGGAACACGACGGTCAGGCCGGTTAATGCGACGAGTTTATTCATAGCAGGAATTTCGCGGTGTTCACCCGCAATTTGACGTGTAGCATCTCGCAAAAGTTAACCACTGCACAATCACCCAAACTGTCGATAGCGGGGCGGACATGGCCATAACTCAAATTACGGCCTGGCCCCGCTCAAATAAGGTGCAAGTGGGTCATTCGTGAGCGCCTTCAGGCCGGCGATGACACACTGTGCATTCAATTCTGCTCCGGCGGCCGTGGTGTGCGTGTGCGGATCGCCAAAGAGCGGATTCACCTTTTCGGGTCCGAGTGCGTCGTAGCGTTCGGCGATGAGTTCATTAAGGTCAATGAAAGGCGCGTTTTCGGCCCTGGCCACCTGTTCGGCCCAGCCGGCGTAACTGTCCTGGCTGCGGACGATTTTGCCGTCCTTCCAGATCTTGCGCGGAATCTGCGAGCAGACGATCGCCGTGGCGCCTTTCGCCCGCGCGTCGGCGATGTATTTCCGCAAATACCAGCCGTAGCTATGCACAATTTCCGGTTGGCCGGTCAGGAGATTGGTGATCGCCTGGCTTTCATCGCCGACCCCCGGAATGGTCCCGCGCGCCCGGGTTCGGTCATTCAAAGGCCCGGGGTCATTGTGGCCGAATTGCATCATCACGAAGTCGCCGGGCTTGATCATGTTCAACACGCACTGCCATTGTCCCCCGGTCAGGTAACTGCGGCTGCTGGTGCCCCCGATGGCGCGGTTGACGACGTTGATTTTGTCTGCGTCAAAATATTTGCCGAGAAAATCGCCCCAGCCCCACTGGTGGTTGGCGCCGGTGCCGCGGCCGTTGCGCACCGTGGAATCGCCGATGAGAAAGAGCGTCGGCAGTTTGGGGTTGCTCGGCAACGGCAGTTGCAGCCAGCTGAACGGGTCGGCCTTTACCGCCCGGCCCCTGGCGGAAAGAAATTTGGTGATCGGACTGGGCCGCAATCCCTTTAACCCCGCCACCACCCCGGCGGCGTGAAGGTCGGCGCCGACGGCGTTGAAGTGCGTGTGGTCGCGGGGATAAAGCGCCTTCACCTGGTCCTCGCCCATCGCCTCAAATTGGTCGGCCATGATATCCGTCAAATCAATGAACAGCACGTGCTCGGCCCGCGCGGTTTCGGCGGCCCACGGGCTGAACCGGCCGGAGCCGCGCTCGATGCGGCCGTTATGCCAGATGTCGCGCACGGTGAGCGTCAGCACGATGGGCGTGGCGCCCTTCGCCCTGGTATCGTCAATCATCTTGCGCAGATACCAGCCGTAGGTGTGCACTACCTCGTGTTTCCCGGTCTGCAAATTGTCAATTTCCCGGGTCGCGTCACCGAGGCCGGGCAGCGAACCGCGCGCCCGGCGGGCATCGTTGATCAGGCCGGCGTCGTTGTGCCCGAATTGAATCAGCACAATGTCACCGGGCTTCACCTCGGCCAGCAACCGGTCCCACAAACCTTCGGTGATGAACGTGCGGCTGCTGCGGCCGCCGCGGGCGCAGTTGACCACGTTGACCTTCGTCGGGTCGAAATAATTAGCGAAAGGCACCGCCCAACCCTGCTGATTGACACCCGCGCCGCGGGCGGCGGTGGAATCGCCGGCGATGAAAATTGTTGGCAATGCCGGATGGTCCACGTGAATCCGGGGCGGCGGATTGGTCTTCAAGTCGGGCGCCAGGTTGGACACGGGCGCGGCGGTGGCCGTCGCGGTCTTCGGCGGCGTTGGCGCGCAGCCGGTCAGGACCACGGCCGCGACACCAGTCAGCACAGCCGGAATGTATCGGAGGGAGAACGCGTTTTTCGTCATGAGAGCAGCTTGAGGGTTGGCGGTTATGGGTTGGGTTGCGACCGGCGGGTTTCCGCCGGCCAGGTGTATCCCAGGTCTGGTTCGGGGCCGGTCTGGCCGGCGATGGTGTCCAGCACAATGCCCGGATCCACCATCCAGATTTTCAACGTGTGCGCGCCGGGCCGCGCCATGACATGGACGCTGGCGGTCAGCGCCGCGTTCCGCAAAACATTTTCCTGCCAGCGCCGGTCCGTCTCGCTCAGGGACGCGGGCAGGGCGACGATTTGCGGCGGTTCGTCGTCCACCGCGATGGCGTAACGCTGCGGCCGGCCGGTCTCGACGGAAAACGTCGGCAACGCCCGCACGGTGAACTTCCAATCGCCGGAATGCTCAATCCAGATTCGGTATTGCAGGCATGGGGATGCGCTTAAAATTTCCTTCGGCTCGTCACGAACCGGAACGAGCGCCGGAGAAACCGTGACGGCCTCGCCGTTGTAACCCAGACCGATGATTTTCTGCCAGTGCGCATCCTTGCCCGGAAGGAAAACCGTGGCATGCTCGGCTTCCATCACCAGGCAATGGTTGCGCTCGACGAAATCGGCATCGTACGGAGCGCCGGTCTCCGACCCGGCACGTTCCGGCGATCCAGTTCGCGCCGGGTCGGAGACCGGCGCTCGGGCGGTTGGAATTTTCAACTCAAGCTGGTTGCGCGGGTTGTCGGACATCAGGTAACGCCATTTGCCGCCGGCGCTCCGGTTGTTGTAGATATCCGTGAGCCGTTCGATTTCAGCTTGTGCCTGCCGGGCCTCGGCCAGCCGTGCGCCGCGGTCCTGGTTTCTGCCGGCATAATATTCATCCAGCGCGAGGCATTTTTCGTTTAGCGCCGCCGCGGCTTCGACTGGATAACCCACCAGTTCAAAAAAGGCGTCTTGTGCGCCGGCCGGCAGGGTCCTGCCGGCGGCCACCGCGCGCGCGGATAATTTTTGCCATGCCTCCAGCCGTTGTTCCGCCTCGTCGCCGTTGAGCGTCGTGGAAAACGTGTTCGTCAGCCCCACCGGCATGTGCTCCGGCTTGCGCTGGAAATTCAGCCGGTAATATTCCGCCATGAGGGAAGTGAGTTCCGCGGCGTGGGCCGGGCCGAAATCGCGCGCCAGTTGTTGCCCCAGCAAATCGTACGTGTTCGTGCCATTCCACGTGTGCGGGTTCCACGCCAGCTTGAGGAAAAATTCGATGTCGAGTTCCGCCGGCTTCAAGTCGCCGACGTTCAAAATCCAGACCCGGTTCGCGCCGTAGTCGTAGGCCTTGGTCATTTCCTCGGCGATGAGCGCGGGCGGCGTGGAGCAGAGCCAGAGATAATCGCGCGGCCGTCCGTAATACGAGACGTGGTAATAAACCCCGGCGCCGCCGCTGCGCTGGCGTTCGCGCGCATCGGAAAATTCGCGGATATAACCATAATTGTCGTCCGGCCAGACCAGCGTGATGTCACCGGGAATGTCCGGCACGAGACGGTAGAGTTCGAGCACTTCCTTGTAAGGGCAGAAAATTTGCGGCACCCGGGTCACGTCGGGATTCACCCAGCGGGCCAGCATCGCGCGTTGGTCGGCGATGATGGTGTGCAGCCGTTCGGCTTTTTCGCGCGGTGTGCCGCCGCCGGGCATGCCCGAATCATGGATGCCCCGCATCCCGAGCGTGTAAATGTTCTCGTATTTGCCGTTTTCCCGGACGCGCTCTTCCCAATACTTCAGCACGCCGTCCGGGTTGGTGACGAAGTTGTAATCACCGTGGCCGTCGCGTGCCCACTCGTCCACGTTGTCGCGGAGCATTTGCTCGCAATGCGACGAGCCCATCACGATGCCGTAGGCGTCGGCCAGTTCCTTGTCAGCCGGATAAAAATTGAAGGCGCGGGTGTCGGGATGCATCGCCGGCCAGAGATAATTGGCGTGCAACCGCAGCAGCAGCTCGAAAATTTTGGCGTAGGTCTTCGGCCCGATGTTGCCGGTCGCCGGGTCGAAGGTCCGGGACGCCCACGGACGCAGGCCCCAATCCTCGTCGTTCAGGAAAATGCCGCGATATTTCACCGCCGGCGGGCCCTGCTTGAAAAGGTCGCCCTGCAAGGCGACGAAATGTTTGTGCGGCACCGGCACGTCCGCCCACCAATACCACGGCGAGACGCCGATGAGTTGCGACACCTGGTAAATGCCGTAAACGGTCCCGCGGCGGTCGCTGCCGGCAATGACGAGTGCCGTTTTGACGCCCGGCAACGGTTGCTTGACGACTTGCAGCACGTAACTTTCCCATTCACCGCGGATGCCGCTCACGTCCAATTTCCCGTCCGCCGCCAGCCGGTCAACGGTCTGGCTGTGGCCGAGCGTGCCGATGATGACCGGATTGGTCTGGTCGTTTGCGGATTTGATCAGCTCCGGTTTAACGCCGGCAACGCGTTGAACATCCTCTGCCAGGTCGCCCGCGGCACGAATGACTGCAGGTTCATCGTTGGTTTCCACGAAAAGGGGAGCGGTGTTTTGTCCGTCCACAAGCGTGAAATCCGCCGCGCCCGTTGAATCAGCGAGCGATAATCCGCCGAAGGCGCGCAATGAAAACAATATCACCAGGCTGGCCGCGGCCAGTTGTGGCACCCGCAACGAAACCGTGTGGCGCGTTGTCATTTTTGAAAACTGCCGTCCAGCATCCGGCAAAGGCGGCACGAAAACAATCACCCAAACTGTCGAGGGGGCGCCCGAGACGCTTTCGAGCCAGCCTACGGCACAGATTCAGGAGGTGCTGCCGATTTCTCCAATTCCAGCCGCAGGTAATCATACATGATGCCGCTGGTGAGCGAGCCGGCGGGAATGGTCAGGCCCATCACATTGGTCCCCGATTTCATCAGCGACGCATCGAATGGCAGGTCGCTCTCGGTCCAGGTCCCGGCGATGCCGTCCCGGTTGATGGTGGCGTTGTAAGGCGGCGCCGGCACGACGCCTGCCGGCCGCCCGTTGACGGTCACCGTGATGGTGCGCGTGGCGGAGCCGCAAATCGCCAGCCGCAGCATCGCCCGCCCGCGCGGCGCCTTGGGCAGGTGGAATGTGATTGTCCACGTGGTGCTGCGCCCCCGGCCCCGGCCGGTGGTGTTGTTCGGGTCTTCATTGTGCGGCACCTGCTCGAAAAACCAGTCCCGGTGAAAATCGCTCTGGCCGATGACGTAATTCACGTCCTGCGGGAACAGCCTCGGATATTGCAGATACCAGCCCCAGTGGTAGTAATCGTCTCCCTTGAAAAATTCAGCGGCGCTGCGGTTCGGAATGCCAATGTCCCAAAGTTGTTGGCCATAACGCACGGGCTGCCAGTTCAGATTTCCCAGATTCAAAGTTTCTCCGGCGGCGACGGTCAGGTTTGTGACGGTGAATTCGCCGAGCACACCGTCGGCTATCGCGTGGAGCGTGTAAGTGCCGGCGTCAACGTTCGGAATCGTGAACCGGCCCGACGCATCGCCGCGCACCCAGAATTCGTAGTGTTTCGCGTCCGTCTGCCAGGTCACCAGGCGCGGACCAAACTGGAATCCGCCGAACGGCCGGCCGCGGAACCGGCGTCCGGCGTTCCGGCTGGTAACGGAATTTTCCGCGTTGCCGGGCGGGGTATGGGTGACGTCAGCGCCGGGTTGGTGGGTGGTTTCATCCTCGCCGCCGCCGGCCGGGCCGAACCGGCCAAAGCCGCCGAAGCCCCGGTTCAAGGACGGC
>JAJXYT010000019.1 GCA_021780375.1 bacterium | reverse complement strand
TGCGGCCACGAAAATTGCATCTGGTCACCACTAATTCCAAAGTTAAGTCGAAGCGAAGCCAGCGATACCGGCTGCGCGCCGGCCGGGGTGGAATCGGCGCTCTGGCCCACCTGGTTGACTGCAGATACAACAAAGTAGTAGGTCGTCCCATTGGTCAAACCCGTGTTGGTGAAAGTCAGCGCGGTCAGATTGGTGGCGATGACCGCATAAGTTCCGTTGGAAGAGTTGGAACGTTTCACAATGTAGTTGGGGGCGTTTTGAGACGAATCCCAGTTCAAAGTCACTTCACCATCACCGGCGACGGCAGTCAAACCCGCGGGCATCGTGGCGGCGGCGGTGGACAATGGCCCCAATGCATAATTCGCGGCAACGTCATTCGCCGTCAGGATGCCGCTTTCCGCGCGGGCGCAGGCAATGTAACCGTGGAATGGGTCATTGCCGCCATGAACGCCTGTACCCGCTATGGCCGACCCCGCCTGCATCAACGTTTGAACAGTGGCGATGGGCGTTCCGATAACGTGGGTCACGTCCAAACTACCGTCCAGGTAAGCCGATACAGCAGTGCCGTCATACGTCACCGCCACGTAATGCCATGTGCCGACCGTCGGTGTGGTTGACCATCCCGTGTCCAGGCTGCCAAAATTGCCCGAAATGACACCGTGCCCGCTGTTGTCATAATCGAATTCCCGCTCATTCATCGGCGAACTGCTGCCGCCCTGATATCCGTAATTCAGGTAGCAACTGGTTGGGCTGACGTTCACGGGATAAATCCAGGCTTCGACTGAAACCGGATTGTTCGAGTTGACTTCAACCGGGCTGGCCAGTGCCGATTGAACCGAATTGCCACCCGTTGAGTTGACAAAGAGTGTTTTGACGGTCTGGCCGTTCCACGCCAAATTGACCAGGTTCAAATTGCCTCCGCCAATCGTTGAAAAATTACCCACGCTTTGCGCGTTGCTCGTCCGATTCGTCCAGACTTTGGCGCTGGAAATCAAATCCTGCGATTGAAGATTGGCAATCAGGTCGCCTTCAAAATGAACCGCCAGATTGGCGCTGGGCGCGACGGACACCTCCGTTGAATTGGTGCTTTCGCCCCAAAGATTAAAAGCTGAAACCACGTAATAATAATTGATATAAGTGTTTCCACAAGTTGTCCCGCCGCTGTTGTTCCAGCCCCAATCGTCTCCGTAGTAAAGCCCAAAAATGTTGAATGTCTCCGGGAAAAACGCGCCGCTGTTTCCGTAGTATTTTTGCGTCGCGGCCATCTGCAAGGGCAGCATGTTGGTGGAAATGTTAAAAAACGGCAGCATCATGTCGAAATCGCCCGAAGCCAGCCTCGGCCAATACAACAGCCGCTCGTTCTGATTCCAATAGCCCGGTCCCCACGCCCGATAATCTCCGTTCTGTCCGTTGTAATCGAAGGTGAACGTGCCGCCGTTGAATTTGATCGGGTATTGCCCGCGACCTTGACACGCCTCGACATACCGTTGTTCCAAACAACCGCGCGTGACATTGGTGGCGTTGGTGTCGCCGCCGACAAAAATCCAGCTCCGGTTCCAAAAGCCATCCCACCAATTGTAATGATTGGTTCGTGCCGTCGCTTCAGACGTCGCGTTCACTTGCGCCATCAGATTGCTCATCTGGCTCTGCCAATTCGCCGCCGTCGCGGTTTGCGCCGTGTAAGGATAAATGGACACCATAAAATTGGTGCCCGAACCTGATTGCAGTTCCTGGGGGTTGACCACGCTATAGTTGGTAGCCAGGATGGTCGCGCCGAAAGTGCGATTGAGCCAGGGATCGCTATAGTTCGCGGCGTACCCGCTCAAGTTCTCAGCGGCGAAGAGTGTGCCAAAATACGAACTGGCGTCGCGATGATACCAAACCAACCGGTCCGACAAACTCAGGGTTTGGTCGGCGCTTTCCGAAGGCGCTGGCGTGGCGCCCGTCACGCCGCGAAAACTGTCCTGAGTGCTGCCGTTCATCTGCAGGGTGGAGTTGCGCCAGATTTCATTGGAGCAGGACATGGTAAAATCTTGCTGGCCGCTGGCCAGAATCCGGATCACCGGCTGGTTGGCGTCCGCATAAATCCGCACGGAAATTTGCGAACCGGTTTGCCCGGCGGTGATGTCAATTTCTCCGTGATAAAAATCCAGCGTTTGATTGAAGGGTTGCCCCGCCGCAAACGGATTGGGCGAGAAACCTCGTGGAACGACCGCATTTCATGAATGCTTACTTATAAACCATTCCCCTCCCTGCGCCTATCCCCGTTTTCGGGGATAGAGCACAGGAGTGCGCATCTCAGTTATCAGTTCTTGATAACGAAGTGCAGATAAGGGTAGTTGATGTGACGAACTCAAGAACTGCCAGTTGAAGCCATTATCAATATACACGACACCGGCAAGAGGGAATTTCAGCACTGCCCCACCCTCAATGGTGATGGTTGCACTCGGACTCGGGTATGCAGGACCACTGATTTCATAGGTGGTGCCTCCCTGAAAGGTGTAGCTGGCGATTCTCCCGCCGACAGTTTGATAATCCATTACCAAGCCTTTGTCTTGGGGAGTGGCTTTCGCCAGAATCATCGCCCCATTTCCGGTTTTGCCCAAATGTTGCGTCGGCAACAGCCGTTGACTGCTAACCGCATACAGCGGGCCATTGGGCTTGAAGCTCTGATTCCCGGATGTCTGCGGCAACGCGGATAAATCCTTGGCCAATGCCTGCAGCGGCACTTGTTCCACCAAAATCTGACGCCCTTGCACGGTCTGCCACGATTTGTTCACTGGCGCCTCGCCGCCTTGTCCGTTGGTTCCCGTCAGAAACGCCCGCCCGCGCACCATCTCCATCGCCCCAAAATTCAGTTCCTCATCGCCCGAAGACGTGGCCGTAATCGTCGGCTGCGGCGGATTGAAAAATTCGGTGAGCATTTGCAATTTTGTATTCTGTGAATTCAAGCTGAACGCTCCCGGCGCAGGCGGCTGTTGGCGCAAGATGACATCCTGCTCCAGGCCGGCTTTGGTGCAGGTGTATTCCAAATCCGCGTCCACTCCCGCAAAGGCATTGGATTGGCACTCCGCGAAACTACAGTCCACGGCGTCGGTGCCGCCACACTGGGGCTGGCGACAGTGGTTTGAGCATTCGCGCCAGCGACGGTTCCGAATGTCTCAAGAGCCATCAAAACCGCCATAATCATGGTGAATTGGTTGGTGTTCATAACATGGAGCTCAAATGAGATCGGCTCCCGTCCACGCCACGGGCATGAACTTCCTGAATCAGTTCAATCCAGTCAACCAGCGAAGTCGCCTCCGTTCCGACGGCGGAGCGAACTGGAGCCGCCGATGCACCACCTTGGATTGGGAAGATGAGCGCAGCCGTTTTCACGTGACGGAGGAAGCGATCGAAGTTCGCCGGTTGACAGGGCCAAGGGCTTCGTCCCAGTTCTGAAACAACTTTGATGGTCAGGTTTTCAAGTTAAATTACGATTTTTGCAGTCAGACAGTGGGCAGATTCAGCCTGACTGCAGCAACAGTTGTCTTCGATGCGCTATCCCCGTTTTCGGGGATGGCATAAACAGCTGTTTTGGTTAAGTTGTCGGCGTCACGATTTCGCAAACGCAAATGTCGTGTAATCCGTCTGAACAGCAATCTCAATATTCGGGTAAAAGAGATTAACTTCAGGCAGAGCTTGTGCCTGTTCAAAAAGCAAAAAAAATGAAATCGCAAAATACCTTGAGCAATGAACTGAATCGGCGGGAATTTCTTTCAACTCTGACCATGGCGACCGGTGTTCTGGCGCTGGGCCTGGGCGCCGGCATATCCGCCGCCGAAATCGATCTGCGGCGAAAACTCGACGATGGCCGCCACGTAGGGATTTCAGACGCGGCTTATCGTCGCGCACAGAAGCGAGCGCAAGCCTTGGTAGAGCAGATGACCTTGGACGAAAAGATCAGCCAACTCGGAGCGCAAGCCCCAGCGATCAAACGGTTGAGTGTGCCTGCTTACAACTATTATACCGGCGAGGCGTTGCACGGTTTGCTCCACAGCCCGCCGGTGACTTCGTTCCCGGTGCCGCTGGCGTTGGCCGCCACTTGGAACCCTGAACTCTTCCTGCGCGTATATACGGCGGTCTCCGACGAGGCTCGCGCTTATGACAATCGAGACAAAATCGGCCTCAGCTATTATTCCCCGCCTACGCTCAACCTGCATCGCGACCCACGTTGGGGCCGCTGTGAAGAGGCACCGGGAGAGGATCCTTGCCTCGCCGCCACCGTGGGTGTACAGATGGTTCGCGGCATGCAGGGAAAAAATTCGGACTACCTGAAAACCACTGCCTGTTCAAAACACTTCATCTGTAATAACACCGACGACGACCGCACTTGGGTGTCTGCGACGGTGGACCCGCGCAATTTTTGGGAATACTACACACGCGCTTATCGGGCCACGATTCTCGAAGGCGACGTCTTTACCGTGATGGGCGCTTACAGTGCGCTGAATGGCATCCCCTGTTGCGCCAATCATTTTCTGCTGACCGACCTGTTACGCCACCGTTGGGGATTCCGCGGTTATGTGACCTCGGACTGCGACGCCATTGACAACATTTATGATCCGCACCATTACGCAGCCAACGAAGCCATTGGTTCTGCCATGGCAGTGTTGGCAGGATGCGATTTAAACTGTGGCGGGACGCTGCAAGCCAACCTTAGGGCGGCAGTGGATCAGGAGTTGATCGGCGAGGAAGATATTGCGCTGGCGGTCACCCGGTTGTTCACTGTGCGTCATTTGTTGGGTCTCTTTGATCTGCCGGAAAAGGCACCCTACACGCAGATTCCGTTTGGGGTGGTAGATTCTCCAGCGCACCGGGCACTGGCCTTGGAAGCGGCACGGCAATCGTTGGTGCTCTTGAAGAATGATTCACAATTCCTGCCATTGAACAAGACCGCGCTTAAAAAAGTGGCGGTGATCGGCCCCTTGGCTGGCCAGTGTCATCTCGGCGGTTACAGCGGCACGCCATTGGTGCGGATTTCTCCGTATCAAGGCATCGCCGAAAGTCTCGGAGTGGCAATCTATCGTCCTTATATCACGGCGGCGGAAATGGCGGCCAGTGGTGGCGGCATTCGCTTGCAGGCATCTTCGGAAGGAGAAACAAATCTGGCTTTTATTTCCAATGAATCCTGGGCTGAATTTCCCAAAACCGATTTCAGCGGGAAAACAGAATTTCAAGCGCGAGTGTCCAGCGCTGGAAATGGAGGCCGCATCGAGGTGCATTTAGATCAGTTGGACGGCCCAAAGGCTTGCACATTGTCAGTACCCGGCACTGGCGATTGGCAAAAGTGGGTCAATGTCTCTGCGCCTTTGACTGGGATCAACGGCGAACATTCCATGTTTCTGAAATTCCTTGGAGGGAATGGCTATCTTTTAAATGTGGAACGGCTGCAACTCAATCCGGTTTCGCCTCCGCCCGTGCAGCCCGGCCTTCCGGAGGTGGTTTTCAAACCGGGATGCACTGTCATGGGCCAGAAGGACGAAAAAATGTTGCAGGAAGCGGTGGCTGCAGCGAAAGATGCAGATGTCGTTGTCCTCGTTTGCGGCGTCAACGAGGAAGTGGACCGGGAAGGCCATGATCGTCAAACCATCGAATTGACCGGCGCGCAACCGGAATTGATTCAGGCCATCTACGCGGCAAATCCTAAAACGGTTCTGGTTCTTTCGACCAACAATTCCGTTGCGATCAATTGGGAACAGGAGCATCTGCCGGCTATCATCTGTGCGATGTGCGCCGGCCAGGCACAGGGGACCGCAATCGCGGAGGTTCTTTTTGGAGATTACAACCCGGGCGGCAAACTGCCGTGCACCTGGTATCGCTCGCTCGATCAACTGCCTCCCATTCACGATTATGATATTCGCAAAGGGCGCACGTATCTGTATTTTGAAAGCGATCCCCTCTATCCCTTCGGACACGGTTTGAGTTACACCATGTTCCGCCTGGATCATCTCCAAGTAGAAGCCAGGGCACTAGGTCCGGATGAAAAAACCAAAGTTTCGGTGGAGATTACCAATACTGGCCGTAGTGCCGGAGCGGAAGTGGTCCAGCTTTACGTCACTCCTCCGCCCTCACCAGTGAAACGGCCCAATAAACAGTTGGTGGGGTTTCAGCGTGTTGAGTTGCAACCCGGTGAACAGAAAAGCGTGGTCTTTGATCTGCCCTTCAACGAGCAGGCGTTTTGGTATTGGAACGAGGAGGCCAGGCGGTTTGTCCTTCAACCGGGCGTCGCCAAAATTTTCATCGGCAATTCCTCAGCCAACCTGTTGCCGGCTGCGGAATTGACGTTGAAAGCTCGGGACCAAACGCAGGCAGAACCTGACACGCTGAACAGTGTGGCGGTGGAATCCCGTGTGGTTTAGACTTGTAGCGATCGAGCCTGCGTTGAACGCGCGCTTGTGCCCGGCGCGCCAAAATGTTGAATTGAGCGCGCCTTCACGCCGAAGGCCGCGCGTGCATCGATTCACTTAGGCCATCACATGATGACATGGACTAAGAGCCTGAAATGGCTCATGCTGTCAGTTTGGATATGCTCTTCACCTGCGGCTCATTGTTCGCCGGAGGGGCAGACCGGGGATGCGCTTGAAATCCGGTCGGTCACCGTGGATGGCAACCCGACGCAAATCCGGCGGAACGGGAGTGTGGATTTGGGCTCGTCGCCCAAGAACATCGTGTTTGCCTTCGGACCGGGCACGAATTCCAAACAGGCGCCACTGCGGATCCGTTACCGGCTGGAAGGATATGATGACAACTGGCATGACGAGGGCAGTGAGATGGATTTGGTTATCCGTTTTTACGACAACGCGGGAGATATAATTGGTGAGAAGACTTTTGGAGTGAGCAACCAGAGTGCGGGTTGGAACGGATCGCTGACGACCTCCACGCTGATTCATCGCCGGGAAACGTTGGTTGTTCCGCCGCGCGCATCAAAATTGATGGTCGTTATCTCCTCCGCTGGCCCTCCAGACGCGGTGGGCGCTTATCTGGTGGCTAATTTGGTGGTCTCAAAATCTTCTGATGACCTTCCACCCGTGATTCTGCTTCAATCCCCCTTCGACCAAACACCCTATCACGGCGATTCAAATCAACCTCCGAACAATTGGATGCGCGATGGCATTCATCCGAGCATGGCCAAAATCGTCCAAATCGGCCAGTCGCCCGCAGTCGGTGCCTTTGCTGTTCTGGATGACGACCCCATCGGTCACGCCGAGTGGCACAACACCTTGGATTCCGCACCCCAAGTCGCCCCCGGCGAGCATCTAGTGGTCGAGTGGAACGAAATGTACAGCATCGGTGCAGGAAGCATTAACGTAGCGAATTATGAAAAACTGAAATCCGGGCAATATATATTTCGCATCGAAGGAACGGACATCATGGGAAGGCCGACGGGTGCGGAAGCCGCCCTGACGGTATTAGTACCGCAACCGCTTTGGAAAATGCCGTGGTTCTGGGGTATGGTCTTCATCCTTGGCGTTACCACAATGGTTGGAGCCAGTCGCTATGTAGTCTGGCATCGAATGCGTCGAGAAATGGTGCGTCTCAAAAATCAGCAGGCACTCGAACAGGAACGGCTCCGTATCGCCCATGACATTCACGATGATTTGGGCGCGCGGGTAACTGAAATCTCCTTGTTGAGTGCGATGTCTCAAAATAATCCGGCCTTCCCTGAAAAGGCCCGGGGCGAATTCGATCGAATTTCGCAGATGTCCCGCGAATTGGTGTCCGCCCTGTACCAGACCGTTTGGGCGGTCAATCCCGAAAACGACAATCTGGACGCGTTGGGCAATTATCTGTGCCAGATGGTCAACCAAATGTGCGATCGGCTGAAGATCCGGTGCCGGTTTGAGGTGGCCGAGCTGCCGCGCGAGATTCCGGTTTCCAGCCATACACGCCATAACATCACTATGGCCGTCAAAGAAGCCGTTCACAACGCCATCAAACACGCCAAAGCGTCCGAAATCTGCATCCATTTGACGTTTAACGAAAACTTGCTCACTATTTCGGTTCAGGACAATGGCTGCGGTTTTCAACCGGCGGACAACATTGCCGGCCACGGGCTGACCAATATGAGACGGCGGATGGAGGGCGCAGGCGGCAGTTGCGTCATCGAGAGCAAATCCGGACATGGAACCATGGTTCATTTCAGTCTGGTGGTCAAACCACCGCCGAAAATCGCCTGAAAGCAGGCTAGCCATTAGCTCATGGCTCAAATATGCTTGGCAAGCGCTTTGCCATGAAAAAATCTGTGATGGTGGTTGAGGACGATCGAGGATTGCGGGAAAGATTGGTGCAAATTCTCGAAACAGCAACGGACATAACGTGCTTGGGAGCGTTTGCATCCGCCGAAGAAGCCCTGCCGATGATTTTGAAAAAGCAGCCGGACGTTGTGCTCATGGATATCAAATTGCCTGGCGTGTCCGGGATTCAGTGTGTGGCTGAGGTTAAAAAAACCGCTCCCGCCATCCAGATCATCATGGTCACAGTCTATGAGGACAGTGAACGGATTTTCCGTGCCCTCAAAGCCGGGGCCAGCGGTTATCTGGTCAAGTCCAGCCCGCCTGAACAATTGCTGGAATCCATTCGCGACGTTTACAAAGGAGGCGCGCCTTTATCCAGTCACATCGCCCGCAAGGTGGTGAGGCATTTTAACCTGATTGGCATCTCCCCTTCTGAAAAGGAGAACCTGTCAAATCGAGAACGCGAAGTGCTGGAACTTCTATCTCAAGGTTTCGTTTACAAAGAAATCGGTGATAAACTGAACATAGGAATAGAGACGGTGCGCACTTACGTCAAAAATATCTGCTACAAAATGCACGTTCGCAGCCGGCTTGAAGCCGTAGCCAAGCACCGGTCGGACTATTGAAGGCATGGCAATCAATTGGAATCCTGGAACGCCGCGTTGCGGAGCGTTTCGTGTTGACCGACGTTGTGCGTGCCCTCGTGGAAGGTTTGTTCCCGCAAAACATTCGCGGAAAAATCAAAGCTCCCGCAATCGGAACTTTGCAGAACCTGGTCCCGCACCCGCAAGAAGCAGCGGCGCGCGACCTGTTCATCGTCAGCCGTATCTGCGGGGCTGCTCAACAAATTCAGGCTGCAGCAGGACGATTGAGTCCCATTTTCTTCATCCGCGTCATCAAGGTGGTTGGCTTCACCCCCAAGAGTTCTGCCGCACCGCCGACACCTTTGATTTTCCAGCGGGTTTTCTCCAATATAGCTAAAAGATTTTCAGGTTCGCGCCGTTGCAATTCGGCTTCTGTGAGATATCCAGGCAAAGTGAAGTCACAATAAAGCTGAATGCAGCACTCTTTGAAGTTTTATGCCACCTCATCCGATCCGGCCGAAAGTGATAAGGTCACTTTCGGCGAGCCACATAACAAGGATGTTGTTATAACGAAAGATCAGGAGCTGAAATTAAAATATATTGGCCCATATCGGTTATTGGGTTCAGGCAGGGTTGAGGAAATAAAATAACGGGTGTTTTTATCTCCACGAAGCTTTATTGGGTTAGTTTTGTCTGATTCATTCGTTCAGTCGCCATGCATGGCATTGACGAGGCAAAGTCCTTCCTGCACGCCGCTTTTGCGGACAAGCTGTTCGACGGCCACGGTGACGTTGAGATAATCGCGCCGGTGAGGCGTTTCAAACCAAAGATGTTCGGTCAGACTTTTCATTCTCAAATGGCCGCCGCAACGGCATCACCCATTTCGCGCGTGCCGATCTTGCGGGCGTTGGGTTCGCCGGGGCTGAAGATATCGCCGGTGCGATGGCCGGCGGTGATAGCGTTTTTCACCGCGGCCTCAATTGCCGCCGCCGCTTCGTTCAAACCAAAGCTATGGCGCAACATGAGCGCCGCCGACAAGATCTGGGCAAGGGGATTCGCCAGATTTTTCCCGGCGATATCCGGCGCCGTGCCGCCGGCCGGTTCATAGAAGCCAAATGTTTTTTCACCGCTCGTCACGCCGAGGCTGGCACTGGGCAACATGCCGAGCGAACCGGCCAGCGCCGCCGCTTCATCGCTCAAGATATCGCCGAACATGTTTTCGCAAAGCATCACGTCAAACTGCGTCGGCCGCAACACGAGCTGCATGGCGCCGTTGTCCACAAACATATGTTCCAGCGTTACGTCGGGATATTGTTGACCGGTCCGCGTGACGACCTCGCGCCAAAGCACGCCGTTTTCCAGCACATTGGCTTTGTCAATGCTCGTGACTTTTTTGCGCCGCAATCGCGCGGCTTTGAATGCGACATGGGCGATGCGCTCGATTTCCGGCGTCGTATAGACCATCGTGTCAATTGCCCGCTGGCCGCCGGCAATGTCTTCAGTCTTCTTGGGTTGGCCGAAATACAGGCCGCCCGTCAACTCACGCACCACCAGAATATCAATGCCGCCGCCCTGCCGTTCTTTTGACAACGGACACGCGTGGGCGAGGGCTTTGGGCAGTTGCACCGGCCGCAAATTGGCGAAGAGGCCGAATTCCTTGCGGATGCGCAGCAGAGCGGCGCGTTCGGGGCGTTCCGCCTTGGGAATCGTCGGATCGCGGTCCGGCAAGCCCACCGAACCGAACAGGATGGCGTCCGAGCTTTTACAGAGGGCGAGGGTGGCGTCCGGCAACGCCTTGCCCGCGGCGTCAATCCCCGCCCAGCCCACGGGGGCCTCGGCGAGGTCGAGCCGGAAACCAAATTTCGTTTCCGTGAGGCGCAACACCTTGATGGCTTCGCGCATCACTTCCGGCCCGATGCCGTCGCCGGCCAGCGCCGCAATTTTGAATGTTTTCATCCGAACAAATTTACGATATACGATTTACGATTTACGAGCCATTTTCTAAAATCGCGTCGCACATAAATCGAAAATCCGAAATTGTCAATGCCGCTGCCCTACAAAATCGCCACCCTGCTGTACTGCTTCAATGAACGCGACGACGTCCTGCTGCTGGAGCGCGCACAGGAGCCGAACCGTGGTTTCTGGAGCCCGTGCGGCGGAAAGTTAAAAATGGACATCGGCGAGTCGCCCTACGCCTGCGCCGGCCGCGAGGCGCAAGAGGAATTGGGCATCAAGGTGCGAACCGCCGATTTGCATCTGGCCGGCCTGGTCAGCGAACACGGTTATCAAGGCCAAACGCATTGGCTGATGTTTCTGTTCGAATTGAAGGCGAAGTTGCAGCTGCTGCCGCCGCCCCATGCCGAAGGCCGGTTTCAATTCTTCC
The DNA here is from genome assembly GCA_021780375.1 of bacterium. Classification (GTDB taxonomy): domain Bacteria; phylum Verrucomicrobiota; class Verrucomicrobiia; order Limisphaerales; family UBA11358; genus UBA11358. The sequence goes on along the minus strand of JAJXYT010000019.1, from coordinate 32,122 downwards.
CGCGGGAGGCGCTGACTTCATTGAGAATCCCCCGGACCGATCGCGAGCAAATCTGGCCCTGGTTCTGGCAACACCGGGGCGGTTTTTTTGCGGCCCATTGCCATTGCCACCCGGATGGCCGGAATGAATGGACGCTGGAGGAATTTGTAGCAGTGAACGTGAGTTCGCTCTGATTTTCTCAAAAAAAGAATGAGCCGGCTCACGTCGGCTGCTACGATATTTGGAAATGCAGGATGAACCCGTCATTGACCTGCACAGCGACGACTTTTTCATGTGCGAGGCGCTGCGCCAGGCCGCCAAGGCGTATGAAGCAGGCGAAGTCCCGGTCGGCGCGGTGATTGTGCGCGAAGGACATGTCATCGCCCGGGCATTTAATCAGGTCGAATTGCTGAAGGACGCGACCGCCCACGCGGAGATGTTGGCGCTCACGCAGGCGGAGGCGGTGGTGGGCGGCTGGCGGTTGACCGATTGCATCCTTTATGTGACCAAGGAGCCGTGCCCGATGTGTGCCGGCGCCATGGTGCACACGCGGCTGGCGCGCGTGGTGTTCGGCGCCAGCGACCTGAAGGCCGGGGCAGCGGGAAGCGCGATGAATTTATTGCAGTTTCCCTCGCTGAACCATTGTTGTGAGATCACCCGGGGTGTGCGCGAGAAGGAATGCCGCTCCTTGTTGCAGGATTTTTTTACCGAACAGCGGCTTTCCGGGAAGCCGAAGCGAAAGACCGACGGCCAGATTCCTGATAATTGTTAAAGCGTGTCTGAGAAATAGCAGCAGCCAGCGTGAGCTGGCTCTGACTACAGGACCGCAGCGGCGTATCACAAGGGAATTTGAGCCGACTCACGTCGGCTGCTACGACGAATATGGGATCTTCAGACGCGCTGTTAAGGGATTTACCGCATAACCAGGGTGGACTTCAGCGCGTCGCCGCAAAAAAACGAGGCGTCCTTTCGGACGCCTCGTTCATAGTCAATTAACACCCCGGCAGGTTACGGGAAATTATAAAACGGATATAGGGTCGCCCCATTCGTGGCGTTTACCAAGTCGTTCTGCAAATCGGAGATGGTTGCCTGTTGGGCGCTGCCGTCACCCAGCAGCAGGTTGCCGGCCCCCAGGTGAATATCGTTGGCCGACCACGCCCAATACCCCCAATTTAAACCCTTCAGCGAAGTAGCTCCGGTGCCACTACCAGCTATTCCCAAGCCGTTTGGGCCGTTACTGGAAGCGGAAGGGGGAGGGTTAGCGGGATTGGGATTATACATCCCTGGGGCGTTTTGTCCCGCACCAAGAGCCTGGTCGCTGCCGATATTGCGGTCACCCGCCAGGATGGACTGGGGTTGGGTATCAATGGAATCACCACAAACAAAATAGCTTAAATAACTGGCGTTGAACGCAGTCTGGCCAGAGGGGGCGGCGTTAGGATTAGCATAGAGTTCAAACCAATTCGTGGCCGCACTGCTGTGAGGCGCGGTGGAATCCGAGGGACAATCCAGCAATGCCGGATTATCCAACGTATTCGACATCACGGTAAAGCACTGCGCCGGATGAAGTCCCGCCGTCCAAGGTGTCGGCGGAGTCATTGAAAGGTTTGGATTTTGCGCACTATTAACATTTTCTTCGGCGCCGCCATTGGCACAAGTAACCGTCATCGGATACTGACCGTTGTTGTCGTCTCCCCACATCCGGAAGGAGATGCCAATTTGTTTGAGATTGCTGATGCAATTGATGCGTTGCGCCTTGCGCTTGGCGGCGGCGAGCGCCGGCAGCAGCATGGCCGCCAGAATGGCGATGATGGCGATCACCACCAGCAGTTCAATCAGCGTGAAGGCCTTTTTTTGTTTTAGAATTCTTTTCATACGTTCACTTGGTTTTTAATTTTAGCTCTCGGTGATAGTTGGCGGAGTCTAATCCAATCGCACCGCCTGTCAATGCTTATTCTGTAAATTTTCTTAGCAGTACCGGTGCCATACGGTATTTCGGGCAAAACCGCCGGAAATTGGATTTCCGCGGAGGCAGAAATGCCGTGGTGCGTAAAATTTTCACGCATCGCGCGTGAAACTCACGCATCCGCACCTCGCCACGCCGCTCAAAATCTCATTTACAGCCACGCGCCCATCGCAAACACTGCCCCGCCTGTGGCTGACCCGAAAGAAAATGCGTTCATGGAAAAAATCGTGTCGCTGTGCAAGCGGCGCGGATTTATTTACCCATCCTCGGAAATTTACGGTGGCATCAACGGTTTTTGGGATTACGGCCCGCTGGGCGCCGAACTCAAGCGCAACGTCAAGGAGCTCTGGTGGCAGACCATGACCCGCCAGCGCGACGACGTGGTCGGCCTGGAAGCCACCATCATCATGTCGCCGCAAATCTGGAAAGCCAGCGGCCACGTGGACACGTTCAGCGATCCGATGATTGACTGTAAGACGTGCCAGGGCCGCTTTCGGGCTGATCAAACCGGCGAAATTCCCTGTCCGCAAAAACCGAGCAAGACGGTTTCCGAATGCCATGGCGAGAAAACCGCGCCCCGGGCCTTCAATCTGATGTTCCAGACCTATGTCGGCCCCGTGCAGGATGCCTCCGCCGTGGCCTATCTCCGGCCCGAAACCGCGCAGGCGATTTTCGCGCAGTTCAAAAACGTGCTGGAAACGTCGCGTCAGAAGGTGCCGTTCGGCATCGCGCAGGTTGGCAAGGCGTTCCGCAACGAAGTCACCCCGCGCAATTACACCTTCCGCTCGCGCGAGTTCGAGCAAATGGAACTGGAATTCTTCATCAAACCGGACGAAGTGGTGGAGGCGATCAAAGGCCGCGTGACGCCCGGCGCTGAACTCGACACTCGACACCCGACACTCGACACTTCTTCGTGGGGCTGGGAAGCGTGGCATAAATACTGGGTCGCGGAACGCCTGGCGTTTTACGAAGGCATCGGCCTGCCGCGAAACACGCTGGTCGAGTACTGGCAAAAGCCGGAGGAACTGGCGCATTACGCCCGCGCCACGGTGGACATTCTTTACAAATTCCCGTTCAGCAAACGCGACGAACAGGGTGAATTGACGGGCGAGGAACTGGAAGGCATTGCCGCCCGCGGCGATTTCGATTTGAGCCAGCACGAGCGTTTTTCGCGCAAATCGATGGGCGTATTCGACGAGGAGCTCCGCGCCGCCTGGGGCAAATTGCCAAAAGAGAAACAGGACGAACTCTGGCGGCGTTATTACGAGAACCGGAAAAAATATCTGGTGAAAACCGGGGTCGCCGAGGGGCAGGCGTCAAAAGATGCGACCGAAGACGCGAATGGTCTGGCGAAGGGCCAGTACCTCCCGCACGTCATCGAACCGTCCGCGGGCGTGGACCGGCTCATCCTGGCGTTGATTTGCAATGCCTACCACGAAGACACGATGCCCGATGAAAAGGGCAAGCTGGAAACGCGGGTGGTGCTGCAATTTCATCCGCGGGTCGCGCCCATCAAGGTGGCGGTGCTGCCGCTGCTCAAGAACAAACCTGAGCTCGTCAACAAGGCGCGGGACGTGCGCGACCGGCTGCGTCCGCACATGAATGTTTTCTACGACGACGCGGGCGCGATTGGCCGCCGCTATCGCCGGCAGGACGAAGCGGGGACGCCGTTCTGCGTGACCATTGATTTCGACACGTTGGGCGAGCAGCCGCAGTGGAAGGACACGGTAACGGTGCGTTACCGCGATGACGGCAAGCAGGAGCGGTTGGCGATTGGCGAATTGCTGAATTGGTTGCTGCCGAAAATCCGCTGAGGGTGTATGAGTCAGCCATGAGCCAGTCTGCGCGCATCTCCTACGTGATCATGGCGGGGTTGCTGCTGCTGATCGGCTGGCTGCATTTGGGAACCCTGATCCTGACCGTGCTGTTCGGTTACTTCGCATTGCAGCAATTCAGTTTCGGCCGCAGCAAATTTTTGGGCGTGACACTATATCTTATCGCAGTCGTCGCCATCGGCTGCGGGTTGTTTTATTTTTCACGCCAGGCTTACATCGCCGCGCCGAAGATTGCCGAAACCACGATTCCCGCCGTGGTCGAATACGCGGAAAAGCAGGGGGTGGAACTGCCGTTCACCGATTACGCGAGCCTGAAAACGGTCGCGATCAATGAGGTCAAGGAAGATGTCGCCAATGTCGGCCGGCATGTGCGCGCCGCCGCGTTTCAAATCGTTTTGTTGCTGATCGGCCTGGTGGTGGCGATGGGACTTTTCCTCAACGCGACCTGGGGCACGGAGAACGACCCCAACACTTCGCGGGACAGTCTGTACGCCACGGTGGTGCGCGAACTGGATGTTCGTGCCCGGACCTTTTACCGCAGCTTTTCCAGGGTGATCGGCGCTCAAATCGTCATTTCCCTGTTCAATACCGCGCTGACCGCGGTCTTTCTGATCTGGAACGGTTATCCTTACAAGACGGTCCTGGTGGTGTTCGCGTTTCTGTGCGGCTTATTGCCCATCATCGGCAATATCATCAGTAACACCCTCATCGTGGGCGTCAGTTTCACCCTTTCGCCGAACATGGCGCTCGCCGCACTCATTTTTCTCATCGCCATCCACAAGCTGGAATATTTCCTCAACAGCAAAATCATCGGTGACCGGATCAAAAACCCGATGTGGCTGACCCTCATCGGCCTGGTGCTGGGCGAAAAACTGATGGGCATTCCCGGCATGATCCTCGCGCCGGTGGTCCTGCATTACCTCAAGGTGGAGGCGTCACACAACCAGGTGGTCGAGGCCGCGCCCCCGTCAGCCGCCCCGCCGCCCGCGGCATCCTGAAATCAATGCGAAACCAGATTCGATGGCCACTGAAATCAAACCTTCAAAAAAACCCGCGCCGACGCTGTATTTCATCGCCGCGATCAAGTTGATTAAAGGGGCGGCGCTGCTCCTGCTGGCCTTGGGCGTCTTCACGCTGGCAAACCGGGATCTGTCGGACGCGTTTGATCAATTTTTGCGATGGGTGCATCTCGACCCGGAGCGGGCTTTTTTCACCAGGATTGGCGACTGGCTCGACACTATCACCCCCGCCAACGTCCGCGAGGTGGCCTCGGGTACGTTTCTCGGCGGATTGTTCTTGCTCATCGAAGGGATAGGGCTGTCGTTTCGCGCCAAATGGGCCATCTGGCTGGCCATTGGTGAATCGGCATTTTTCATTCCGATCGAAATTTTTGAATTAATCCCCCGTCCCAACGCACCACACCATTATTCCATCGGCCTTTTGATCGTGCTGATCCTCAATGTGGCCATCGTCTGGTATCTGTTCAAAAACCGGGAACGGCTCTTCCGGCACCACCATTAAATTTGCGATTTACGATTTATGATTTATGATTTTGCATCCAGCGATCGATGGGGATTCCAGTAAAACGCCAATCACACATTCTAAATCAAGGTGACAACGACCGAAGCCATTCAACTGCTGGAAAAATTCCAGGCTGGCGGCGCGAGCTGCGACCAGGTGTTGCGCGCCTTTCAATCCGCGCCGGTGGCCGATCTCGGCTTTGCGCAGGTGGACACCCACCGCGCGCTGCGGAAGGGTTTTCCCGAAGTCATCTTTGGCGCCGGCAAGACACCGGAGCAGGTCGTCAAAATCGCCGCCAAACTTCTGGAACGCGAACCACGCGCGCTCGTGACCCGCGTCAGCGAGGAACAGGCCCGGGCGCTGCAACGAAAATTTAAAATGGCGGTCCACCACCTCTTGGCGCGTTGCGTGACCCTTGAGAAAAAGCCCCTGCCGAAGCGGCCCGGCGGCATCGCCGTGGTTTGCGCCGGCACGAGCGACTTGCCGATCGCTGAGGAAGCCGCGGTCACGGCGGAAATCATGGGCAACCGGGTCGAGCGCGTCCACGACGCCGGCGTGGCGGGTCTGCATCGGCTGCTGCCGCGCCTCGAAGTTCTCCAGCGCGCCCGGGTGTTGATTGTCGTTGCCGGCATGGAAGGCGCGCTGCCCAGCGTCGTGGCCGGCCTGGTTTCCCGCCCGGTGATTGCCGTGCCGACCAGCATCGGGTACGGCGCGAGTTTTGGTGGCGTGGCGGCCTTGCTGGCGATGTTGAACAGTTGCGCCAGTGGTGTGACCGTGGTGAATATTGACAACGGCTTCGGCGCCGGTTACGCCGCGAGCCAGATCAATGCGCTGGTGGAAAAATGAAAACGCTTTACCTCGATCTTTTCAGCGGCATCAGCGGCGACATGTTCGTCGGCGCGCTGATTGATCTGGGTGTGGATCCGCGCCAGCTGGAGCGTGAATTGAAAAAGCTCAGGCTCGACGGCTGGCGCCTTCACGTTGTTCGCGGACAAAAATCCGGTATCGCGGGGACTAAATTCGATGTGCAGGTGGACGAAGGCCGGGCAACCAGGGCCGGGCGCCGGGGGCGTGAGCCTTCACACCCGGCGCACCACCCTCACCCTCAGGAGGACAGCCGCGATTTCGCCGGAATCAAACGGCTCATCTCGCGCAGCCGGCTTTCAAATTGGGTGAAGAAAAAATCTGTGGCCGCGTTCAAACGCATCGCCGAAGCGGAGGGCAAAATCCACGGCCTGCCGCCGGCCCGCGTGCATTTCCACGAAGTCGGCGCCGTGGATTCCATCGCAGACCTGGTGGGCGCGTGCGTTGCGCTGGAGTTGTTGGGCAAGCCGCGCGTGCTCGCGTCGCCGGTCAGCGAAGGCACCGGCTGGATTGATTGCGCGCATGGACGATTTCCGGTTCCCGCGCCGGCGACGCTGGCCATTCTCGGCACGCGTGGCATTGGCATTACGCAATGCGACGAACCGCACGAACTGGTCACGCCGACGGGCGCGGCGTTGCTGGCTGAATTGGTTGAAGGCTTTGGGCCGATGGGAAATTTGGTCGCTGAAAAAATCGGTTACGGTCTTGGCGCGCGCGAAAACAAAACGCGACCAAACGTTTTACGCGCCGTGCTGGGCAAGGCAACCCGGGCTCCGGGGCCAGAGTTCAAAGCCGCGAATACGCGGGATTGGGAGACCGATCGCATTGCGATCCTGGAAACGAACCTGGATGACATCAACGCCGAAATTCTCGGCCATTTTGCCGAAAAGGCGTTGGCCGCGGGGGCGTTGGACGTTTTTTACCTGCCGGTTCAGATGAAGAAGAACCGGCCCGGCGTGCTGTTAACCGTTTTATGCGCAGAATCCCGAGCGGATGATTTCAGTGAAATGATTCTGCGCGAAACCAGCGCCTTTGGCGTCCGGCGCACCCTGGCGGAACGGCGCAAGTTGCGGCGCGAATTGTCCGAAGTCGAGACGCCGTTTGGCAAAATCATAGTGAAATTGGGCAAGTTTAACGAAAAAGTTGTTCAGATTTCACCGGAATTTGAGTCCTGCAAAAAGCTGGCGGCACGGGCAAAAGTGCCGCTAAAACAAGTCTATGCCGCGGCAAACCGGGCCATTTTGGCGGAAAGATAATCCTGTTTATTTTCCTTGCGTAAAGGTCCATGAATTGCTTAATTATGGAGTGTAATCCGTTACGACAGTTGCCGGTTTTTTTGATGCAGAACTATCCAGTAAAGTCACAACCGACGAGGGTGTCTTGAGCCGCCCTTTTGCTCCACGCAGTTTCTCCCCTGCCTCGTTCGTCCGGGTCAACGGCAAAATCCGCGCCCGCGAGGTGCGGGTCATTGACGCGCACGACAAAAACCTCGGCGTCATCTCGCTCAACGAAGCCCTTGCGCAGGCCCGGCAACAGGGGATGGACCTGGTGGAAATTTCCCCGAACGCGACACCGCCCGTGTGCCGGATCGTGGACTTCGGCAAGTTCCGTTACGAGCAGGCAAAAAAAGACAAGGAATCGAAAAAACATCAGCACGCCTCCACCGTCAAGGAAGTCCAACTCAGCCCGCGCATTGATCCGCACGACCTGAGCATCAAAGTCATCCATGCGATTGATTTTCTGTGCGAGGACATGAAGGTGAAAATCGCGCTGAAATTCCGTGGACGCGAAATGGCGCACACGGAATTTGGATTCCAGGTCATCCGCAAATTTCTCGCCGAACTGGCGCCTTATGGGCACCCTGACTTTGACCCGAAACTGATCGGGCGCGGCATTAATGTGATGGTCAGCCCGCTGCCCCGCAATAAACGCGCAAAAAATCCGCACGCGGGCGAAAGCGGCCGCGCGCCGGCACCGGTGAACAATCACGACCCCGTGCCGCCAACATCGTCCGAACCAAAACCAGGCGGTTTCGCAAACAATCCGTTCGCCAGGGTGGAGATCAAGTAGCGGTTTGCCTCCGCCAGCCGCCGACCAGTTCCGGAAAACGGCAACCCTCGCATACGGCATTGGAATGCCCGCAGAAGTCGCGCGCGATTTGCATCAAACCCTGTTGCGCCGCGGCACTGCGGCCTAAACGGCCCCGCCCCGGTCCCAGCAAACGCTGCCGCGCCAGCCGCAAAATGGAGTTGTCCTGGGCGGGGGGCCACGTGAAATAACGCTGTTCCAGGATGCGTTGCAGCTTCCCGTTTTTACCCTCCGCCGCCCGCGTCCAAAGCCAGGGTAAAATCACGTTCACCGCCAAATCGGTTACGCGCGCGTCACCCAGCAGCGGCCGGGGTTTCGGCAAACGCGCCGAGTGAAACGTCCAGTGCCAGCGCCAAAATTCGTCACGCTCCACTTCCAGGATTTCACGCAAGGAGGCGGGCAACATCGGGTCGGGCGCCTCCGTCGCGCACCACCGTTCCAGTTTTTGAACCAGGTCGCCGGCCGCGAGCCAGTGCGCGGCGAGTGCCAGCCGGCGCTGCGGATGATTGGCCGGGCGCAAGCCGCGGAATTTCCACGCCGTGCGCGGCAGAAGACAATCGCTGAATTCATCGCGTTCGCGCCACCAGCGGTCCCAAATGCGCCGCCAATAGCCATCGTCACCGGTTCGTCCGCGGGCCCCTTCGAGCGGCAACAAACCGCTGATGCCGAACAACCGCGCCTGCAGACCAACCGCCGAGCCGGCGCCACGCACCCAACGTTCGCGGGATTCGGCCAGATTTTGCATGGGCCACGCATTGTGTTTGTAACCCAGCGCACGGAACAATCCTTCCCAAAGGCATTGTTCCCAGCCGACATGCTGCGCGCGCGCGTGGAACCAGGCGGCCTTGGATTGAAAACGCGCGTGGGCGGCCTCGCGCAGGAGGCCGGCTAATTGCGGTTCATCCCATTGGCCCAAGGACGGGCAACATTGGCCGCGCAAATTTTCGGGGAATTGGCGCAGCGGTTCGCCCTCGAGCCACAAGCAAAGTTCGCTCAACGGCGCATCGAGCGACTGGTCCAACGACAACATCGGCGGCGCGCCGGCCGCCGGGCGCGTCTCTTCCCAGACCACGTGGAGCAGGACGTTTCGGAAATTCGGATTGCCCGCGTGCCCGTGCGCCCGCCAGTTGCCGGCGCGCAAATCTATTTCCACATCGCCGGAGCGCGGCGCCTCATCGCCGATTTGAATCACCGCGCCCGAAAAATCCGGTCCGCCTTCGGGATTGACGAAACCGGGGTGAAAAATCCGAACCGTTTTTCCGTCAGCGGTTTTGAGCCGGTCCCGGCGCAGGCGTTGATGGAGCCAGACGGCCTGGAGCAGACGTTCGGTGGGCAGGTCATGCTCATCGCGCAGAACGTTCACCGCACCTGCGCGCGCGCGCCAGAAAACATAGAAGCTGTCGCCAGCGGGAGACATCTTAAAATTGCTTTTGCGCCGAGGATGGCGCAAAGTCAAGCCGACGCGTAGAAAAATCGAACGCACCTTTTGTCAGTTTTGCCTGTTTATAGGAACGGGCAATTGCTTCAGAATGTGTTTTTGTTGGCCGAAACCATGCTTTTCCAGCTAAACTTCGCGAGATGGCGATGAACGAGACGGCGATGATTGAAGTGAAAAACTTGACGAAGCGCTATGCCGGCCGCACCGCCGTGGCCGGCATCTCGTTCACCGTCGCGCGAGGTGAAATTGTCGGGCTGCTCGGCCCGAATGGCGCGGGGAAAAGCACGACCATGCGGATACTGGCGTGTTACCTGCCGGCCACCGCCGGCACGGTGCGGGTGGGCGGCTTTGACGTGTTTCATCAGTCCAACGAAGTGCGCCGCCGGATTGGCTACATGCCGGAAAACAATCCCCTCTACACCGAAATGCGCGTGCGCGAATACCTGAAATTCCGGGCGCGGCTGAAAGGGCTCGGTTGGCGGCGTTCCCGCGAACGCGTCAGCACGGTGATGGAGCAATGCGGATTGACGGACGTGAGCCGCCGCATCATCGGCCAACTCTCGAAAGGTTACCGGCAACGGGTCGGCATGGCCGATGCCCTGGTGCACGATCCGGAACTGATCATCCTGGATGAACCGACCATCGGCCTCGACCCGCATCAGATTCGCGCCGTCCGGCAGTTGATCAAAAGCCTCGCGCGGGCCCACACGGTGCTCATCTCGACGCACATCCTGCCCGAGGCGGAAATGACGTGCAACCGGATGCTCATCATGTACGACGGCAAAATCCTCGCGGCGGACACACCGGAAAATCTGCAACGGCTCGTGGCCGGGAACAGCCAGATTATCGTCGAACTCGCCGCGCCCGCTGCCGCGCTGCGCGAATGTTGGTCAAAAATGCCTGAAATTGAATATTTTGACATTTCGGCCAGCGAGGGTGATTTCCAGCGTTGCGCGCTCACACCGCGGGACGGATTGGATTTGCGGCCGGTGATTTTCGCCCTGGCGCTGCAAAACGGCTGGGTGTTGCGGGAGCTGACGCGCAATCGCCATTCGTTGGAGGATATTTACGTTCAGGTAACGCAGCCGGGCCAGGAGGAAGAGGAAGAAAGCTGATGCGAATTTTTTTGACGCTCACACGGCGGGAACTGGCGGCGTTTTTCGTTTCCGTTTCGGGTTATGTCATCATCGCGGCGGTGACGCTGCTGATCGGCTGGAGTTTCGTGGTGCTGATGACCAATCTCGGCAGCGACCCTTCGCCCATGCCGGTGACGCAACTGTTCTACCGGACCTATTTCTTCTGGCTCATTGTGCTGCTGGCCACCCCCATTATCACGATGCGATTGTTCGCCCTGGAAAAATTTTCCGGCACGTTCGAAACCCTGATGACGGCGCCGGTGACCGATTTGCAGGTGGTCGCGGCAAAATTCGCCGCGGCGGTCATTTTTTACACCATCATGTGGCTGCCCCTGCTGCCTTGCCTTTTCGTGGTGCGGCATTTTACCAACCAGCCCGGCGCGCTGGATCCGGGCATGATCAGCGGAATGTATCTGGGAGTGTTTCTGGTGGGTTGCCTGTTCCTGTCGCTGGGCTGTTTCGCCTCGGCCCTCAGCCGGAGCCAGATGGCGGCAGCCATGATCAGCTTCGTGCTGGGGGTCAGCCTGTTTTCCCTCGGGTTTCTGGCCCAGGCGATTACGGCGGTGGCGCAGTGGAAGGAGCAGTTGCTCTCCTATTTCGGATTGTTCGATCAGATGAACGATTTCGCGTGCGGCGTCGTGGACACGCACACGGTGATTTTTTACGTCAGCGTCACGTTGTTTTTTTTGTTTTTGACCCTGCGCGTGGTGGAAAGCCGGCGTTGGAGGTAAGATGACCGCCACCCCCAAACCCCAACCCAGTTTCTCGCCCGGCCGCCGGTGGAAAATCGGCTTCGATGTGGTGGTGCGAACGGCATTGGTGCTGGCCGTCGTGGTCATGATCAACTATCTGGGCGGCGTTTTCACCGAACGGTTTTACCTCAGTTCGCAGACGCGCATCAAAATTTCCCCGCGCACGGTGGACGTGCTTCGATCCATGACCAACCACGTCATGGTGACGTTGTATTACGACACCCAGGATGATCTCTACCCGACCATCCTGTCTCTGCTCAACGCCTATCATGCGGTGAACCCGAATATCTCCATCCGCACGGTGGATTACGTGCGCGACGCGGGTGAAGCCGAAAAAATCAAGACGCAATACAAACTCAATTCGCCCACGGATAAGAATCTCATCATTTTTGATTGCGGCGGCGGACGTTTGCCCAAAATCGTTCCCGGTGACGCCCTGGCCAAATACACCCTCGAACAAGTTCCAAACGAAAAGGAGCGCGAATTCCGGAAAAAGCCGGTCGCGTTCCTGGGCGAAATGATGTTCACGTCCACCTTGCTCACGCTCGAAAATGCCAAGCCGTTTGAAGCCTGTTTTCTTCAAGGCGACGGCGAGCCGTCGCTGACCGACAGCGGCGACACCGGCTATTTAAAATTCGCCGCGGTTCTGGCCCAGAATTATATTGAGCTGAAACCGCTCGTCTTGTCGGGTGACAACCCCATACCGGACGACTGCAATCTGCTCGTGATCGCCGGGCCCCGGACCCAGTTTGCAAACCCTGAACTTCAAAAAATTGACCAATACCTTTCGCAAGGCGGGCGGTTGTTTTTGTTGCTGGATTACTCTTCCATTCAACATCCCACCGGTCTGGAAGACATTCTCCGGCACTGGGGTGTGAACGTCGGCGCCGATGTGGTCCAGGACCCCAAGAACACGATTTCCGGATCGGATGTGGAGGTGTATAACTTCAGCCAGCATCCGATCGTCAATCCCTTGACTGGACTGGGGCTGGAACTGATTCTGCCACGACCGGTCAGCCGCATCCACTGGCAGACCCCGCCGGCCGACGCGCCGACGGTGGATGAACTGGCTTTTTCCGGCCCTGATTCCGGGCTCATGAACGAACACGGCCTGCCGCCCCACGCTTATCCGTTGATGGCCGCCGTGGAACAAAACCAGGTGAAAGGTTTGGCCGCCACCCATGGCGGCTGCCGGATGGTGGTGGTGGGTGATTCGCTGTTTCTCAGCAACCGGGTCATTGACGGCGGGGCAAACCGCGATTTCGCCGGTTACGCCGTCAATTGGTTGCTGGATCGTCCCACCCTGCTGAAGGGCATTGGCCCGCGCCCCGTCGTTGAATTCCGGCTGATGATGACACGACAGCAACAACAACGGGTCCGTTGGTTGTTGCTGGGGGCGTTGCCCGGCGGCGTGCTGGCGCTGGGGGGCCTGGTCTGGCTGCGTCGCAGAAAATAATGAACTCGAAAAACACCCTGGTCTGGCTGGTCGTCGCCGCGGCGTTGTTCGCGTTCATTTTTGCGTTTGAACATTTCCTGCGGCCGAACGGCACGGAAAGGTCCGCCATCCTGCCGGACCTGCAGCCCGCCACCGTCACCAGCGTCCAGGTGTTTCCGGCCAACGCGCTCGAAATCCGGGCCGACCGCACCAACGGCGCCTGGCTGTTGACCAAGCCCATTACTTATCCGGCCCAATCCACCGCCATTGAAACCTTGCTGGCGGCGTTGCAGAAACTCACGCCCGCCATTCGCATCAGCGCCGGGGAGCTGCGCGAACAGCGCGGCGCGGAAGCGGATTATGGATTCGAAACTCCCAGTGTCTCGCTCGGGGTTGAAGCCGGCGACCGGCGCTGGCAGCTCCTGGTGGGCAATAAAACCGCGCCGGGCGACCAGGTTTTTCTCCGCGTCGTCGGGACCGACGGGGCGTTTGTTACTGACGCCGATTGGCTGAAATACCTCCCGCGCTCGGCCGACGATTGGCGGGACACGGCCCTGGTGAATTTTAACGACGGGGCGCCCGACTGGATTGTTTTGACCAATGGCACGAAAGTCATTGAACTTCATCGCCATGCCACCAATCATCTCTGGCAGATGACCCGTCCGCTCGTGGCGCGCGCCAATAGCGGTCGAATCACCGAAGCCCTCCAGCGCCTCCAAACCGCACGGGTTTCGCAATTTGTCACCGACAATCCAAAGGCGGATTTGTCCTCGTATGATTTGCAACCCGCCAATTTGGATTTGTGGTTCAGCCGGGGAACAAATTTTATCACCTCCCTCCACATCGGCAAAAGCCCGGCCACCAATTCGTCGTTGGTCTATGCCCAACACGACGGCTGGAACACCGTCGTCACCACTGCCAAAGCATCGTTGTCACCCTGGTTTGGGGCGGTGAACGACTTTCGCGATCCGTACCTGTTGGAGTTGTCTGCGCCCGTTGCCGAAATCGCAGTGCGTGGCACCAACAATTTTACCTTGCAAAGACAGGGCACAAACGGCTGGCGCGTGGTCGGGGAAAAATTTCCAGCCGACGCTGGCAGCGTGCAACAATTCATCAAACTTCTCGCCAATCTGCGCGTGTCGGAATTCGTCAAAGACGTCGTGACGACCCCGGACTGGCCGGTCTATGGACTGGCGGCGCCGGCATGGCAAATTACGTTGTTTTCAGCGGCGGGCAAGACCAACGCGGTGATGGCGCAACTGCTCTTCGGCGCAACGCAGACCAATGAAGTTTACGTGCGGCGCGCGGATGAGGACTTTGTTTACGCCATTCCCCTGGAGGATTTCAACCAGTTGCCGGAAGCCGGCTGGGAACTCCGGGAGCAGCGGATTTGGAGTTTTTCGGAGGCCGATGTGGCGCAAATCACCATTCATCAGGGCGGCCAGACCCGGCAAATAATTCATAATGGACCCAACCAATGGTCGCTGGCGCCCGGCTCGCAGGGCATCATTGTCCCCGCGGCCATCGAGGAAACCGCGCATCAGTTTGGCGAACTCACTGCCACCGCCTGGCTCGCCCATGACGCGGCCGAATGCCGGAAATTTGGCTTCAAACCGGAAAATCTTTCCATCACTCTCGAACTCAAAAACGGCACGAAACACACCGTGAATTTTGGCGTCTCCGGCTCGCAAACGGCCGTGGCCGCCGTAACGCTGGACGGCGAACAGTGGGCCTTTGTGTTTCCGCCGATACTTTATCAGTTTGTCTTGAGTTACCTGTCCATTCCGGCCCCGCAAAGCGGGAATCCCTGATATGCGCGATCAAACTGGCTGCTGGCGGTGGTGCCGGACGCTCTTCCGCCATTTACGCCGCCTGTTCATTTTCCTGGTTCTGATTTTGGTTTGCGCCATTGGCTGGCTCAATCAAATCGGTCTGCCGGATTTTGTGAAACGGCCGCTGATCGAAACGCTGCGCGCCCGGGGTGTTGCCTTGGAATTCACCCGCTTGCGCCTGAGTCTCCGCCGCGGCCTGGTGGCCGATGATGTTCACATTGGTCGCGCCAGGAAAACCGAAAGTCCGACGCTCTCACTTCAGCAGGTTCAATTGCGGCTGGATTATCCGGCGCTGTTGCATCGCCGATTGCAGGTTGACGGGCTTGTGCTGCGCCAGGGCAAATTCACCTGGCCGCTCTCGCCGACCAACGCGCTGGTGCTCGACCAGATTCAGTCCGATTTGCGGTTTCAAACCAACGACCTCTGGTCACTTGATAATTTTCAGGCCGACTTTGCCGGCGCAAAACTTCGATTGTCGGGCGATATCGCCCACGCCTCGGCCTTTCGTCACTGGGAAATTTTCCAGGGCCCAACGACCCATGCCACCGGTTGGCGGATTCGCTGCCAGACCTTCGCCGATACGCTTCGCCAAATTCATTTCATCGGCAAGCCCCAACTCAGTCTGACCCTCAATGGCGACGCGCGTGACACCCGTTCCTTCCGGATTCACCTGACGGTCAACGCCGCCGGCGTTGACACGCCCTGGGGCCGCGCGGCCGCCCTTCAACTCGCCGCCAGGTTGATGGCCGCCGCCGGAGCGCCGACCGCCTCCAATCCAGCTTTGGGTTGGTGGACCAATCTTCAACCGTATCGCATCGAATGGACCGCCCAGGCGGAGCATTTGGAATCGCCGCAACTGAATGCCCGGACCATCAGGTGCGGTGGCTTCTGGCGCACGCCGGAACTGGCCGTGACCAATTTGTCCGCCGAATTAGGTGGCGGGCGGCTCGACGCCAGCGCGCGGTTGAATGTGGATACGCGCGCGCTCCGGTTCACCAATTCATCGCATTTTGATCCACACGCGATCGCCGCGTGGTTGACGGAAAAAACCCGCAACTGGCTGGCGCAATTTTCGTGGACTCAACCACCGGCATGGCAGGGCGCGGGTTCGTTGATTTTGCCGGCGTGGACGAATCGGCAACCCGACTGGCGCGGGGAAGTACAACCGACGGTGCGGCTGGCCGGCGAATTTGCCGCGACCACCGCCGCATTTCGCGGGATAGCCATTGACTCGGCGCGAGGAAATTTTTCCTATTCCAATCAGATCTGGCGGCTGCCTCATCTCGCCGTAACCCGCCCCGAAGGCACGCTCGCCCTTGCCGACGTCGAGAACGACATCACCAAAAATTATCACTGGCACTTGCAAGGGGCACTGGCCCCGTATGCCCTCCGGCCCTTGCTGGCGGCAAACCAGGCCGAGCAGGCCGTGGATCTTTTCACACTCACTCAGCCGTTGTGGCTGGAGGCGGACGTGTGGGGGCGTTTGGATGATAATGACAGTATTGGCGCCCGGGGACGCCTGGCACTGACAAACTTCACGATCCGCGGCGAGACCGTCAGCAGTGTCGAAAGCGGCTTTGGCTACACAAACCGGTCCCTTGAATTTTTCCGGCCGCGTCTGCAAACGGGCGCGCAAGGGATGAGTGCCGACGGCATCGCGGTGGATTTTAATTCGTGGCGGATTTATTTCACCAATGGTTTCAGCACCGCGGACCCACGGGCGGTGGCGCGCGCCATCGGCCGGAAGGCGGGTGAGGTGATGGACCCCTACCGGTTTGCGGCGCCCTGCCCGGCGCGGGTGAACGGGTACGCGCCGTTACGCGGCATGGCGGACGCGGATTTATGGTTTGAGGCCGAAGGCGCGCCGTTCGAATGGCTGAGACTCAAAACCTCGCGCATCACTGGAAAAATCCACTGGCTGGGCGAGAGCCTGATTTTGACCAATCTGACGGCGGCCGTTTACGGCGGCGACGCGAACGGCTTTGCGCACTTTGATTTTCGTCCCAGAGAGGGTGCGGATTTTGAATTTACCGCCAAGGTCCGAAACGCAAGTTTGCATTTGCTGGCAACCGATTTATCGTCACCCACCAACCATCTGGAGGGAGTGTTGAGCGGACGGTTTGTGATGACGAGTGCAAACTCGGAGGATTGGCGTTCCTGGAACGGCTACGGACAGGCCAACTTGCACGATGGATTGATCTGGGATGTTCCTGTTTTTGGCATTTTATCGCCGGTGCTGAACTCGATCATGCCCGGTCTGGGCAGCAGCCGGGCGACGGAAGCCAGGGCGCAATTCGGCATGACCAACGGGGTGATCTTCTCCGACGACCTGGAAATCCGATCGACCATGATGCGGTTGCAATACGCCGGCACGGTGGATCTGCGAAACCACGTGAACGCCCGCGTGAACGCGCAACTGTTGCGGGACACCTGGGTGGTCGGCCCGCTCCTGAGCACGGCGTTGTGGCCGGTCAGCAAACTGTTTGAATATAAAATCACCGGCACACTCCAACACCCGCAAACGGAACCGGTTTATATTCCCAAAGCCCTGCTTATGCCGCTACACCCGTTTCGCAGCCTGGAGGAGATCCTCTCCAACGGCCTCAATGCCAACCCGCTGCCGTTCAGGTAAACCGGATAGTTCTATGGGTTCGGAACCGCCACCGCATTGGTGTTGATATAACCTTCCGGCGACACCGGCTGAAACAACCCGATTCCGGATGGCGAAGATGAAGGTTCTGCTTTGCCCGGCAGGGGTTGCCCTTGCGGTGGTTGCGCCGCATTTGTCGCCGCCGCGTCCGCATCGGGTAATGAGACAGCATTGGTATCCACCGAACCATCCCGGGGCACGGGTTGGTAGGACGTGTCCGGCGATGCCGCATGCAAGTGTTCCCGTCGTTGCTCCGTCCGCACGGCCTTGCGTTGTTCCGTCTCGTCGCTCGCCATCGCCGCCGAAATTCCGGGCATCCGTTGTTCTTCCGCCGCAGTCTGTGCCGCGGCGTTATCCGGGGTTTTCAGAATCGTCGGGCGCATCAACACCAGTAATTCACTGCGTTGGTGGTTGCTGTTACGGCTGCTGAAGAGACTGCCCAGGATCGGTATGTCTTGCAGGAGGGGAACGCCGTTTTTGCTCTTGTCCTTTTCCGTACGGATGAAGCCGCCGAGGATGATGGTGTCTCGATCGTTGACGGCGACCTCGGAGGAAAGCTGGCGTTTGTCCGTATTCGGAACGTTGCCCACCCCTTGAATAAACGTGCTGCCATTGAGGTCGTCTATTTCCTGGCTGATATCCATGACCACCAGGCCATACGGATTGATGAACGGGGTGACGTCCAGCGAGATGCCCACTTGCAATTGCGAATAGGAGGAACTGGGGCCGCCACCAATACCGCTGTTGTAATAAACGCTGGTGACGTAGGGCACCGTGCTGCCGACAAAGAATTGGGCTTCCTTGGCCTGGGAAGTCTGAATCCGCGGCCGCTGGATGATGGAAACCGAACTGTCCGCGGCGGCGGCGGCCAGGGCCACATTCCAGGTCGGACCGAGATTGCCGAAATAGCTGAAGCCGCTCCCCAATTCGTTGCCAAAGACCGAACTGGTGGCGTTGGTTCCCAGGGTTTTGCCCACAAAATCAAAGAACGACTGGCCGTTGTTATAGCCGCCCGCCCCCTGGATGGGCTGGGTGGGAGAGAAAGTCTTCGGGTTTTGCGCCACCGACACGCCAAAATTCCAGCCGCTATTCAAGTTCACGTCCATGATGATCGATTCGATCAGCACCTGGGGCAACAACACGTCCAGCTTGGACACGATGTCCTTGATCGTCTTCATGTCCTCCTTGGTGGCATAGACCAGCAATGAATTGCTTCGTTCGTCGGCGATAATTTTCGTCGGCCCCATCAGTTGAATTTCACCCTGCCCGCCGCCGCCCGAGGCGCGCTGAATGATGGACTGCAATCGCTGGCTGAACGTATTGCCTCCCGGGGCTCCGCCGGCAGGCGATCCAAATGGCCGCGTTATTTGGCTGCCGGGCTGATTGATGCCGCCGGACTGATACTGATTGCCCATGGTGCCCATGCCAGCACCACCACCGAAGGCCCCGCCCCGGGAACTGGGAGTGGTGGCGTTGCCGATGGCCGAACTGGAACCGCCCAGGCTGTTCAGCGCATTGGCAATGTCGTCCACCATGGCATATTTGATCGGAATTACCTCGGACACAAATTCCTCCGGCATAATCACGTCCACCTTGCTGATAAACTCGAGCATCCGTTTGACGTTTTCGGCGTAGTCGCGGATGATGAGGATTCCATTGCTGTCAATCGGGAAAACCCCGTTCGGAATCTTGCCAAATTGTTGCAGGACGGGGGCCAATTCGCTCGGCTTGATATATTTCAAGTGGACAATGTGCGTGACGTATTGGCCGATGTCCGGCAGTTGGGCGGCGGACTGGCTGTTGAACGCCCCGCCTTCCTGGCTGGCCTGGGCCACCGGCACGGCTTTCACGAATTTGTCGCCGATGTTGATGAGCGCGATGCCGTTGAGCGCCAGCACGCCCTGCAACGCCTGAACCACTTCGTCTTTGGTCAGCGGCGTCTCCGTGTAGAGAACAATCTTCGCCTGGGGCAAACCCGCCCGCAAAAGGGTGCGCCCCACATAACGGGCGTAAACGTCCAGAACTTGATCCACATCCACGCCCTGAAAATTGATGTCACCGGCCGGAACCATTTGTTCCGACGCGGCCGCCGGGACGGGGGAGGCCGCCGGCTGGCTGGCCGCCGGCGTTGACGGCAATCCGGGCGCGGGCGCCGGGCGGGTGGCGGGACGGCCGGCCGGCACGCCGGGGCGTTGCGGCAGGGGACGCGAGCCGGGCGGCATTTGCGCCCGGAGGCCCAGGCCGGTTAACAGCACGAGCAGGATAAGCGTGGTCGTTTTCACAGTCATTTCAGTGTTTCGGTTTGTTCTTCAAAACGTTTTTGGCCGCGGCTTTTTGATAGCTGGCAATCAGCCGGATGTTGGCGTTAAGACGCTGGTGCGCCGGGTCGGGCTGCAACTCCAGGTCGTGCACGCGAATCATGGAAGCGTCGGAGCCGAGCTTATAAAGAAAATCCACCAGTTGCTGGTCGCCAGCGGTGACATTGATGCTTTGCGCCACTTCAACGAAAAACTCATTCGTCCGGGTCATTTGCCGTGACATGTTGACAATGCCAACCCCGCTGCGCGCAGACTGTGAATCGATCACGCGGATGAAATTAATGGCCTGGTCCTCCGGCGCCACCTTCCCGCCGAGGCCTTCCATTTTTTTGACCAGCGCCGCGTACTGGGCCGATTGCGCGATGGTCGTCCGATAAAGCACCAGCTTGCCCTGGGCATTTGCCAGACTGTCCCGCAGACGGCTCCAGTCGGAAAAATGCGGCCAGATGAAAACGTAATTCAACACCAGAAACAAAACCACCAGCACCGCCACCGCCAGCCGGCGCTCCAGCGGACGCAATTGGGCAAAATACTTTTTCACTTCGCCTCCTCCGCCCTGTGTTTGAGCTTAAGCGAGAATTGCCAGCTCACCGAATTATTGGCCATCTGGCGAAAAGAAGGGACCTCGCTGCCCGAAGCATCAAACACGGGTTGGCCGTCCACCTCCGCCTTGCGCACCGCATCATAAAAGTGATCGGTGATTTGGGTGATTTGGTCCGCCGGCACGGTTCCGTTGAGGGACAACTGCTGGCCATCGGCAAAACTCATCCGTTGCAGCGTCAGGCCGGCGGGCAACTGTTCGGCCACGATCTTCCAGCAATCCAGCGCCGCGTATTTCAAATCCTGCCGTTGCTGGAGCACTTCGTAACGCGCCTTGAGCTGCAACGCATTGGTGTAACTGCCGTTCAACGCCGCCACCTGTTGCGCCACCTGGTTCACCCGATACCCCAATACCGTTGTCGCGCAGAAATAAATCATCACGCCGACCACATATAAAACTCCCGCCGCCACCAAACCCCGCAGCCATAATTGATCCACGAATTGCTGGTGATAACGCGTGGAAAATTCTTCCGGCAACAAGGTGCTGCGCGCGTCGCTTTGGGTTGAACGCCGGGCCGTGCGCGCGGCCAATTCCACGAACGGCAACGGCTTGGTCACCGGCACCGGCTCGCCCAGGCCCGTACGCAGGATGCTTTCCCATTCGCTGGCGACCAGGCCGTCGGCGACCAGGTGC
Organism: bacterium; assembly: GCA_021780375.1. Taxonomy (GTDB): domain Bacteria; phylum Verrucomicrobiota; class Verrucomicrobiia; order Limisphaerales; family UBA11358; genus UBA11358. The sequence continues at coordinate 11,074 of JAJXYT010000019.1, read as the reverse complement.
CAGGTCGGGGGCCCGGTCAGCCAGCCTTCCAATTCACCGGCCCAGGTGAGTTGCGCCAACTGGTCCTTCAGACCTTGCGCGTGGTCGCCGGTTGCCGGCAAAACCACGAAACTTAAATTCCGCAACGCGCCCCCGCACCGCCACGCCACCAGGGCAACGTTTTGTCCGGTGAACGCCGCGGGATAAATCCACGCGCCATCTTCCGTCGCGGGCGTGGCTTCCAACTCGTCCAGCATGGGCGCTTCGAGCCGGTCGGCCAGATAGCCCTGACCCTCAATTTTGCCGAGAAACTCCTCGACCGCGTGGCGGGCGGCGATCACGACAATGACCGTTTGCAGATCGGCCGCGGTTTGCGGCAACACCCGGATCATCCAGACAATCTGCGCCACCGGGAGGGGCGATAACTTCTCCAGCTGCAATTCCACCATCGCCAGTGTTTCCTCGAAGTTGCTCCTGGGCAATTCGATGACGCGCAGAAAAACGCTTTCCGGCGGCAGCCACGCGACATTCAACCGGGGCTGCCACAGTGAGCGCCACGACTTGGCCACCAGGTTAAAGGGCAAAGTTTCGCCCGGCGCACCGGCATGCTCGCGAGCGAACGCGAAGCCGTCGCCCTTGGCTTCGAATTGCCAGAGGCGGTGCGCGTCGGCACCGACATGGAGGATGTTGCAATTTTGCCAGCGCGCCATATTCAAAATCAGAAGGCGGCAGGCGGAAGGCGGAAGGCGGAAAACAAAACACCGCAGAAGAACCTGCCTTCTTCATTCCGGCTTGTGCCTTGGTATTTCATCACGCCTTGACCCACATTTCGGTTTTGGTGTCGCCGATGAGCGCGTCCATATGCTCTTCAATCTGGGTCACGCGCAGGACCTCTTCGATGGTCGTCTCACCGGCCTTTACCTTGTTCCAACCGTCGGTGCGCAAGGTGCGCATGCCCTGTTCGATGGCCCGGGCGGCGATGGTGGAAGCGGGAGCGCGATTCAAAATCAACGGGCGCATGGCCTCGTTCAGGATGAGCAGTTCATAAATGCCTTTGCGCCCCTGATAGCCGAGTTGCCGGCAATCTTCGCAACCGGCGCCGCGCCAGAATTTTGCCGTGTCAATTTCTCTTTCGGGAAATCCGATTTTCTGCAGGTAATCGCGTTCCACCTTTTGTTCGGTCTTGCAATGCGGGCAGATGGTGCGGACCAGGCGTTGCGCCATGACCGCTTCCACCGACGACGCCACCAGGAAGGGTTCAATCCCCATGTCAATCAACCGCGTGAACGCGCTCGGCGCGTCGTTCGTGTGCAGCGTGCTGAACACCAGGTGGCCGGTCAGCGACGCGCGAATGGCGATTTCCGCCGTCTCCAGATCGCGGACTTCCCCGACCATGATCACGTTGGGATCCTGGCGCAAAATGTGGCGCAGGCCCATCGCAAACGTCAGCCCGATCTCCGGCCGCACGGCGATTTGATTGATGCCCTTGAGTTCGTATTCAACCGGTTCCTCAATGGTAATGATGCGTTTGTGAACGGAATTAATGGCGCTCAAAAACGCGTAGAGCGACGTGGATTTGCCCGAACCGGTCGGGCCGGTCACGAGAAAAATTCCGTGCGGTTTGACGATGATTTCGCGAATCATCGCCTCGTCCTGCGGCGCGAAACCGAGCTTGTCGAGGCTCAGGAAAATTTTCCCGCGGGTGAGCAGGCGGAGTGAAACGCTTTCACCATAAACCGTCGGCACCGTCGAAACGCGGATGTCGATTTCCTCGCCCTTGATGCGGACGTTGATCCGGCCGTCCTGCGGCAGGCGTTTTTCGGAGATGTTCATGCCGCTCATCACTTTGATGCGCGAAATGAGCGCCGCTTGAAACCGTTTGAGTTGCGGCGGCATCGGCGTCTGATGCAGGATGCCGTCAATGCGATAGCGAATCCGCAGTTCGTCCTCCGCCGGTTCAAAATGAATGTCCGTCGCGCGGTCTTTGTGGGCTTCCCAAATAATCTGGTTGACGAATTTGATGACACTGGCCTCTTGATCGTCCTCGGTGATCTCCTTGTCGGTGGCGATTTCGAGTTCCATCGGCTCGCTCTCGCCCAGCTCGTCCAGGGTTTCGGCGCCGACGCCGTAGTATTTTTTGAGCGCCTTTTCGATTTCCGTTTTGGGCGCCAGCGCAAATTGCACCGGGCTGTGCGCATCAAAGCGCACGGCGTTCATCATCGCGGCATCAAACGGATCGCTGACCACGACTTGCAGCGCGTCGTCGGCCACCGCGGTGGGGAGTACGAAATATTGAAAGGCCACCTTCGTGGACAGTTTGTTCCGCGCCTCCGGCGGGATGGTATGCTTGTGCAAGTCCACAAACGGCCAGCTGAGCGCGTTCGCCAGCCGCTGCAAAAAAACATCCTCGGCCAGGCCGCGCTCCCGCGCCACGAAGGACAACAACGACTCCGTCGAGCCGTTGTCCGTCGCCGCGCGCCACGCCTTCCGCCAGTCGTCAAACTGTCCGGGAGTCGTTTCGGCAACCGCCGCGACCAAATCTTTTACTGAGTTAAAACCCATGCGAATTGTTCAGATTACTGTGTTATATCAACAATCGCAGCGAAAAAAAGTTGCGTTTTGGCCTGAAAAACCCGCAAAGTCGGACGCGGCCAAAAATGAGGCAATTTGCCACCATCACTGTCATCGGGCGCGACAAAACCGGCGTCATCGCGCGGGTCACCGCCTTTCTGTTCCAGCAAATGGCCAACATCGAGGCGTTGGAGGAGCAGGTCACCCGCGGCCAATTCAGCATGACGCTCCAGGCCTCCTGGCCAAACAGCGATTGCCGTGCCGCCGCCCTGCGCGCCGGTTTGGACCAGTTGGCGCAGCAACTGGGCATGGAAATCAAAATCCGGTTCACCGAGCCGAACCGGCGGCAGCGTTTCGCGATCATGGTCACGAAGGAATGGCATTGCTTTGATGCGCTCCTGACCGCGCACCACCGGCGCGAAATCAAGGCCGACCCCGTGCTCGTTCTCGGCAACCGACCCGACCTCGCACCGCTCGCCAGAAAGTTCAGCCTGCCGTTCGCGCGCATCCCCTGGACTGATCGCGCCCGCGCCGAAGCCCGGGCCTTGCGCCTGCTCGAAGAGCAGGGAATTGACTTCGTGGTGCTCGCGCGGTTTATGAAAATCCTTTCACCAAACTTCGTGTGGCGGTTCAAAAATAAAATCATCAACATCCATCCGTCGCTGCTGCCCAGCTTCCCCGGTCCGCAGGCCTACCGGCAGGCGTACGAAAGCGGGGTGAAAATCGCCGGGGTCACCGCGCACTTCGTTTCCATGCGGTTGGATGAAGGCCCGATTATTGCGCAAGGCTCATTTCAGATCCGTCCCGGCATGACGCTCAAGGACATCATTGCGCGCGGCCAGCAAATTGAAGCCGATGTGCTCGTCAAGGCCGTGAAGCTTTATCTCGGCAAACACCTCGACGTTTATTGGGGTGTGGTCAAAGAGGTTTAAAAAACCAACGGCCGGGTAAAACGCGGAGGCTGGCCAGGGAGAAAATCGCCGGTTTTTCGCCCCTTTGGGGGGCGCGGAGCAGGATTAGCCGCCTCCTTTCAAACTGGCGTTTAAAAACTTTCCGGGAAAATTATTCACATGGTTGAACCAATTTCGCATTGGCGTGTCGGAAATAAAAAAGAGGTGAATTTTATGAGTACCGCTGCCAAGCATAAAGAAAACCTTCCCGTCACGATCTTGAAGGCCGTGATTATTTACGATGATTTCGATTCGGCCACGCGCGCCGCCGGTTTGTTGGAACGCGTGGCGCTGCGCGTGGATCAGGCGATCAAGTGGGATATCAAGCCCTGGAGGCGCGATGTCCTGAAACAACCAACGCTGGCCGCTTTGACGGTGGCGGTGGCTGCGAACGCGGATTTGATTGTGCTGGCCCTGAATCACCTTCATCCGCCACCGCCGGAATTGCCGGACTGGCTTAAAAATTGGGCGGCCCACCGGCGCCTCAAAGATGCTGCCGTACTGGCCCTGCCTGCCGGCAGAAGCCACCCGCAGTCAAAATCCTGGAATGAAATCAAAACGCTGGTGGAAGCGCATGATCTGACCTTTTTGGGCGGCCATTACATCTGGAATAAAGACCGCCCGGCGCCTTGGAGTCATCGTTGGCAACCACGCAGGCAAGTGGCCGCCCCGGTGCCGCGACCATCGTTTGCCGAGCGGTTGCCGGTTCCATATCACTGGGCGGCCGGCGAATAAATTCGCCTTCAGGTTTGCTTTGCTCTCGCGGCAGGCTTAAGCTGTGTCCGGCGAAAGCCGATTTTGCGAGAGGCAAATTTGCCGCGGTGGATTTTCTGCCGCAGCGGCACGGAGTGGGTAAAAGACCCGCAAAACGGTTGAGTTCACTCCGTGTCATCGTATAAGCGGGAAGTGGTTGAAGTGGTTGAAGTGGAGAAGAATTCTGCATCGCAAAAATCCAGGACGCTTCGGCAAGAAGCGCATAGAAAGGAATCACATCCTATGGCACCTAAGACATACCCAAAAGGCGGCAGCCCGGGCCGACCACAAACCTTCGCGTTCTCCGCGCCCGATGCGCGGAGTGTGCAGCTGGTGGGTGATTTTACCCGGTGGCAGGAACGTCCCGTCAACCTGCAAAGAGGCGCGGACGGTGTGTGGCGGACAACGGTGCAATTATCACCAGGCACACACCATTATCGTTTCCTGGTGGACGGTCTGTGGCGCGACGATCCCGAATGTATTCTGCGCGCGCCGAACCCCTTTGGCAGCGAAGATATGATGCGTCAAGTGGCTTGAGAGGATCGCTTGGCTGTTTGAAAGCGCAACTGCCTGGCGGAGAGTGGCTTTTAACTTTTCCGGGGAATTCCGAAAGCCGTTTCAAACTTCGGAAGCACACTGGCACTTTGCTGCCGGTTGTGGACCGGGTCCATCCGGGGTCGTCTTCTTTATCCACCATCGTATGCAATATCCGTTTTCAGTTCGAAGAAAAGAAAACCGCCGCCAACCGCACTTCTCGAACAAAAGCCACCCCTGACTGTCGCATCTGTACGTAATGAGCAAACCCATACAGCACTTCTTATCTTTGCCCAAGCCGCTGGTGTTGGCGCTGGCGTCAGCGTTGATGTTGCTAATCTGTGTTTTGGATTATATCACGGGGCGTGATTTTGCCGTGTCGGCGTTTTATTTGATGCCGATTTGCTGGGGCACTTGGGTCGTGGGCCTGAACACAGGGATCACTCTGGCCACAGTCAGCACGGTGGCGTGGTTTATCGCCGATTTCCTGTCGGGCCACATTTATCGGCATCCATTGACTCCCTACTGGAATGGGTTGATGCTGCTGGCATTATTTTTAGTTGTGGTCTATCTGCTCTCGGCCTTTCAAGCGGCGCACTATCATCTGGAGGAAATGGTGCAGCGGCGGACCGCCGCGTTGGAGGCGGAAATCAAGGAACGCAAACGGCTCGAAGCCGCCAAACTTCAGGCCGAACGGCTCGCGATGGTCGGCACGATGGCCGCCCAGGTCGCCCACGAGGTCCGCAACCCGCTCGGCTCCATCACCCTGAACCTTGACCTGATCCACCGGGAAATTGACCGGCTGGCCCGGGCCGGCGGGGATTCGCCGAACGAAGGACGCACGCTGGCCAATGAAATGCGCGAGGAGGTCCGCCGCATCCAGCGCGTGATTGAGGATTATCTGCAATTCGCCCGCCTGCCCAAACTGCAACGGCAGCCGGTGGCCTTGAACGCGTTTCTTGAGCAGAAACTGGCGTTCCTGCGTGTCGAACTCGAACAGGCGAACGTGAAGCTGCGCACTCATTTCGATCCGGCGCTCACGACGATCCACGCCGACGCCGAACAATTGTGGCAGGCCCTGTTGAACCTCATCCGCAACAGCCGCGAGGCGATGCCCGGCGGCGGCGAACTGACCATCGGCACCTGGCGTGACGGCCGGCAGGCGTTGCTGCGCGTCAGCGACAACGGCAAGGGCATGACCGAGGAACAACAGCAACGTGTGTTCACGCCGTTTTTCACCACCAAGAAAGAGGGCACGGGTCTGGGGCTGGCCCTCGTCCAGCAAATCGTCACGGAACACGGCGGCCACGTCGAATGCGAGAGCGGCGACGGCCAGGGCAGCACCTTTACCGTTTTTCTGCCGTTGACGGAAAGATCCTGAGATGGCCGCCCGCCCACACATCCTGCTGGTGGACGACGACGAACGGCTGCGCACCGCCGCCGGCAAGGTGCTCGCCGCCGAAGGTTACCGCGTTCTCAGCGCCGCTTCCGGCCGGGAAGCGTTGGAGATTTTGCAGCAAGCAGCCGTCGCGTTGGTGATCAGTGATTTGCGCCTGCCGGACCTGGATGGCATCGCGCTGTTGAAACAGGCGCGCGAGTTGTTGCCGGAAACGGAGGTGGTGATGATCACCGGGCACGGCAGCGTCGAGAAGGCGGTCGAGGCGATGCGGCTGGGCGCGTATGATTTCATCGAGAAGCCGCTCGACAGCGCCGCCTTGCTGAAGACCGTGGCCAAGGCCCTGGAAAAGCAGCGGCTGGCCAGCGAGAACCGGCAGTTGCGCCGCCAACTGCAACAGCGGCGCGGCGTCGAAGCGCTCGTCGGCGACAGCCCGCCCATGCAGGCGGTCAAACAACTCATCCGCCAGATCGCGCCCACCGATGTCCACGTGCTCATCCAAGGCGAAAGCGGCACCGGCAAGGAGATTGTGGCCGACGCGCTGCATGACTTGAGCGGCCGGCGAGTGCAATCGCTCGTGAAAATCAGTTGCGCGGCGATTCCCGAAACGCTGCTGGAGAGTGAACTGTTCGGGCACGAACGCGGCGCCTTTACCGGCGCGGCCGCCGCCCGGCCGGGCAAATTCGAGCTGGCCGACGGCGGCACGCTATTGCTCGACGAAATTGCGGAGATGACGCCGCAGTTGCAGGCCAAACTGCTCCGCGTGTTGCAGGACGGAAGCTTTCAGCGGCTGGGCGGCACGCGGGAAATCCGGGTCAACGTGCGCCTGCTGTGCGCCACCCACACCGACATTCCCCAGGCCATCGAGGAGGGAAAATTCCGGCACGATCTGTATTACCGGATCAACACCGTGCAAATCGTGTTGCCGCCGCTGCGCGAGCGGCGCGAGGACATACCGCTGCTGGCCGGCCATTTTCTGCGGAAGTATGCCGCGGCAATGGGCCGCGCCGTCCGCGTCATCGCTCCGCGCGCCCTGGACCAGTTGCTGGCGCATCTCTGGCCCGGCAACGTTCGCGAACTGGACCACGTGCTTCAACGCGCCGTGGCATTGGCCAACGGCGATACCATCCGCGGTTTCACATTTGCGCCCACGGCTTCGCGCGACGGGAGAGCGGCGGTGCGGGATGAATCGGGCATTTCCATTCCCATCGGCGCCACAGTGGACGAAGCGACGAAATGCCTGGTGGCGGCAACGATTGAACATTGCGCGGGTAACAAACTTAAAGCCGCGCGAATGCTCGGCATTCCGCCGCGCACGATGTACCGGCACTTTTCGGATTTATGAGCGATCCGCCAAATTGGCAGCGCCAGGACTGCCAATCTGGCATAAACGGTGATTCGCTCGCGCCGGAAATTTGGCCCACTTTTGTTGTAACTTCCTGAAAATAAAACAATTCCACACTGGCTTCGTTTCCTGGCACTGGTCCTGCGAAGGAAGATTGAGAAACGATGAACAGTATCCTTAACAAGTCCGTTCTGATTGTGGATGACGACGCCCGGATGCTCCGTGCCTTGGAGAAGGTGCTGACCGGCGCGGGAGCCAGGGTCACTTGCGCGAGCTGGGCCGGCGACGCCATCGAGCTTCTCACCGGCCGGCAACGGCAAATGGATCTCGTGATCACCGACCTGCGCATGCCGCTCGTGACGGGCCTGACGGTCGTGTATGCCATTCACGAGGTCTTTCCCGACCTGCCCATTGTGGTGCTGACGGCCTTGGGCAGCCCGGAGATGAAAGCGGAGTGCCTCCGCCAGGGAGCGTCGGCCTTTTTGGAGAAACCGCTCAACACGGCGCAACTGGTGAACGTGGTGGAAAAAGTTTTTGCCCGGCGGATGGCCGGGCCGGGAACAGCCGGAGCGGGCCCGGACACGGGAAGTGCCGTCTCCCGGGAAGCGTCAAACCAGGAGAATGCCATGGGAGGAAGAAAGTTATGAATGCCAATTACCACCGAATGCGAACCGTTGTCATCGGACTGGTGGCGCTGACGATGGGCGTGGGCATCGGCGTGGCCGGTACGGAGTTTCAAGCCGGTGCTCCCGGCGCCAGCCCCAAGGCGGCGTGATCGATCCTTGATTTTGGGCGGGGGCCGGACGCCGGCGAGTTGCGCGAGAGCGCGGCAGTTGCCTGCCGGCCCCGCCGAAAAAGCGGGGAGTAACAAAGGGAGACGGTGGGGGAGTGGAAGGAGGAAGGGAAGGAGGTGGTCGACCAGGAGGTGAAAGTGGGGACAGCGAGGGACTCCTGGGAGCGGTCGGGCGGCGTGGTGTGCGCCGCCCGGCCAGTTTTTGGGACTGACACCCAACGGACAGGGCCGTCATTCTGGCAGATTCGACCCGATGGGCCGCCAGTTGATCGGGGACCATGATTCAACGGGTTGGCGTTTCCGCTTGTCAAAATCTTCATGCGAGGATGAAATTGCCAATGCCGTTGCGGCAACCAGGAAACAGCTTCACCAGAAGGTTCACAACAAAACGGCGCCGGAGAAAGGGCTTAAAATGAAAATTCGTTTGGGAAAATGCATATTGCTGCTGGGATTGATCCCAGTGCTGGTAACGGGTTGTGTGACTTATCCCATCGCCAGAAACCTCCAGGACCAGGCCCAACCGCTGACCCTGGCACAAGTGAAGGCGGATCCCGGCGCCTGCCAGGGAACCATCGTCATCTGGGGCGGCAGAATCATCAAAACCGCCAACGACGCGAACGGGACCGCTCTTTACGTCCTGGAACTGCCTCTGGGCGGTGATGGCAGACCGTTGGAGTATGCCAATACTTCCGGGCGCTTTATCGCCAGCAGCAAGGAATTCCTGGACCCGGAGGTTTACCAACCGGGACGGCTGGTGACAGTGGCCGGCGCCGTTGCCGGATTGGAAAGCGAGCCCGTGCAGAGCGCCAAATACACTTACCCGGTGGTGACCGTTAAACAAATCCACCTCTGGCCGGTTGAGCGAAGGTATTACTACGATGGCTACTCTGACTATCCGTATGGATACGGGTACGGATATTATCCGGGCTGGTACGGGTGGGGTTGGTACCCGGCTTGGGGTTGGGGCGGGTGGGGATGGTATGGCCACGACCGGGATTGGCAGGGAGGCTGGCACTATCAAAGTCAAGGCGGGCCTTCAGAGGGAGCACGTCCCGGCGGCCATCCGGGTGGAGCTTATCATTATCAAGCCGGACCTCAAGGCGGAGGGGGAGGCGGAGGTCATTGGCATCATTAGGCGCAGACCATCGCGGTGGCGGTTGGCGCCGGTGATATTGGCGTCAACGTCACCAGATACTTGTCCCGGCACAAGGTCAGTGCCGCGTTGCGGGCACCGTAATAAAAAATCCCGCAATCATCGGCGTGGCGGTTTCATGACGCCAGCGCGATAAAGAACCCGAAGACTCGCGGGGCCCTGTCGCGTTGAAAAATGGCGCTTGCCGTGTGGTTGTTGGCCGCTCCATTTTAGCCGCGCTATGAAAATTAAATCGGAAACATTCCGGGTCTGCGAAGGTGAAAAGGTCAAACTTGAAAAATGGCCGACGAAGGTAAAGCCCTTTTACCATTCAAAGGAGCATTATCAAAGAATCCTCGCCGAACACACGAAGGAATTGAGCCGGCGGCAAGGCCGGCTTTACGCCGACAACCACTACGCGGTGCTGCTGATTTTTCAGGCGATGGACGCCGCCGGCAAGGACGGTGCCATCAAGCACGTCATGTCCGGCGTCAATCCGCAGGGCTGCGAGGTTTTCAGCTTCAAACACCCCGGCACCGAGGACCTGGAACACGACTTTCTCTGGCGCACCACCTGCCGCCTGCCGGAACGCGGGCGGATCGGCATTTTCAACCGTTCCTATTATGAGGAAGTGCTGATCGTGCGCGTGCATCCGGAAATTCTCCGCGCCCGGCCAATTCCGGAGGAATTGCTCAAGGGGAAAACGATTTGGGAAAAGCGGTATCGCTCCATGCTGGATCTGGAGAGACATCTGTATCGCAACGGCACGCGCGTCGTTAAATTTTTCCTGCATCTGTCCAAGGATGAACAACGCCGGCGGTTTCTCGAACGTATTGCCGACCCGGAGAAAAACTGGAAATTCAGTCAGGCCGACCTCGCCGAACGAAAATTCTGGAAGGATTACATGAAGGCTTACGAAGATTGCCTCGGCGCCACCAGTACCCGCCATGCGCCGTGGTATATTGTTCCAGCCGACGACAAGGAAAATGCCCGGCTCATTATTTCGCAAATCACCCTCGATACCTTGAAATCGCTGAAGCTGAGCTATCCCGAACCCAGCCAGGCGCACCGCCGGGAATTGCAATCCATCCGCAAGTTGCTTGGGAAATAAAATGAACTCCAGACCGGCGGTCAATGGCGCTTCCTGATGCGGGTGCTCTGCCGCAACGGCGCGGCGTTGGCTTGACACCCGGAGCGCGCCATGAGCAATTTCCTGGACGAAACTGGATCAGCGGATGAAGGCCAATACCAGCGAACACGCGCCGCGAATGCGGAACCGGTTGGCGGTGCTCTGGCCGCAAGTCCCGCTGGCCCTCGTCCTGGCGCTCGTCGGCGTCCTCAACATCCTCGACGGGTTGCGGTTGCCGTTGACGGTGTTCCAGCGCGTGCGTGCGCTCAACGGGCTGGCCGATTCGCTGTCGGCGCTCGGCGGCACGGCGCAGGCGATTCTGGGCCTGATGCTCGTGGTGGCCGGCCTCGGTTTGTTGCGGCGGTTCAGCTTCGCCTGGACGCTGGCGGTCTGGTTGCTGCTCATAACGGTCGGCGTCAACGTGGCCCAGAGAAATTGGGGCTTGAGCCTGGCGTTGCAAACCCTCCTCTTGGGCGCGCTATGGTGGACCCG
>JAJXYT010000034.1 GCA_021780375.1 bacterium | reverse complement strand
GCGAGCGGGTATATGTTGAAACGGTCAACGCCGGCCAAGCTGCTGGAAGCCATCAGAGAATTGAATGAAGGCGGTTCGCCGATGTCGAGTTCGATTGCGCGCAAAGTCGTGGCCTCGTTCCAAAAGACCGGACCAACCCGTGAAGAAAAAGTAAATCTCTCACCCAGAGAACAAATGGTGTTGGAATCCATGGCCAAAGGCCTGACCTACAAACAAACCGCCGACCAGTTGGAAATTAGCATTGACACTGTTCGCACCCACGTGCGCCGCATTTACGAAAAGTTGCATGTAAAGTCAAATACCGAAGCGGTGGCCAAGTATTTGCGGCGGTAGGGAATCGGGCGCTTTGCCAAAACCGCATGGTCGGTTGCCACCGGCGGTCTTTTCCCCCTTTCCATGCCCGGCGCGCGGGTTTCCTCACGGATGTCCGGCCGCTTCTTATGTGCTTCTCTCGCGTGAAAACCAGTTAGTTTTGTGACTGGTCTAAATAAGCAGATGATTGTCACCACTTCATGCGACTACCACAAAGGGCTCACCGGCGTTACTGTTAACACAAATCCGATGAAGTTGTGTTCCAGGACATTCGAGTGTCCTCACGTATGGTGAATGGTCCTGTGCGTTGGGGGCGAAGTGTTTGTCCGAACATGATTTTGCAGATCGAACCTTGAAAAGGAAGCTCAAATAAAAATAGAAAGTAAACTTATGAAACAATATTCAAAATGGTTGGCGGCGGCGGTTGCGGCAGTGGGCACTGTGGCAATTGTCAGTTCGGCGCAGGCGCAGTTCGTAACCGGCCAGCAATACCTGTCAAATATCGACCCCGTGAACACGGTCCCTACTGGCAATTGGACCGTTTCCGGGATGTCGGACACCGCAACCGGCTTGCAGATCACCGCCGCTGGCGGCTCCGGCTCGTTCAGCACTTTGTATTACGCGCTCCCGGCCGGGCAAGTGACACCGCTCAACCCCGCCGATAACGCTGTCAAGTTTACTTGGACTTGGGACTCCGGCAATGCCGTGGGAGGTATTAATGTGCTGTTTGCACTGGACGATGCTAATGGGGGTGTTGATTACTATGATGCTATCAGCCCTTCCTATAGCTTAACCCCGACTCCCGGCACAACGTATTCGATCACCCTCCCGCTTCAGGCGCCCAATCAGGCCAATATTGCAGGCGGCTATCCTGTCAACGGTCTGAACTTCCAGATCGACCCGGCTAATGTAAGCGGGGATTACAGCATTACGTTCAACAGCATCGAGTTGGTTCCTGAGCCGGCTTCGCTGGCGTTGCTGGGATTGGGCATCGCAGGGCTTCTGGCCTTTCGCCGGCGTAAATAATAATAATAACTGAATTCCCGGTTCTGTCTTTCAAGCCGCCTTTCCAGGCGGCTTTTTTGTTTAGGCTTTTGCCGGCGCACAATTTTTTAAAAAGAGAAACAATCCGCCCTGTAGTCGCTTTATGCGACTATCCCGGCGCGCATCAAATGTTAATTTAAAACAAGTCTCCGATCACCGTGCTTAAGTGGAATCCAGGTAGAGCGGTTCGTATAAAATATTATGTGTCAGAAACCAATTGCCAAAATGGGCAGGCTTGATGAAATAAATGTCCTGAACCGGCGTTTACCACTTTCGCGCTGCAATGTTGAGGACCGCGCTTTGAAATCGGCTTTTACCTTGATTGAACTGCTGGTGGTGATTGCCATTATTGCCATTCTGGCGGCCATGCTGCTACCGGCCTTGAGCAGCGCAAAGGACCGCGCAGTAGCCATTGCCTGCCTGAGCAATACCAGACAAATTGGTCTGGCCATGACCATGTATGCCGGCGACAACAAGGAGTATTTCCCCCTTCCTCCGGTTTATCATGCAGGTCCGCCTTACAAAAACAGATATGGATTGGCCTGTGGAGGAGAATGGCTGTTAAGAGACCAGGTTACGCCGAATACTCCGGCTCCGATGTTGGCGCCGTATCTGCCCAATAACAAGGTCTGGGTTTGTCCCAAACGCAAGCGAGGTTTGACCTACTCCAGCGCAACCGGAGTTTGGGATCCCAGCGTTACGGGTTTTCTTTCCTATGGATTCAACTTCTGCGGTGTTTTTGGGGCGGTGGATCCCAATGACGGAAATATGATTAATGCCAAACCTTTCAAAGCGTCCTCGGCGGCGAAACCGTCAGAACTGGTGGCCATAACAGATGTCAGCGGCTCCATCAGCCCGCTAAACTCGGCCACCGCCGCGGCCTGGCTGGATTCGTGGTGGGCGGGCAATTCCGGTCCCACACTCCCGGTGGCGGGTAACGAAAATGCCCGCCTTCAGACTGCTTATGCAAAACACAGTGGCCGGGTTAATGTTGCTTTTGTAGATGGTCATACGGTCGCGACGTATCCAAGCGCTTTAACCTGGGGACAGTTCTATGGAGTTTTTCAGCCCGGCGTCACTCTCAAAACTTCTCCGAGCAGCTCGGTGCCCAGCGTGCAATCAGATGCTTCCATCAGCCAACCAAGTTATGATAATCAACAATGGTCCACCGCTCCCGAGTGATGTTTGCCGCCGGACACTCAAGCCAATGCACACGGGGCTGGCTTGGTTGGCGGTTTGTCGTCCTTTTATGCGGCTTTTGCCTCAAGATAAAATGCTGCAACGTGCTTTGATTCATAACACGAATAAAGACAAGGATTCAAACACGCCGCCGCCGCGTCCACAAATGTTTTAGTTCGCATGGTTTGAATCACAGTGAAAACAGCCTCAAATAAAATCAACCCAGGAAATAAATGAAAATGAAGTACACGCTTGTGGCTTTGGCCCTTTTGTCCGTTTTGCTCTTCAGCCTTCCAAGTCGCGGCCAGGATATCACTGCCAGCGGTAGCGGTAACTGGTATTCCACGGTTCCGGATGCGCCATGGCCTGGCGGGGTTGTGCCGGACCCTACCAACGGAGTCGATGTCGAAAGTCCTTATGCCGTCACCGTCAATTCAAACGCTGCCATTGCTTATATCTACGGGAGCGGCGCGGTGGTCATGGGGACAAACACGACGCTGAACATTCTTGATCCGGCCGGGGCCATTGGCACCTATCAACTCGGGACCCTGGATACCAGCGCCGCCAGCAATACGGTCATTTATTCCGGCAACCCTTTCTGGGCGAAGCATCAGGATTACGACAACCTCGTATTCAGCAATACAGTTATCACAAACCACGATGATTTTTACAACGGAACCGTGAATGCGCAGGATCCGGCTGCCGCCATGACCATCGCCGGAGATATGACGGTGATCGGATACATCAAGGTGCAGGAAGGAGCTGATTTCACCATCCACGGCAACCTGGTGCTTGGCACTAATAGTTATTGGGATTGCTCTTCCTTTAATCTAACGGTAATGGGCAACACGACTATCGGCGGTGAAATGACCGATTTGAACGGGGCCTTGGGTAATAACGTTTTTCAAGGCGACGTGACGGTAATCAGCAATTCCATCGGCGGGTCATTGCCGGGTTTGGCAAACGGCTATTGGTATATCTCAGACGTGACTAACTGGAATGTCGGAGGAAATCTCACAATCACAAATCAAGGAACTATATTTGGCCGGGGATATGGCAGTATTAATTTTAACGGGACGAATAATATCATTGCCGGACAGCCAATTACAATTCCAACCATGGTGGTTAACGGAACCTACGCCATCGGCACTTCCATAACTCTCCTCACCAATACACCGACACTCAGCGGAACGTTGGTGTTTGATCTCGCCAACACCAACCAAATTATTTTGCGGTCCTATCCTACAAATCAACTGACATTGTATTACAACGGCGGATTGAATGTCATCAATTCAGGCCCGGCCCCGGCTTCCGGCAGCACTTATACATTGTTTAATGCCGCGAGTTATGGCGGTGCGTTCGCGACTGAACATTTGCCGTCGCTGGCCACCGGCCTTGGCTGGGTGGATAATTTAGCCACGAGTGGATCCATCACGGTTGCTGGCACTGCCTCAGGTCGGCCTGTGATTACGCAGTGGCAATATAATCCAGTCACACGTCAATTTACGCTCACATGGACATCTGTGAGTGGCGCCTTGTACACAGTGCGGGCGACGCCCAGCCTCAACAGCCCAAGTTGGGCCATACTGCAAAGCAACATTCCCTCCGGCGGAAGCATCACTGCCGCCGCGGTTACGATGCCGGGTGGCACGGCGGGTTTCCTGCAGGTGTTTCAACAGTGACAAAACGTCGGGACTGCAGGGCGAGTTAAAATGTACTGTCGCAATGGGGGCCGGCGAATTGTGCTCGCCGGCTCTTGATTATAAATTTATTGGGTATGAGTTTGGCAAAGAAATTATTGGCGCTCTTGATTGGTTTGTTGGTTCTTGGGGCGCCCAACCATGCCTGTGCCCAATCAAAACCCTTGCTGGTTCATTATATGCCATGGTTTGAATCCAAACCTTACAGCGGTTATTGGGGATGGCATTGGACGATGAACCATTTTGCCCCTGACATAATTAATACCAACGGCGCGCGGGAAATCGCCTCCTGGTATTATCCGGTGATAGGTCCTTATGATTCGGCCGATCCGGCGGCTCTGGAATATCACGTGCTGCTGATAAAGCTGGCGGGGATGGACGGCGTGATCGTGGACTGGTACGGCATGGATAATTACAACGATTATGCCGTTAATAATCAACGGACCGCCGATTTGTTCAACTTTACCCGGAAAGCCGGGTTGAAGTTTTGTCTTTGTTACGAGGATTCGACGATTCAACAGGAGATCAAGGGCGGATTCATAACCGCCGCGAACGCCGTCTCTCATGCGCAACAAACCATGCTTTATGCGCAGACCAATTATTTTACCGACCCGGGCTATCTTCGATGGAACCATATGCCGGTCCTGTTGAACTTTGGTCCGCAATATTTTACGGCCAACTCCAACTGGGTCTCCATTTTTTCCGTGCTCGACGCGACCAATCAACCCGCCTTTTTTACGGAAGACAACCGTTTGCCGGTTGGCCAGGGAGCTTTCGACTGGCCGCCCATGTGGATGAGCCAGACCAATGGCGGCATTCTCACCGACGCAATGATGCAAAGTTATTTATCCGGCTTTGAACAAAAATCTCTCAAATCTCCGGCGTGGCCGGCGTTTGTCAGTACCGCTTTCCCGCGCTTTCATGACATTTATCAGCAGGCGGGGGTGGGTTCTTCGTTCGGCTATCTTGACGACCAGCATGGCAATACTCTTCGCGAAACTCTTAGTCGCGCCATGACCAACGCCTCCGCTATTGTTCAAGTTGCCACCTGGAACGACTTTGGCGAAGGAACGATGATTGAGCCCACGCTTGCGGGAATAAGCGGTTGTGCCATCACGGATACGAATGAGCCAACAACTGAATATGGTTATACGGACCTGGGGATCATTCAGGACTTGCGGCGTGAGTATTTAAGCGCCGGTTTTCCCTATCACACCAATGATCTCGCACTGGCCTTGCGGCTTTTTAACTTGCGTGAATTATATGGGAACTCGAATTCCATTATTTCTGCTGAATTGGACCGCGTTTTCAGCAATATCGTTTCCGGCAATCTGCCCCTGGCGGGTTTTCAGTTGACCGGCGTGGAAACCGGCGTTCCGGTGATCTACCATGTGTCACTTGCCACCAACCAGCTTCAATTTTTTATCGGCGGCTTTCTGTCCCGGAGCGGCATGCAAATTGAGACTTCCTCAAATCTTATAACCTGGCAAATCATCAACACGCTGTCCGCCAGCACAAACCAAATCGAATTTCAAACTTCTGTCTCACCGGCGGCAACCCCGTTGTTTTTCCGGGTCCGAAATGACTGAATGATATCGTGCGCTTGCCTATGGGGACGGAGCCGTGGGGAGAACAATTCGCCTGCCAAGTTCAACGGACTTTCGTGCGGCATCAAGAATCTCGGTCGTAATCAGGTTCACTGGCAAGGAGGACGGTCCGGCCGGGCTGACATCTCCACGCACAATCGCTGCAAAATACGAAATATCATCAGTCAACGGGCCGGCCTCCGGCCGGGCTGGCAAATCGAGGTCGCTTTCTTCGGTGTCCGCCAGGCGGATTCGCAGCAAATCCATTCGCGGCGCAAATATGTATCCCGTGCTGCCATAGATTTTAATGCTCCTCTCATCAAACGGAAGATCCCAGGAAGCCTGGATAATTCCCTGGGCGTGCGGGTAGGTGACGATGATGGTCGCTTCATCTTCCACCCGGGGGTAAACCTCCGGTTTGATATGTTGGGCTACTGCCAACACTGAGTCAGGGCGTTGGCCATCCATAAACCAGGTAATCAAGCCGGCCCCATAGCAGCCAAAATCGGTGAGGGCGCCGCCGCCATTGAGCGCTGGATCAGTCAGCCAATTCAAAAATGCGTCAGAACAACCGGCCTCTTTGGGTCCCTGATTTCCCGCGACCACCGTGATTTGCTGTACATCTCCGATGGCGTGCCGATCATGAACGATGGTATGCGCGGTCTGAATGCTTGAATACCAGGAAGTCTCATAATCGACAATGATTTGAATGCCGCTTTGGTTTGCGGCCGCTGCCATGGCCAACGCGTCTTTCATATTGATCGCCAGCGGTTTTTCCAGCATGACGTCGATTTTATGGGCGGCACAAGCTTCCACAACCCGGCGGTGGCCGAACGTGGTCGTAAAAACTGCCGCCGCCTGCACGTTGGTTTTGGCCAACAAACTTTCAAGATTCGCGTCAAAAAAGTTCGTGCTTAGATTTAAAAGTCGGGCGTAACGCGTTACCAATGTCTGATTCGATTCAACGATGCCCACCAATTGAACATCCTGATGATTACGCGCCCGCGAAATAAAATCGCCCACGGCGTCGTGGTCCAGGCCGACAATGGCCAGGTGAATGGGAGGCTTGGGTTCCGCTGCCTGCAACGGGTTGATGACAAACAAAAGCACAATGACACCGAGGATTGCCTTCATAGGCATTCAGTTAAGCATTTCAGAGTGAATCGCGCAACCCATGGCGAAGCGCGTGCTGCCTGTTTTTGCATCATGGATGCAAGGCCATTGCTGGACCGCCGGATTCGGTGTGTTCCTCGCTGCAGGGCTGCCGTGAGATAAAACTCACGATACCCGGCGCCAGCCTCGCCGCCGTGCCTCGTCACTTGGCAAAGGCCGGAATGTTAAGTAACATTTAAAGAGATGATTCGTCGCGCTAGAACACATCTTAGCCATTTTATTGATGGCGGAATGGCCGAGGCGCTCATTTTTCTCACTTGTTTCATGGCGGCCAGCGCCAACGCCGCGGATGGCTCGGCCGCACCCACGGTGTTTGTTGGCAAACAAGCAGACGGGCAACTGGAGGTGTTCAAACTCGGACCCGAGGGCGGGTTGTATCATCGCTGGCGGAAAAGTTCCGATGGCGCCTGGTCGAGCTGGTCCAGCCTGGGAGGTTCGCTCGTTCCAGGCGTTGCCATTATCACCAACGCCGAGGGACAGATGGAAGTTTTTGCCGTGGACCGCGCCAGCCATGCGCTCGCGTGCATCCGCCAATTGACGACCAACAGTCTGAATTGGTCGTCCTGGACCAATCCCGCCGCGGCCAACGCCTGCACCCTGGACTTCCCGGCCAGCGGCGCGCATTTCGTCAAATTGGAACTGCGCGACCCGCACGGGAAATTGCTTTCCGATAACTATTTTTCGCTGCTGCCCGGTGAAACGCGGGAATTCCGGATTGAGTCCAGCATCGCCACGGAGCACCCGGAGGTGGGTTTGAGCGGCTGGAATATCGAGCCGGCCACCGTGCCTTGAGGCAATTTGTGCCAGGCCAGCATTGTGCATTCTATTCAAACTGCTAAAAATCGGCGCATGAAAATCCACCGTTTCGTTCTGCCATTATCCGCTGGTTTTATGCTGCTGACCGCCTCAGTGCTCCCGGCTTCAGCCCGGAACCCCGCCGCTCCCGGTGGCTGGGCTTCGCTGGGGGCGATGCCCGCGCCGGCGTGGGATGGCAAAACCCTTTTGTTCCGAAGCGGGCAGGGGACACTCGCCATCACCCCGCTTTCTGACAATGTCGTCCGCGTCCGGTTCACCCGGCAGCCGGCTTTCGGCCGCGACCATTCCTACGCCGTGATTAATCGTGACCTTGGAATGCCCTACGTTAAGGCCAAAATCGGTTCCCAGGTCGCGACGCTCGCGACGCCGTCGCTCAAGGTCATTGTTCAATATGCTCCGCTCCGGATTTCCTTTGCCGACACCGCCGAGGCCATTTTAGCTGCCGACGACCCGGCCCGCGGGATCTCCTTTGTCGGGCCGGAATTTCGCGTCGCCACAAAACTCAGCGACGACGAGCATGTTTATGGTTTTGGCGAAAAAACCGGCCGGCTCGACAAGCGCGGCTGGAAACTGGGCGGCTACAACTACGCCATGTGGAATTCCGACACGCCGGCTTATGATTCCAGCACGGATCCGCTTTACGTTACGGTTCCGTTTTTCATGGTCACGCGCCATGGTGCAGCGCACGGAATCTTCCTCGACAGCACCTGGCGCAGCTTCTTCGACGTTGGCCGGGAAGAGCCGGACCTGCTGACGTTCGGCGCGGACGGGGGTGATCTGGATTATTACTTCATCAACGGTCCGGACCCGAAAAAGGTCATCGAGCGTTACACGGCGCTTACCGGCCGGATGCCGCTGCCGCCCTTGTGGTCGCTCGGCTACCAGCAATGCCGCTGGAGTTATTATCCTGAATCCCGCGTGCGCCTGCTGGCTGACACCTTCCGCCAAAAGCAGGTTCCCGCCGATGGCATCTGGCTCGACATCCATTACATGCAGGACTACAAGCCGTTCACCTGGAATCACGACCGTTTCCCGACTCCGAAGAAAATGATTTCGGATTTGCGGGCGCAGGGATTTCATCTCGTCACGATTCTGGATGGGCACCCGCCGGCACTCAAAGGCTACGCGCCGTACGATTCAGGCATGGCCGGAGATGATTTTGTGAAATTACCGGATGGAAAAGTTTATGAAGGCCCGGTCTGGCCATCGCAGGCGGGAGAACATCCGCTCAGTGTCTTTCCGGATTTCAGCCGCCCCGCCACACGCGAATGGTGGGGCAATTTGTATAAAGGTTTGCTCGATGTGGGTGTGGCCGGCATCTGGAACGACATGGACGAACCCTCCGTCTTCGACACGGCGAACGGAACGATGCCGGGTGACGTCATTTTCAACAACGACGGCCAGCCTGCGACGAGCCTTGAAATCCACAATGTCTATGGCCAGCTCATGAGCCGCTCGACGTTTGAAGGATTAAGCCGGTTGCAACCGGACCGGCGCGCGTTCGTCCTGACGCGGTCCAGTTTCGCCGGCGGCCAGCGCTACGCGGCAGTGTGGACCGGTGACGCCACGGCGGATTGGTCGTCGTTGCGACAATCGGTCTCCATGTTGCTCGGCTTGGGCGTTTCGGGTTTTCCCTTTGTGGGCAGCGACATTGGCGGCTTTGTGCGGATGCCGTCGGCGGAACTATGCACGCGCTGGTTGCAGGCTGCCGTCTTCTATCCTTTTATGCGGATGCACACGGAGATCGCCACGCCGGACAAGGAACCGTGGTCGTTTGGCTGGCGGTTCGAAGCGATCAATAAGCGCGCCATCGAACTGCGCTACGAATTGTTGCCTTACATTTATAACGTAATGCAACAGGCCAGCGAAACCGGCGTGCCGGCGTTGCGTCCGCTCTTTTTGGATTTTCCCGACGATGAACACGCCGCCGACGTGGACGACGAATTTTTGTTCGGCTCCGACCTGCTCGTGGCGCCGGTTCTGTGGGAGGGAGCCCAGGGCCGTGACGTGTATTTGCCTGCCGGGGATTGGTACGATTACTGGACGGGCAAACGCTATGCCGGCAATTCGACCATTTCCATTCCAGTGACCCTGGATTCGATTCCCATGTTCGTCCGCGGCGGCGGGTTTATTTTCCGCCAGCCGGTGGTGCAAAACACCGGTCAAATGCCCGGCAACCCGTTGAAAGTTCTGGTCGCACCGGCCGCTGAATCCCAATCGTCGCTGTACGAAGATGACGGCGAGAGTTTGCAATACCGGAAGGGCGATTTCCTGAAGCGCCGGTTTCATCAGACTCGCAATGACCAATCGGTGACCGTCGAAATCTCCGCGCCGGAAGGGTCCTATCGCCCGGCAAAACGCGATTTGCTTCTGGAAACCTGGCTGGACCGCGAACCCAGGGCGGTGACGGAACAAGTCGGTGGCAGCGACGCCAAAATGGTGCCGTTGCCGCGCCTGGACGCTGCCGGGTTGGCAAAATCCGCCAGCGGCTGGTCGTTTGCTGGTGGTCTTGTGACTGTTAAAGACCACGACCGCTTCGAGCCGGTTAAATTCACCATCGTGAATTGAACGCCATCACTTCCTCAACAAGTTGGTGGGGCGAGGCTGCTGACGAGCCGGTCTTTGCAGACGGCCACCAGCGAGGCGGGGACTTCTGAATTGTAGGAGTCGAGGTGGCGAGTCTCATTTCAATGTTCCGCCTTTGGATTTTCAGTCAGAGACTCCTCACGTCGTCTCCTGCAAATTTGGAGTGCGCGGACGCGTCGCCGCACTTCAAAGCGCTTTGCGGGAAGCGACCAGTTGCCCCAGCGGAATTCGGACTGCCGTAGCAGCCGAGGTGAGTCGGCTCCAACTTCTCCCTCGCCGGAATAATGAGCGGATTGACATCCGCTGCTACAATGCCAACCATACCAGCCCTGACAGGATACCAGGTGTAATTCGTGTCAATTCGCGCAATTCGTGTCAGAAAGCTGTCTCGCTTTGTGACTCACCTTCTCAGATGATCCCGCTTACCGGCCTGACTGTCCTGGTGCTCCAATTTTTGCCAGAACAGGCCGTATATGGCGATGGCCACGAAGCAGACCAGCGGCACTACCATGCCCAGGCGCATGGAGTGGACGTCGGCAATGTGCCCCATGAACGGCGGCGCAATCGCCCC